>CAYTTK010000174.1:0-5248 GCA_964440735.1 uncultured Pirellulales bacterium
CCCAGCGAGTCCAGCACTAAGTGATAATTTTGTATTGCCTCATCGGCATTAGCCGGTGCATAATCGAATTCGCTTGCAAACTGAAAGTCCTCTTCGCAAACCTCCGCCAGTTTGCCGACGTCAATATGGCTGAACAAAAACTGTATATCCTCATTATCCCTGTAAAAGTTTGCCATAACCTTTTCCTTTTTGCCACTAAGGCACCAAGACGCTGATTTTTTAAGTGTCATTCCTGCGAAACCTGTCCTGAGCAAAGTCGAAGGAGCAGGAATCCAGACTTCGACATTCTGAATTCCTTGTTCGATATTCGATATTCAATCAATTGACTAATTCTCTAATTAACTGTTTTCTTCATGACTTTGCGTCTTCGTGGCTATATCGTTTTTTCTTTAATGGCTTTAATCATCCTCGGCACAACTTCATTTAAGTCTCCGACGATTTTGTAATGTGCAATCTGAAATATCGGTGCCTCCGGGTCGCTGTTGATAGCAACAATCTTCTGGCTCTGGTTCATCCCCGCCTGATGTTGAATTGCTCCGCTGACTCCGACCGCGATATACAAGCTTGGCCGAACCGTCGTACCCGTTTGGCCGACCTGATGGTCATGGTCTATAAAGCCCAAATCAACTGCCGCTCTGGAAGCAGCCGGCGCCGCTCCGAGACAGTTCGCAAGGTCCCAGACAAGCTTGAAATTTTCCTTACTGCTGACCCCTGCTCCGCCGGCAACGATTATCCTCGCTGCTTTTAGATTGACTTTTTTCGCTCGTTTATGTTCTTCGAGAATCTTAAACGGCAGCTCTCGTTGCGGAATTCGCACCTTCTCTTGAATGATTTTACCCTTGTGTTTTACATTCGGTTCCGGCATCGGCATAACGCCTTCGCGAACAGTGGCCATTTGAGGCCAGCGGTCGTGATTGATAATCGTAGCGATTATATTTCCGCCGAAGGCAGGCCGAATCTGAAACATTAGATTCTTATGCAGCTTTTTATCACCCGCCGTCGTATGGTCGCCGATTTGCAAATCTGTGCAATCAGCCGTCAGCCCTGCTTTTGCAGCACTTGCTATTCTCGGCGCCAAATCACGACCTGTAATCGTCGCTCCGTAAAGAACAATCTGTGGCTGATATTTATGTATCAAATCGAACATCACCTTCGCGTAGCTGTTTGTCTGGTAGTGTCCTAACGACCGATGTTCAACCAGATATACCTTATCAGCTCCGTATTGGAACAGCTTTGTAGCCAGTTCTTTAACGCCGTTACCTAATAGTATCGCCGCTAACTTCACGCCTAATGTATCCGCTAATTTGCTGGCCTTGCTCATCAGCTCAATCGGCACATCTTCTAACTCGCCATTATGCTGCTCGGCAAATACCCAAACCTCACCTTGCCTGTTAACATCAATCATAGTTTGTCTCTCGTATTTCGTATGTTGTAATAATGTCATTGCGAGGCCTTTTTTGTTGGCCGAAGCAATCTCGTTTTGTATTTTGAATTTTGCTCATTTGAATTTCGATATTGTTTCGGATCTTGTCCGCCTCTGGCGGATTCAGGATTTCGATACTTGTCTGACGACAGTCAAGATTCGGATTTACCATTATGCTATAATCTTATCTTCAATCAGCTCATGTATCATATCGCTAACGCCTTTATCGCTTGGCTCGATTGTTTTGCTTTCTTTTGGTGTCAGAACAACGCTTTGTATTCGATGCACCTTCGTCGGCGAGCCGCTTCGGCCGCACCATGTCAAATCCGCCTCAACCTCATCAAGGTTCCATTGTTTTATCAGCAATCCCTTTTTGCTCAGGTCGTTTTGTTTCATTTCAACCAGACTTTTCAATTCCTGCTCGTTGGCATTTGGATTATCCGTCTTCATTTCTCTTTTGATTTCAACCGGCGTTCGTGCGTTTTTATATTTCATTAACTTTTTCGCAGCTGCCACTCTTGGCTCATTCGCATCGCTGGTAACGGTCATCAGCACCGGCAGGGCGGCTTTAATTTTTTGCCAGCCGTTACCTATATTTCGCCGGGCTGTTATGATTTTGCCGTTTAGTTCTGTCAGCTCTTCGACGTATGTAATCTGCGTGATGCCTAATTTCTCCGCCAGTTGTGGCCCGACCTGCGCCGTATCGCCGTCAATCGCCTGTCTGCCGCACAGAACTATATCGTAATCGAGTTTTTTCACCGCACAGCTCAGGATATAACTCGTCGCCAATGTATCGCTTGCCGCACATCGCTGGTCGGTTATCAAAATCGCATCATCAGCCCCGCGGTAAAGCGAATCGCGAAGTATCTCGCTCGCCGCCGGCAGCCCCATCGTGATGACCGTTACCTTTTCGCCGTATTTTTCTTTTATTTGCAGGGCTAATTCCAGTGCATTGAGGTCTTCGGGATTGAAAATCGCCGGAAGTGCCGCCCGATTTACCGTGCCGTCCTCGTTCATTGCCTCGCCCGTAATCCTTTTGGTATCCGGCACTTGCTTTATAAGAACCACGCAGTTATACGCCACTTATCGCCCCTTTTTTTTGTTTGCAAAATACGCCTCACATCACAATTCACAAGTTTAGGATTTTATCAATACCCATCCTTCAGGTCAACCCCAAAACCGACTTGCCCCGCACCAATTGTTGTAAGTTTGGATAATGAATCATGCATTTGTAATTTGACGCACGTAATTGTTCAATTGGTGCGGGGGTCGTTTAGCCCCCGGACCCGTGCCGGGCGTTCTATTTAGCCGTCGCCCCTTCGGCAAGCCTGCCCTGAGCTTGCCGAAGGGGCGACGCAAAATTGTCATTGCGAGGAACGAAGTAACGTGGCAATCTCAAAATACTTGTCCGCCTTTAGCGGATTCAACCCCCAATTTATTGTGAAGTTGTTTACATCCAGTTATTTGCTAATACAGAAAGCTCGTAGAAATTGATTATGCAATCCTCATTAAGGTCTAATGCACCAATCTCATTGAAATCATTGTTTAGCCAG
Source organism: uncultured Pirellulales bacterium (assembly GCA_964440735.1). Classification (GTDB taxonomy): domain Bacteria; phylum Planctomycetota; class Phycisphaerae; order Sedimentisphaerales; family Anaerobacaceae; genus CAZBWE01. The sequence goes on from CAYTTK010000174.1 coordinate 2,977, forward strand.
AATTCAGTAAAGTCATCAAGGTCGTTCGCATCTACTATATCATCACCTGTAAAATCGCCGTATATTCCTATGCGATACAGTTGACTGTTGGGAATCGGCTGTTTGCTGATACCTGGTCCTTCCCAGTTGACCTCAAGACCTTCGCTGCCGTCTTTGTCAAACATAGTTACCTTGATTGGGTGTTTTCCTTGCTCCAGAAGAATCTCCCCTGACGCCTCCTGCATACCGTGCACACTGTCATTATCCACCACTTCGATTGAACCTATATACAATTTACTGCCGTCGTTGGAGCTGGTATAGAAGGTATATAGCCCATCCGAAGGCACATCCAGATATCCTTCGAAGACAAAACCAAATCCGTCACTGTTGGCTGCTTCACTGATATCGAAATTCATATCTGCCCCCTCATCAACCGGCGTTAAGGAATTAAAATCAGGCGTGAAACTCCACGTCCCTTCGTAGTACCTGTAATCTAGCCCGCCGACCGTATCCGAGGGGTTCTCAGACTCTTTAGCCGGAAGGATATCAACAAAGCATATAGCCGAATCGTCACCCGCCGGCGCCTGCGAAATAGTCAGCCGACCATCCGTAACATTTGCCACTACATAATACTCATCGTAGTCCCAGAGAACTGCACCGTCGGGGTCGGTGACAATCGTCCCTTCGACATCCATCGTATTATTTCGATAGACATTATTTGCTGGAAAGAACTCACGTGGGTCACCCGGGTCACCGCACATAAGATGGACGTAATATAGGCCGTTATCCAACTCTACTTCCCAGCATCTTGTGCCGTCAGCCGTGGTTATAATCGCATTACGGCGGTAGTCTGCATCTACCGGAACCATTGATGACTCATCTTTGGTGCTGATAGTCTCTCGCCAGTAAGCATTGCTGGTATTTGATACATTCCAGCCGTAGTATAAACCGTCGCCACGGTAGCCGAACGAATCGCCATAGTCGTACAGGTAGCCGCGAACAACCTCGGCGGATGTGGACCGAAAGTCGATAAATATTACCGGCTCTGTGGCCATGTTTGCATACCCGCCCGGACCTGCTTCTGCCATAACAATCACCGGCACGCACGAGGCACTATCGAGCGCATACGAATAAGGCGGAGTATAAGTATTGCCGCTGGCCTCAATCCCGCCCGTTGTCCCGTCGTATATACATCCGTTTGCCTGGATAAGACCGTCGGAATCTTCTACACAGCAATCATCACTCTGCTTGAAGTACATGTTTTCCAGAAGCATTTCTGTGCTTGTCCTGGCGTTCATACAGTAGCTTTGTATGCCCCAATGAAAACAGTTAAAAGCATGGACGTAAGCATACGAGGATGTGACATTTCGCTGGTTTGTGTTGAAGAACCAGCAGTGGTCAATGGTGTAATGTCCCGGTATAAATGGGCTGTCTTCTCCATCGGTGATAGAGACCTTGTTATGATAGCTGTAAATGGTATATGAGACGGTAACATAGCCGGACGCATAGCTCATATCGCACAGGCCGTCACCGGCACGCGACAGGTGGCAATGGTCTATCCAGACGTGGTGTGTATTTCTAAGCGCAATGTTGTCCCAGTCATTTGCCTTGCCGGGCCAGTCTCCCATCAGGTAGTTGTCTTTAATAGTGAGATTTTTAATGATTATATTGCGAGCTGAATCCATTTTGAAGCCCTGGCCGATAAGAGCCGCATCATTGCCGATGCCGATGATTGTCTTATTCCTTTTAACCTCCATACCACTCTGTGACGGGCTTCGTGGAGGAGCAATGATTTGGCCCTTTATCTGAATGATGTATGGTTCATCCTGGTCCGCGTAGTAGCTCAGGTCGTTGTAGTTGGTGACGGTAACGATAGTCCCGCCTGCTCCGCCGGTTGTCCCGCCGGGCTGATATTGTGAGCCGGACCCATCCATCGCCGCATAGCCGGTTGGACCATCTGCATAGCTCGTTCCTGCACACGCAAGGCTGATAAGTGAGCATATTATCAAAAGAGAAATCTTGTCTCTAACCTGCAGAGATGCACTTCGCATAGGCCTGCCTGCAGGTCCACACTTTGCTGCTTTCATGTTCTTTTACCCCTTCCTGAATATGGGCCTTCGCAATAGTACCCCCCGATAGGCACCTTATAGTTCTGTTATCTAATTTTAACTGTATTATACCAAAAATCTTAGCTAAAGTAAAGGCCAGAGCTTCAATATAACAATGATAATTCACTATTTTTACGCTCTTTTCGCAAAAAAGTTCTCATAGGGATTTTATCTTAAGTGGGTTC
>CAYTTK010000175.1:0-5186 GCA_964440735.1 uncultured Pirellulales bacterium
CAGGGACTTCGTCAACGAGAACCTGTGCCATATCGTCGCCCATCTCGAAAACTTCAGGACAGGTATCTACACAAAGCCCGCAGGCGGTGCAGGTATCATCAATTCTCACCTTCATAATAGACTCCTTCTATTTGACTGCTAATTATTATCTTCCAAATTATTATATCAGATAGCGGATAGTCAATATAAAATTTTAAGGACTCCGTCAAGTATGTAACCAAATTTTTTTATAGTCGGTTTATTTTGCAATGAAAATCAGGTAAAGACCCCCTAAAACGACCAGAACGCCGCAAATTCTCTTAAGAATTACAGCCCCTGAGCAGGCAAATATCAATTTTGGTCCACTACTACAACAGTTACTCTGACCGCACATAATATTCTCCTTGAATAGTTTTGAGTTTGCACTGTAGAAAAGACTCTGAGGGTCATTTCGACCGAAGCAATACGAAGCATTGCGGAGCGGAGAAATCTATTAAAAAACAGATTTCTCGACTCGCCTGCGACTTGCTCGAAATGACGGCATAAGATGGTTTCTACGAAGCATTTTTAGTTCTTAGAGTTTATGTAAGTATCTTTTTGATTTCATCCGGTGACGGCACCTTGCCGACCGCCTTGACCTGGCCATCAATAGCCAGAGCCGGTGTCACCATTACGCCGAACTTCATTATGTCGTTGATTTCCGTTATCTTCTCTATCTTATATTCGATGCCGGTTTGTTTCGCCGCTGATTCGGCATTTTCCGCCAGCTTTTTACACTTGGGACAACCCGTGCCAAGAATTTGAATTTTCTTCATAACCGACCTTTTGTTTTATCCCCAAAATGCACCGAAAAACATTCCAGCGATTGTGGACATCAAGATTACTAATACTGTGAAAACAAAAGTTTTTTGATTTCCTATAACCTTTCTGATAACAAGGATGTTGGGTAAAGATAGTGCAGGGCCGGCCAGCAATAGGGCCATTACAGGGCCTTTGTGCATGCCCAGCTTCATCAGGGCCTGTGTGATTGGAATCTCGGTAAGCGTTGCGAAATACCAGAATGCTCCGATGACACTGGCGACGAGATTGCTGCTTAAGCTATTGTCGCCCACCCATTGTGCCACCTGCTTTTCCGGCAGTAAGACGCTAATAAAGCCGACCACAAAAACACCACCAAAAAGTAACGGCACGAGCATCTTTGCAAAATCCCAGGTATTTTTCATCCACTGGCGAATTTCATCCCGCTCGAACCATCGCCAGGCCATCAGCGCCACCAGCACTCCCATCAGACCCGCCAGATACCAGCGGATATGATAAACTGCGATTACCCAGGTCTGTTGTTCCAGCACATTCTCAATATCTGTTTTGGGTAAGGTGAGCTTATCTCCGGTTTTATCCAGCCCAAAATCCTGTTCAAGCTGAAAGCGAATTGCATCTTTAGTTTCGTGTATAACCACTGCTTTGAACTGCTGACCATCCTTTGTTTTGACAACCACGTTGACGGGATTGAACCAGTCACTGAATACCAGAAACAAAATCATACAGGCGAGGAACAGAGCCGTTTTTGCGATGTGCTGTTTCGGCTTTTCCGGCTCGGGCATTTGAAGAGCTGCTTTTGCCTTTTCACGCTCACTCCTGCGAAACACGGTAGCCATAAGCAGTCCAATGACCACCGAAAAGGTTACGGCACCGATGAATCTGCCTGCACCGATGGAAAAGCCCAGAACGCGGGCGCTTAGAAATATAGCGAGGATATTTATGCCGGGTCCGGAGTAGAGAAAAGCAGTTGCCGGCCCAAGACCTGCGCCAAGCTGATATATTCCCGCAAACATCGGCAGCACGCTGCAGGAACACACCGCCAATACGCAACCCGCGACTGAAGCGACTGCATAGGCCAAAACAGGATTTGAGCCAGGTCCAAGATATCGCATAACAGAGCTCTGTGATAAGAAGGTGATTATTGCACCAGCTATAAATAGAGCCGGCACAACGCAGGCGAGCGTATGATTGCGTGCATACCACTGAAGCAGCCGAAATGCCTCAGTAATTGCTTCCTGAATCTTAGGATTGCCCAATGGCAGGGCGTAGGCCACGATAAAAATGGCAACAAGTGCTGCAAAAATTTTCAATTCTCGCTTCATAATAGTTTTTTATGTTAATGGCTCATGTCAAAGGCTAAAACTATAGGGCTTTGAGCAATTTTTCATTTTCTTTTACCTGTTGTTTCAAAACTCCCCTGATACAGGAAAAAAATTCGAGAATACAAGGGGTCTTCAGCTTATAGATTACCTTGAGGCCTTCTTTGCGATACTCCAACACCCCGGCCTTAACCATTACCGAAAGATGGCGGGAGACATTTGACTGCTCTGAGCCAATATGCACAGCAATATCACAAACACATTGCTCGCCGTCTTTTAGAAAATCAATAATCCCAATCCGCAGAGGGTGTGCTATCGCCTTTGCAATCTCCGCCTGTTTTTCAAATAGCAATTGTCTTTTCAAATCCGCCATTTTTCACCTTTCCAAATCAAATAACTATATGATTATATACTCATATAGTAATATACAGTTCGGCAAAAAACAAATATTTATTGAAAAATTTTTGCAGGTATTTCACAACTCGGCGGAAGGCCATATGTATTTGGTATTGTGATAGAAAATCAAACATCTAATGTTTTTTCTTGATGGTAGTGCATTATTTGTCTAAACTTAAAGTGTTATTTCTGGGAGATTTAAAATGAAAAAAATTACTTGGGTATTTATTTTTACGATTACGATTGCTCCTGTATTTGCGCTGCAGCCGGCAGAGAGATTTGAAAAAGTTGTTAACAAAATGGTCAAGGCAATCAATGAGAAAGATTACGCAGGAACTGGAGAAGATTTCGCCAAGGGTATGGAAGATTTCTTCCCGTTGGAGAAGAGAAAACCATTCTTCGAAGACCTTTTGGCCCAATACGGTGAAATCCAGAAACTCGATGAGCCGCGATTGACTCCGACCGACCAGGCACACTTTATGGCCCACTGTGAACACGGAAAACTGGATATAACGGTTTGGCTGGACGATGATAACAAAATCATCGGCTTATTGTTTTTGCCGCATAAGCCTGAATTGCCGGTACCGGAAAGAAACCAGACCAAGCTCATTCTACCTTTTAAGAGCAAATGGCTCGTTTTCTGGGGCGGTGACACAAAGGAGATTAATCAGCACCACGATGTTCCCAATCAACGTTTTGCTTTTGATTTTCTTGGTGTTGGTGCTGATGGCAAAACCCGAAAGGAAAGCAGTAATACGAATGAAGATTACTACGCCTTCGGCAGGGAGATAATCGCACCTGCAGACGGTATTGTAACTGATGTCATAACAGGCGTCAGAGATAATATCCCCGGTTCAATGAACCCATACTCTGCGTTGGGCAATGCTGTGTTTATCAAGCATCGCGAGCATGAAATATCGGTTCTTGCTCATCTGAAATTCGGCAGTATAAAGGTAAACGTCGGCGATAAGGTCAAAACCGGACAAAAGATAGGCCTGTGTGGAAATTCAGGGAATTCCTCCGAGCCGCATCTGCATTACCATCTTCAAAATACGCCCATAATACAGGACGGCACCGGAATAAAATGCTTTTTCCAGAAAGTAAAAGTGATAAAGGATGGTAAAGAACAGCTAAAGGACAATTATTCACCGATAAAAGGGGACATTGTCGGAGGCGAGTAGATATTTGTAAACTGTAGGGTGGGCTTAGCCCACCAGTCATATTAATACTTTTTTCTAAATCTCGCGGCCGCGATGTTTAGGAGTTTGCGGTACTTTGCGACGGTTCGTCTGGCCAGGTTTTGAATACCGGCCTCTGCCAGCTTCTTGCATATCTGCGTATCGCTCAAGGGCCTGGTTTTATCTTCAGCATCTATAATCTGCTGTAATTTGCCTCTTACAGCTTCCCAGCTTAAAGCTTCGCCGTTGACGTCTTCGGTGCCGCCGCTGAAAAATTTTCGCAGCGGTAATATTCCCCAGGAGCACTGGACATACTTGCTGGCAACAGCGCGGGATACGGTAGCCAGATGAACGCCAACCTCATCGGCAACTTTTGACATCGGTAGTGGCCGTAGATAAAGCTGACCATTGTCAAAAAAATCCTTCTGATACTTAACGACTGCTTTAGCTACTTTCAGCAGAGTACTGTTTCTCTGCTCTATCGCATCTATAATCCATCGAGCAGAGAGGATGTTATCATGCAAGAACTTTTTTGTTTTTTCGCTTGTCTTTGTATCTTTTGCTAATTTTGAATAGTAATTATTTATCCTCAAGGTCGGCAAATTAGAATCGGCCAATCGCACAGAATAATCATCGTCGTCTCCGGAGCGTTCCACGATTACATCGGCGGTGATAGGGTAGTTTCTGTCCCGGCCGATCTGTAAACCGGGGGATGTATCGAGCTTGCTGATATGCTCGATGGCGCGATTGATTGTCTCGATGTCGCAATTCATCTTTTTGGCTATATCCGGCAGATGATTTTCAAGCAGTTCGTCCATATGTTCGGAAATCAGCCGCTTTTCAAAGCTCATATCCTTGCTGCTTTGTGCTATCTGGATGAGCAGGCACTCCCGAAGGTCGCGTGCACCAACGCCCGCCGGCTCTAATTTTTGCACAAGTTCCAGAGCGAGTTTTAAGTCGTCGAGTGTAAAATCGTTTTTATCTTTGTTGTGCAGCTGCTCCAGTCTTACGGCCAGATAGCCTCTGTCGTTGATGTAATCGATAATTAAGCTGCCGGCTTTTTTAACGGATTCTGCCGCCTCGACCAGACGCCACTGCTCTGAGAGATGTTCGTGCAGCGACTGAGGATATGCCGCCGTATTTTTTAACGCCTCCATTTTTCTGTCCGACTGGTCATCTCGAGGACGAGGATGGTAGGGCTCTGCCTGCTGCAGGTAGTCATTAAAGTCATCGCTGATGCTGTCAAGTCGTTGAAAGTCTTCGACCTTGTTGTTGTCGGTATCAACGACAAGGTCTTTTTCGCCTATATCATCCGCAGGTTGCTCTTCGATTGGCCCTGTTTCTTCGGCAGTTGTGGGCTCGGCCATTTCCAGAACTGGATTACTGTTTAGCTCCTGTTCGATTCTTTCCTGAAGGGCAAGGATTGGTAGCTGGAGAATCTCCATCGATTGAATCATATGCGGAGCGAGCTTCATCCTCTGCTCCAGCCGCATGT
>CAYTTK010000176.1:0-5156 GCA_964440735.1 uncultured Pirellulales bacterium
GGTTTATCCAGCTCAAAGGCGGCACTGACGGCCTGAAGTGCATGCTCAGCCTGGCTCTCGTCCACGACACAACTGATACGAATTTCACTGGTGGTAATCGAATCGATATTGACTTTGGCTTCAGCCAATGCACCAAACATCCTTCCGGCAACGCCATAGTGTGTCCGCATACCTACCCCGACTACTGAAACCTCAGCAATATCATCCCGAACAAAAATGTTTTCACAATGAACTTCCTCTTTGACCTTTTCCGCCGCTTCTTTGGCAGCAGCCAAATCCGAAATGCCGATTATAAAAGACAGGTTTGCCTTTTCGGCACTGATTTCCGTTTGGACAATGTCGCTGACAACAACTTTGGCTTCTGCCAGACGAGCAAAAATTTTTGCTGCATTACCCGGCACGTTATCGACACTGACAAGACTTATCTTGGCCAGACCTTTTTGTATGGTTGCTCCTGAAACTACTACACCTTCCATTTGCGGCACCTCGTGAGTAATTATTGTCCCTTCTTTTTCCTCTATACTGCTTCTTACATGAATCTTAACATCATGATTTTTACCACACTCGACGGCTCGAGTATATATGACACCGGCTCCAAGACTTGCCATCTCAAGCATTTCATCGTAACTAATCTGGTCCATTTTCGCAGCGTTTTTAAATATTCGCGGGTCGCTTGTGCAGATTCCATCGACATCGGTATAAATCTCACACTCCTCGGCTTTTAGCGCTGCGGCAAGAACAACTGCGGTCGTATCTGAGCCGCCTCTGCCGAGTGTCGTTATGTTTTCTTTCTCATCTATGCCCTGAAAGCCCGCAACAATAACAACTCTGCCCTTGTCCAGCTCCTGATGGATTCGTTCGGCATCGACGCTTTTTATCCGGGCCTTTGTATAGTCGCTATTGGTAATCATCCGAATTTGGCCGCCGGTAAAGCTGATAGCATCGTAACCCATAGCATCCAGTGCCATCGCAAATAGCGAGACCGTTTGTGTCTCGCCTGTGCTGATAAGCTGGTCAAGCTCACGACTGGGGGGATTTTGATTAAGCTCCAGAGCGTTGGCTATAAGCTCATCGGTTTGGTGCCCGCGTGCTGAAGCCACTACCACAACCTGATATCCGTTTTTCACCGTCTTGATGACCCGCTCAGCAACCCGACGAATCTTCTCCGCATCTGCCACGGATGTTCCACCAAATTTTTGCACAATTATCGCCATTATCAATCCACAGAACTCAAATTGTCAGCCACAACCTATTAAATTCGACCTTGACGGCCAATTTCTTTACCTTTTTAAGAAATACTCCATCAGTTCGAAGCCATTTTCGACCTTAAACCCCGCCTTTGCCGCATTGGCCTCGTTAAAAGTGGCATTCAAAATACCGCTGATATTATCGCCTGCCATAGCAAACGGCACTGGCTCAGGCGAGTGGGCCATCGTGGAGATGGGGGTTGGATGGTCCGGCATCACCAGGATTCGCCAGCTTTCATACTTCTTTAACGCATCAAGCACAGGTCCCACAATATACTTATCAATTTGCTCGATAGCTTTCTTCTTCAGCTCGATACTACCATTGTGAGCTGCTTCATCGGGAGCTTCTATATGAACAAAAACAATGTCGTATTTTTCCAATGCCTCTATCGCAGCAGAGGCCTTGCCCTGGTAATTCGTGTCCACAAAACCGGTGGCACCCGGCACTTCTATCAGGTCGAAGCCGATAAGCTTTGCAAGACCTCTTACCAAATCAACCGCGGTAATTGCAGCCCCTTTGAGTCCAAAGCGTTTTTGAAAACGCTCCATTTGTGCCCTCTTGCCCTGACCCCAAAGCCAGATTGAACTGACCTGGTTCTCGCCAAGGTCCTTTCTGACTTTATTGATATCATGGTCTGCGAAAAGCTGCTGTGAGCGAGCCATCAAACTAATAAGCAAATCTGACCCTTTGCCGCGAGGTAGAATTTTTTCAATTGCTTTACCTATATAATCGTGCGGCGGATATGTTTGAACGTTGAAATCGGACCCTTTGAAAACCAGCAGGTGCCTGTAGCTAACGCCTGTATAAAAGCGGGTTTGCTCATTACCGAGCTGCTCATCCAACTCTTTTATCAGCTTGCTGGCTTCTTCGGTAGAAATATGCCCGGCACTGTGGTCTGCCATCTTTCCGTCCGCAATGGTAATCAGATTGCATCTGAAAATCCAGTCTTCCATAGCCAAGTTGATATTGCGTGCCACCGCCTCTATTGGAGCCCGTCCGGTATAATAGCGATGCGGGTCATAGCCAAGCAGACTCATCTGAGCAACATCGCTGCCGGGCTCCATGCCTACAGGAACGGTACGCACGAGACCCTGTTTGCCCTGCGTGCTGATACTATCCATATTCGGTGTTTCAGCAACTTCAAGGATGGTTTTATTTCCTAATTGCTCAAGCGGCTGGTCCGCCGCACCGTCAGGAACTATTATGGCGTACTTAGTCACTATTCCTTATCCTCCGGAATATCCACGATTCTTATGCAAATGGGCTTGCCGCCAATAACATCGAGTTTTTCAATGTCTGCTAAGGCAGCCGTGACCTTTTTCTGAAGGGTAGGATGGGTCGTTATCACCACCGGCACAGTATTTTCAGGCCCAGTTCCCTCGTGTTGTAACGCACCGGATATGCTTATCTGGTGCTCGGCGAGAACTTTGCTCCATTGAGCTATCACACCTGGCTGGTCCTTGCACATCACCCTGATATAAAACCGGCTTACAAGATTGTCGATGGTCTTTATTAGTGGTTTTACTTCGTTTCTCGGTTTAAGATGCAGGTGCCGAAAAGTAGTAGCGGAATTGCCCAGAGCAACATCGATAATATCCGCAACGGCAGCACTTGCGGCAGGCATCATTCCTGCGCCTCGTCCGTAGAACAAGACCTGACCAACAGCACTACCAAATATACTAATGGCATTAAATGAACCATCGACACGAGCAAGAGCGTTATCTTTAGCAATAAGAGAAGGATGCACCCGAAGTGAAATTCGGCCTTGTTCGTCTTTTTGCCCGATTGCCAATAATTTCAGGCAGTAGCCCATTTCCCCGCCGTAACGGATATCATCTTTCGAAATTTCTTCGATGCCCTCAACAAAGATGTCGTCGAGCGAGATTTCACATCCAAAAGCAATAGAAGCAAGGATAGCAAGCTTGTGTGCGCTGTCAACGCCACTGATATCAAGAGTGGGATCGGCTTCGGCATAACACTTTTCCTGTGCTTGAGCTATTACCTCACGGAAATCTGCATCCTTGGCAGTCATATTTGAGAGGATATAGTTACAAGTCCCATTGACGATACCATACATTGATTTTATTTCATTTGCCGTTAATCCGGTCCGGATGGCTGAGATAATAGGGATACCGCCGGCACAACTGGCTTCAAAGGCAATACACTGATTATTTTTATGAGCAGCTTTATAAAGTTCATTTCCACACTCGGCCAGAAGTGCTTTGTTGGCAGTAACGACGTTCTTGCCCGCCTCAAGCATTTTGAGCTGGATTTGCTTTGCTGCATTGGTTCCGCCAACCATCTCAACGCCTATTTTAATACTGTCATCGCCTAACAATCTATTCAAATCGTTGGTAAGAATGCCTTTGGGAAGCTTCACCGGCCGGGGTGATTCGGTATCGATATCAACAACACAGGCAAGTTCCAGACGCAGACCGGTCTTAGCTGCTATTGAATCCGCATCTTGCAGTAACAGCTTTGCAATGCCACTACCAACAGTGCCAAAACCAACCAGACCAACTTTTACTATTTTCTCTGCCATAACAATACCTATCGTCATTCCCACAAAACTTGTGCCCGACTCTGTTCGGGTAAACGGCATTAAAACCACCAACTATTGCCTTAAATAATCTATAATCAATTCACCGGGGTCAAGTAAAAACCAAAATAAAGATTGTAAGTGAATAGAAATGGTTGGAAATATAACCTGAATCGGTTTATAATTTTGTTGAGTTGCTACAATCAATCATTAGGCTCTTTTTCGATTAGGTTCTATGGGTAAAATCAATACATATTTTGAAGAGGAACGGGGAAGGGCAAAAGTTAGAAAAAGCTCTCGGAAACTGTTGTTGATGCTCCTGGGGGTTTGTTGTATCCCGGCTGTCCAAGGATGTTTGGGCGATGTGCCTGTTCCGAAAACACAGATAGACCTTACGAAGCTGCCTGCATTCCCCGGCGCGAAAGGTTATGGCTCGATGACTCGCGGCGGAAGGGGCGGCAGGGTGCTCGCGGTGACGAATCTGAACGATTCCGGGCCGGGCAGCCTGCGCGAGGCCTGCGAGGCCGAAGGTCCGCGGATCGTCGTGTTCAGGGTTTCGGGCACGATAGCTCTTGAAAGCCGACTGAAGATCTCCAATCCCTATATCACAATCGCCGGGCAAACAGCACCGGGTGATGGTATTTGTATCAAAGGCAGACTTAAACTTGACGCCAGCGATGTGATCATCCGGTATATTCGTGTAAGGGCTAACCCTGCTGTTGGCGAAGTTGATGCAATAACTGGCGAGTATAATAAGAACATTATCCTGGACCATGTCTCAGCAAGTTGGAGCAGCGATGAGGTGTTTTCCTTATACCATAATGAAAACGTAACCGTTCAGTGGTGCATGATTACTGAAGCTTGCGCCAAATTTAAGAATGGGAAGAACACAGGACACAGGTTTGGCGGCATCTGGGGGAACAACTATGGCACCTACCATCATAATTTGCTCGCACATAACGACAGCCGCAATCCCCGTTGGGCTTCAGGCTCCAAATATAACGATTACAGAAATAACGTAATATATAACTGGGGTTATAACAGTTGCTATGGTGGAGAAGCAGTTGAAGATAGTGACCCTGATTTGAATTTTTTCACGGTCAATATGGTTGCCAATTATTACAAGGCTGGCCCCGCAACACGAAGCAACGTTAAAAGACGCATTGCAGAGCCTGGCGGGAATGATGGTGGTGTAGGCAGTTGGTATGTTGCCGATAATTATGTACATGGCTTCCCAGATGTTACAGCCGACAACTGGCTGGGTATTGACGATACCAAATACAATAAAATGAGTCAGCCCTGGGATGCTATGCCGATAAACCAGCAATCCCCGCAAGATGCTTATAATGCTGTTCTCGCTCATGCAGGC
>CAYTTK010000177.1:0-5013 GCA_964440735.1 uncultured Pirellulales bacterium
TCGGCGACATTATTACCGACCTCGGCGCAATGGTGCAGGGCGGTATGGGCATCGCAGCCGGCGGAAATCTTAATCCGGAGGGCGTCAGTATGTTCGAGCCCATCGGCGGAAGCGCTCCGAAATATACCGGCAAAGGTGTTATCAATCCATTGGCTGCTATCTGTGCAATGCAAATGATGCTCGCTGCCTTGGGCGAAGAGAAAGCGGCAGATGCAGTGGAAAAAGCCGTGATGTTCGTAACCGCCGACAAGCTCAAATCGATGCAGGCGGGGAAAATGGGATATTCAACCAGCGAAGTGGGTGATTTGGTTGCAGAAAAAGTAGCTGTATAGCATTATGCCAGCGAATTTAACGCCAGAATATTTTAAGGCCGAGCAGTGGTATCGCGAGGCGACAACGCCGGAAGAAAAGATTCTTGCGCTTGAGCGTATGCTTGCAGTGATGCCCAAGCACAAGGGCACCGACCACCTTAAAGCAGACCTTCGCCGAAAGCTCAGCAAGCTAAGAGAAGCGCCGGCAAAGAAGGGAAAAGCCAAACACGTTGATATTTTTCATGTCCAGCGAACCGGCGTAGGCCAGATTGTTCTTTTAGGCACACCGAACTGCGGCAAAAGCTCCATTGTAGCCGCCTTGACCAATGCGAAGGTCAACGTCGCCGAGTTTCCTTTTGCTACGACTGTCCCTGTGCCAGGAATGTTAATGTTTGAAAATGTCCAGATTCAGCTTGTCGATATGCCGCCGATTACCGCAGATTATATTGCGCCGGGACAGGTGGGGACATATCGTAACTGTGACCTGATTGCTATTGTCATTGACCTTTCTGCCGAGACAAAAGAGCAAATGCGTATCTGTCTGGATTTTTTGGAATCCAGGAGTCTGCTCATAGACGCGGAAACTCCGGCAGTTGACCAGCAGGGCAACATGCTTGGCAAAAGGGCCTTTTGCATCTGCACCAAATCTGATATTGCAAGACCCGGAGCTCTTAAGGACCTGAAAAAATTGTGGCCTTCGGCTCTTTTGACTTCGCTCAAGACAGGTGCGCTCAGGGCAGGCAAGCGTCGCTTTGAATTTGTCGAAATCTCTGCCCAAAGCGGGGCTGGCCTGGATAAGCTGCCCGGGACCTTGTTTAGATTATTAAAAATCATACGTGTTTATGCGAAACCGCCCGGCAAAAAGCCGGATATAGATGAGCCGTTTACGCTGCCGGCAGGAGCTACTGTTATGGATTTGGCAACGGCTATTCACAGGGAGTTAACGGATAAACTTAAATTCGCAAGGATATGGGGCACCGGTGTCTATGACGGCCAGAACGTCCAGAGAAATCACGTCCTTAACGACAAAGATATTATCGAATTGCATTTCAATTGACGTATTGTCACTTTCAGATTCGGTGTAAAAAATATTAAAAATAACGCTGTGTACAAGTTTTTTATAATCATGCTTCAGGAATCTATTGTAAAATAGGTTTCTCCGCTTCGTTCAACCGCCTTTGGCGGTTTCACTTCGGTCGAAATGACGGTTCACAAATGAAAATTGGCCGATAATTGAAAATCTTTACATCGCGTTAAAAATAGTAAATGAAAAAGGCCGGGTTAAAAAGCCCGGCCTAATTGCTGTTACTATTACATTTATTGTTCTGGCGGCGGCATTTCAAGTTCGGCCAATTCCTCGGCGGTAGCGTCCGCGGTCGATAAATCACCGAAGACCACTCTGTAGTTATCTTCGGACTCTTTCCATCGCATCAGGACTGCATCAGCATCATCGGGACTGACGGATTTGCCGTGATAAGCGGGGTCCTTTTTTTCCTGCACCAGAGTCATATAGAACATACCAAGCGACTGAATCGGCCGTATCATTTCCATCATTTTGGCTCCCTTTTCTTCTTCTGACTGGAGCTGTTTGAGCTCTTTTTGGAATTGCTCGGCAGCGGGGGTATGGCTGTCTTTTAGCTTCATGGACTCCTGCACAAGAGTCATAATATTAAGGTTCTCAGGATACTTGCCCGTGAGTTCGACAAAGAACCTTAATCCTTCGATTGCACCTTCTTCATTGATGCTCGGCATCTTCATACCATCGGTCGGAAATGCAGTGTAATCTTCCGGGATGACCGGCTCAAACTCGCTTGCATCAACGAGAATGTCCCATTGGTAATCATAGATTACACCGTGCATCTGCATTTGCTCATTCATCCTGACGTCCATTTCTGTACGTACGGGCAGCCAGCTTTTGACATCTACCCACAGTTTTATGTTCACGTCTTCTGCCATGCCTGTCATAAACCCGGGGTCTTTAGTTTCAAAACCATCAACCTCTATACCGTCGATTACCGACCGGCCGAGCTCAGTGTACTCGCAGCTCATAATTTGCTTTATCGTTTCCCTTGGGTCGTTGTTCTGCTTTTTCAACCTGGCGAGCATATCATCATCAAATTCCATCCGCATGTATCTCTTCTGCTCGGGCATAACCGTCAACATTACCTTTTGGTCGGGGATAATATACATTTGCTGTGTCATTTCCTGGCCGGTTGTTGGATTGGTCATTTCCGATTCCATTTTCATTCCAAAGTTGTTTGAGATGGTAACTGCAACTTCCATCTCTTGTTTACCTGTTGGCATGTTCGGCATCATGTTTCCTGTCATTTCCATTTTCATCCGGTACATAAATGCCTGCACCTGCTCGATTTTATTTAGGACATCAGCCAGGGCCACATTGCTGCCGGGGCCTGTATAGTTCATTATTGCAAGAATGCCGATGATTATCACCGCGGCGGCGGCTAATTTTACTATTGGACTTTTCATAATAATTCTCCTTAGCTTGAGGCCTGTGCCGGCTTTGCGGGCTGCTTTGAGCCTTGCGTTTTGTTCCTGCAAAATTTTGTTCATAATATCGTCTTCAAGATTGCTCGAAGCGAGGTTATTGCCGTTTCTGACCAGACGGTCTTGAAGATTTGATAGCTGCTTTACTTCGGCCTGGCAGGTGCGGCAGTTTTTTAGGTGTTCTGCGACCATCTGGTTTTGGGATTCGTCCAAAAGCCCTTCAATGTATGCGACCAGCAGTTCTTTGCATTCTGCGCAATTCATCTTCACACCTCATAAATTTCTGCCTGCTCCTGCTGCAGTGACTTACGCAGCATGGCATAGGCCCGTGATAATGTTTTTGTTACGGTTCCCAGCGGCATGTCAAGCTGCTGTGCTATCTGGTTACAGGAATGCTCGCCATAGTATCGCAGCAGTATGACTTTCCTGTATGTGTCCGGCAGCCTGGCGATTGCCGCTTCGAGCACATAATCCTGCGAAAGTTCCGTGTCGGGTGCTTCTTCTGAGAACGAGCGGACAATTTCGCGCTGACGCTGGATTTGCTTTTTTCTTTGGTGCTCTTTTACTACTCGGTCGGCGATGCCGAGTATCCAGGAGAAAAACGAATCCAAACTTTTCAATTTATTTATATTGAAATAAGCACGCACAAATGTCTCCTGTGCTGTTTCCTCAGCCTGGTCCTTATTGCCTAATTTTCCGGCCAGATTGGCCAGTAAAACTCCCTGATAACGCCGCACAAGGTAGCGAAAATCGTCCGGATGGCCATCCAAACAACGCTCAATGTAGAATTTGTCATTCTCAGGCATATCAGCACCTTTCAAAATCTCTAAGGATTCGTGCTTTCACAATATAGTGCAGCAATAGCTGGGTTTGCGACATAAAAAATAAAAAAAGTTAGGCAATAATCATAAAAATAGGCCGCTTTAGCGCATCAAAAAGGCCGGGCTAAGATAACCCGGCCTTATCAGGCAAACCTTTCTAATCGGTTATTTTGGTAATTTATCCAGCGTAGCATCTTCGACGTGCAGGTCGCCGTAAATAACGCGGTATGTTTTCAAGCCCTCCGGCTGATACCAGAAGACAGCTGTCTCGGCATCTCCGAGTTTTACATCTTTACCGGCATAGTGCCAGTCAATATGTTTTGGGTCGAGCTGTTGAAAGAACACAAATCCTCGTCCAAGGGTCATGCCAAGCTGTATCTTTTGTTCATCCGTAATATCCAGCTGGTCAATCTTCTCTCCTATCATACCGGTCTGATTCATTATATCCTCAACACTCATTTTTTCCGGGAACTGGCCATCCAGCAGAAGCTCTGCCCAGAGACGCAAGGTTTCGATGAAATCCTCCTCCTTAAACTCGCTCATATCAAGCTCTGCTTCAAGCAGCGTGTATCCATCAGGCACATCCATGCTGACAAGCGATTCATCGACCGGCACGTCAAACTCGATGTTCTTGAGAATGTAAAACGACTGTCCCATCCGCATCTCGATGCGAATCGGCAAAGCTGTTTGGTGGTCAGCCCATATTGTAAACTCTAAATGTGGTCTGTGTTGTTCCACAAAGAAGCCGATTGCCATGCGGCCGTCGACTTCCCGCTGTCCAAGCTCCAGAACCGGCGCCTCTTTTAAGTTGGTAACAATATTTCGGACAAACAAGAGTAAGTTTTTGGTTCCTTCCTGAAGGTACCCTTTTATGTCGATGTGTGCAGCGCCCTTTGTGTCAGGGTCCAGGGTGAGCATCTTAGCACTATCCAGGTCGATAATCATGATATTTTTTGCGTTCTGCGTAGTTCTTCTGATTCTCGAGCCAACGACTATGTCGTGTATGACCGGCCCGGTTTTCTCATCGCCCACGATGAAGTCAAAAGCTACGGTTTGGGCATTGAGGATGGGCTGGATGACCTGTGCAAAGGTCACAGTGCCACCCAAAAATTGGTTGATTCCAAAAAATGTTGCTACGATTATCACCGCCGCAGCGGCTAATTTTGTAATTGGACTTTTCATAATAGTTCTCCATATAATCGGCTGGGATTGAGCCGATTTTTGTTTTAGTTTTTCCAGATGCTCGAGTGCGTCGGCAAGGATTCTCTTGTCTGTTTCCGGCTCGGTACGAACATCTGATTTGTTAATTAACTCTTTTATCTTATCTGCTGGTTTCATTTTTCTACCTCTTCATCCAAAATTAACCGCAGTTTATC
>CAYTTK010000178.1:0-4997 GCA_964440735.1 uncultured Pirellulales bacterium
ATTCTGCGGCGATGGAGCGGCTGATACTCAAGTATCAGAATCGCATATACAACGTAATATTAAAAATATGTGCAAACACCGATGATGCTGCGGAACTTACGCAGGAGACGTTTGTCAAAGTAATAGAGAACATAGAGCAGTTTCAGGGCAGAAGCAGCTTTTACACCTGGGTGTTCAGAATTGCTGTTAACCTGACCTTGAATTACTGCCAGAAACGCGTGAAGCTTGCATTCAGGTCGCTGGATGCTGAGCTGGATGAGCACAAAGGACAGGCAAAACAGCAATTGAAGGACTTCTTGAGTGATGATAGCTACCCTGAGCCGGCGGTAATCGCTCAAAATAAGGAGTTGTGCGAAATAGCCAGAAAATCGCTGATGAAATTGGACGATGACCAAAGAGCAGTCGTCATATTACGGGATATTGAAGGTATGAATTACGCTCAGATTGCAGAAGTGCTTGATATCGAATTAGGAACAGTGAGAAGCCGACTCAGCAGGGCCAGAGGCAATCTGAGAGAAATCTTGGAGTCCCTGATAAAATGAAAAAGGATATGAATATTGAAGAATTGTTAAACGGCTTCATCGACGGCGAGCTGACAGAAAGACAAAAAACCGAGGTTCAACGATTAATATCACATGATGCTGAAATTGCACAGCGTTTGCGGCAACTGCAAAAGTGCAGGATGTTAGTCGCTTCTCTGCCTTATGAGCAGGCTCCAGAGGATATGGTCGAGCAGGTAAAAGCTTCATTGGAAAGAAAGACCTTATTGACAGAGCAACTAATCACATTTGACGAACGCAAAGGCGCCAGGCAATTAATGTTCCGCAAGGTATTGGCTGTCGCTGCCATGATTGGGCTTGTAGCTGTTTTAGCATCTGTAATCTACACAATTGTAACACCCGAATCCGCCAAACCAGCGACAGGATTTAAGGGTCGGCTTGAATTGAAAACAAACAACTTTCTCGCCGCTGACACGGTTATCAGTAAAGCGATTAAGGATAATGACCTTGCAGATTTCGTCACTCTAAAACGTCAGCGGGACAAGAACATATATACTCTTACCTGCAGCAGGGGCAATTTAAGTTCATTATTAGCGAATTTGGAAAATTCCTGGGAAAAGTTCGATTCTGCTACGTTATTTGTGGAAACTAAAACGCAGGATAAGCAGGTTGTTATCGACAATGTTAATGTCAAGCAGATAGTCGATTTAATAACCCCGCCCAAGCCGCAGTTGACGGGGGAGGAAAAAATATCCACGGAACCGACAACTCAAACACAGGTTGAGAAAAAAGTGCATTTAACCATTGTTATCGCAGGCAACCAAACCGATAACTGATAATATTTAGACCATCTTTTACAGTCATACTGCTACACATTTACTGTCATCTTTCTTTCTATAGATTTACCGTCATTCTGAATCTCTCTTCTTGCTTTCGCATGCCCACGATTATGTCTTCGACAAAAGACTCAAAGGAGGCAGGCAGGAAAGCAGGGGAGTGAAGGAACCGGCCTTAATAGGAAATAAATGAATTGCCGTTTTTTCCCTCTTAAGCTTTTGAAATAAGCTTAGCACCCACAATTCAAACAAATCACCAAACTGATCAGGATAAAAATCAGCAACGGAGAGAGCAGGAATCTGGTTATTTTTCTCACCCAGTTTTTTCTTTACAGATATAATTTCCGTATTATATAATCAAAATAGCAAAAGAGGTCTAAGCAGGAACTGTGGATAAACGGGGAATTTTGAAATTGTATGTTAGATATTATTTTGATTTATGATCTTTTGCCTTGTGCACTTACAAACTAATCATAGCTTGAATGGGAGGTATAAAAAATGAGAAACTATAATTTCTTTGTACAGATTGGCGTTATTTTGGTGTTGGGCTTATCTACGTCATCTTTTGCCGTTTGTTTTGATACCTTACTCGCCAGCTATGAACTGGACGAGGTCAATGATCTCAACGTATTACCTAATCCAGCTTTTAGCCCCACTCTGAATTGCATGTGGCCTGTTCTTGGTGGTATTCACGATGTACCCGAAGCTACTAAAGGTGACTACGTCCTCAAACTGTCCTGGACGTGCGAAACCGATCGTAAAATTGAAGTGGGGCACTATTGGAACAACTCCACCTTTGATTTGGCTGACGTGAATTACATATTAGTTGATGTATATTTCGCGACGGAATCCGCTTTGCCGGCTCCCGCGAAGAAAAACATAAGCATTTGGAGCAGATGGGATTCAAACGAACATTGGATTTCGTGCGAATATGTTCCAACAGAAACAAATGAGTGGTATACGGTTGCATTTTATGTCGGAAACCTCGAGTACGAGGGTCTAGGTCATATAGATGCCCTAACTTTTGAGGAGATGAAGGGCACATCTGGAACAATATACATTGACAACCTCCAGCTCCTCCGACTCCCAATTGGAATGGAGTGGCCACATATCAGAAGAAAAATAAAGTTTTCAGACTACTGGTGGTCGATTTTGCAAGCAGACTACCCGGTTGGGGCGGGACCGAATTTCTTTACGGATGATCCAAACGATGTTTGGGTTGACAGGTACGGACATGCACATCTAAACATTGTCTATAAAGATCCGAATTGGTATTGCAGCGAACTCGTTGGTAATGCAAATTTAGGATATGGACAATACATTTTCACGGTCAAAGCCAGAGAGGAAATGTTGGACCCCAATATCGTATTGGGTTTGTTCATCTATGATGTCCCTGATGCAAATGATAATCCCAGAGAAATCGATTTTGAGCTTTCCAGATGGTGGCATCCAAATGAGCCGAACAATGCTCAATATGTAGTCCAGCCATGGAATGGGCCTAATAACAGATACCGTTTTTATATGGATGAGCATAAAACAACTACACATGAGATAATTTGGATGCCTCATAGGATAGACTTTAAAAGCTACTATGGAGAATTTCCTTTAGTTGACCCAAATAACTTAATTGATACATGGTATTACGTTGGCAATGATATTCCGCTTGCCGGATGCGAAAACCCACGCATTAATTTCTATCTGTTGCCACCGGAGAATTCGCCAGGGGGGACTCCCGGTGCATCACCGAGCAATGGAAAAGAAGCGGAAGTTGTTATTAAAAATTTTCTATACTTACCCATCCCTGGTGACTTAAGTTATGACGGGATTGTAAACTTCGTCGATTTTGCTTTGTTTGCTGAAAACTGGTTGATAGGTGTTGATTAGCTCTACTACGAATCTGACTTCAAATTAGTGGATGAGTGCAGAAACTGTAAAGTTTTTTACCTGTGGATTCCCGCTCGTTAGGACCACTATCTTATTTTTATGTTCTTTCGGTGGTCAAAAACAGGGATGTGAAAAAATTTTTGAAATTTTTTATTTTTTTCTTGACGAGTTCTACATTTGTCGAATATATTCTAATATAGTAGAATTAAGGAGGTAAAGATATGCCTAAGATAAGACAAGTCAAAAAGCCGGGACAGCTGAAATCGGCTGTGGAATTAACTGAAGCTGAATGGGAAATAATGAAAGTTCTCTGGGAAAAAGAGCCTTGTTCCGCCGGAACCGTTCAGGAAACCTTGGCCGAAAGCAAGGATTGGGCCTACAGCACCGTAAAGACCACGATGGACAGAATGGTGGAAAAAGGATTTCTAAAAATTGAAAGAATTCGCAACCTGCAGCTTTTCCGATGCTGTATAAGCGAAGTGGATGCCAAAAGAGGTGAATTCCGTAAGATGCTAAAGCGTGCCTTTGATGGTGCTCTTACACCTATGATGCAGTTCCTGATTGAGCACGAAGGAATTTCAAAAGAGCAGGCATCACAATTGCGCAGACTCGTAAATAAAGCCAAAAACAAAAAATCTTAAGAATAAAGCACGGGAGAGAAAAAATGGAACAGGTAATTAATAATTTTATGATAAATCTAAACAGCATCGGACATGGATTTTGTGATTATGCCGGCAATATGTTTGTTCAATCCAGCGTGCTGATTATTTTGCTATTGATTATTGACTTTCTGCTGCGAAAACGCGTTCGGGCGGTGTTTCGGTATTGCATATGGATGCTGGTATTCGTCAAAATCATCCTTCCTCCGACACTATCTCTACCAACAGGAATCGGTTATTGGAGCAGCGACTTTCTACCTTCTGAGCAGATAATTTCAAAACCTTTATTTAATATAATTGCTCCTGAACCTGTTAAGCTGATTATGCCTGAAGAAACTAAGACAAGCACCAAACCTTCTCAACTCCAACCATCACGTCCTTTTTCTGAGACCACTGTGCCGATTGTATCTACTGCTTCGAGTTTACCTCCTATTAATTGGCAGGCGATAGTATTTCTTATCTGGGTTGTGGGTGTATTGGTATTTTCTGCTTTGCTTATTCAACGATTGTTTTTTGTCAGGTCGCTATTGCTTCAAAGCAAGACCGCAAAAGGTAGATTACTCGATACACTTAATCAGTGCCTCCAACAGGTTGGTATTCGCCGCAGTATCGAATTAAAATTATCGAACACTCTGCAAAGTCCCGCCGTTTGCGGGCTTTTCAAGCCGGTTATTTTGATACCAACATCCCTTCTGGAAAAATTATCACGAGACAAGCTAAGAGCGGTTCTAATCCACGAGCTGGCCCATATAAAAAGAGGCGATTTATGGGTCAATCTCGCACAGACCTTGCTGCAAATCATATATTTTTACAATCCATTTGTCTGGCTGGCGAATATAGTGGTCCGCAGAATTCGTGAACAGGCCGTTGATGAGGCGGTTCTTGTTGCTCTTGGCAATGAAGCTGAAAGTTACAGTAATACTCTAATTGATATTGCTGAGATGGTCTTCTGGAAAGCGAATTTCAGTCTGCGTCTTATCGGCGTGGCTGAATCGAAAAAGGCACTACACAGTAGGATAAAGCATATATTAACCCGGCCGATACCAAAATCTGCAAAACTCGGAATTCTTGGCTTGCTGGTGGTCTCAATTTTAGCCGCATTACTATTGCCAATGGCA
>CAYTTK010000179.1:0-4994 GCA_964440735.1 uncultured Pirellulales bacterium
TGCATCACAGTTGGCGAACCGAATATGCGGAGTCTCTGCAGAAATGCATGGATGACAATCTGACGCCTGGATTCACGTTCACGTGGGAGTATGCAAACGAGATCACGGCAGACTCACTCGAGGGAATAGACGTGCTCATGGTTCCAGGGGGAGGCGGCGCCGACCAGGCGAGGCAAATGGACATTCCTGCGGTCCAGGAATTTGTGGCGAATGGAGGAGGATACTATGGCACGTGCGGCGGCCACTTGGCCGCAGTTGAATATGCGTCTGACAAGCTGGGGACCACTCCTGGCCTCGACCTCGTGAAGATCAACACTGGAGGGAGCGGAAAGAATGGAACCACGAGCATACGGCTGACAGAATGGGGTGCCAGGACCTTGGGATACGGCGGTTACCAGCTCGTTAGCAAGGCGGGCGGTTCGGCGAGCTACAACAAGAAAGGACTTAAGTGCTTCGCAGATCTCAGCTACTACTACAACAATGTAGGCCGTTCAGACAATTGGCGTCAGACGGACTACACAGTTACGGGACCCACATACAAGCACGCGACAGCAGACTACTATGGTCAGGGACGCGTCATCGTGCTTTCCTGCCATCCCGAAAAGCCCAGACACAAGACCAAGTGGTTCCCCAAGTGGGTAGGCGCTGGGGTCATCTGGTGTGCGGGACATGACTATGCGTTGGATAGCTACACCCTCGGCTTTGACAGAGGCTACAAGAACATCCCCTACGACAGCTTCTCCAGGACAGCAGACTCTGACATGATCTGCCAGAGAGAATACGCTTCAGCAAGCGGCACGATCTCAACGATATCACTCCTCAAGACAGGCGGCTCAGGCAACATAATCGTTGGTGTGTACACGGGAGAGGACAACCCGAAGACCTGCGTGGCCCAGTCAGACTTGGTACCAGCCAGCAGCACAACCGGATGGCAGCATGTTCCGCTGCGGAATCCGTACCCGGTGAAGAAGGGCCAGCACATCTGGCTTGCGTTTATGTTCGAAGACACAAATCAGGAGTACTACTACGTGCGTTTCTCGGCTGAAGAGAAGCTGGTGTGGGCGTCATCGGCAGGCTGGTCTGACCTGGTCGGATCGGAGCTTCCGGACTCTCCGTCAGCCAGTGTCAGAGACTATCGGGTGTGCCTGTTCGCGCAAGTATCATTTGATAACACGCCGGTTGCAGGTGTCGACGTCGATACGCGGCTGGGTTATGCGCCGTTGACCGTATCATTCAGCGGTGCCGGCTCAATGAGTAAAACCACCATAAGGTCATATGAGTGGGATTTCGGCGACGGCACCACCGCCAGCGGTTCCACGGTGCAGCATACGTACGACCAGCCGGGCAAATACGTCGTCTCTCTGGCTGTGGAGGACAGGTACGGA
Source organism: uncultured Pirellulales bacterium (assembly GCA_964440735.1). GTDB lineage: Bacteria > Planctomycetota > Phycisphaerae > Sedimentisphaerales > Anaerobacaceae > CAZBWE01. The sequence continues at coordinate 1,386 of CAYTTK010000179.1, forward strand.
ACGGATTCAGAGAGTGTCACTGTTGACGTGGTTGAACGCACGCCCGGCCTGATAATGCATCTCACGTTTGAGGATATTCGTAGCGGCGTAGTGGTCGATTCGTCAGGCAATGGAAATGACATGTATATCACAGGTGCGCAAGCTACGCAGAGCAGGCAAGGCTACGGCAGTGCCTTGGACTTCGACGGAAAGGATGACCACCTGCAATGCTTTCGGCGGCCCCAGCGGCCTTGCACACATTGTCCCACCAGTCTGGACATCGGCACAGGAAGCTACACAGTCAACGCCTGGATATATCCGGAAGAAACTGACAATTCACAATCTTGGAACAACGTGCTCTTTGCGAGTTGGCACAAGGACTACTTCTGGTTTTCGCTGCCAAGATGGAATTATGCGGAATTCAGATACCACGATGACGGCGATGATATGACGTTCGACCGGTACAAAGCAGGCGGCGCTCTGAACGCCGGGTACGCGTTCACACAGGGGAGCTGGCAGATGGTGACCTTCGTGCTCGACCGTGCAGAGCAGACACTGAAGGTCTATCACAACGGGGACTGCGCTGGCGTTTTTCCGTTCAATCGGAGTATTGCAGGAGTTGAAATCGCGACGAGCAGACAAACACGGGTGGCAAGCTACCGAGGCAACCGGTTTCATGGCAAGATCGATGAACTGCGCGTCTACAACAGAGCGCTGAGCCCAAGGGAAATCCTGGACGTGTACGGCTCCGTCCCGAGGCCCGCGGAGCACCCGCAGGCGGTCGTGCACTGAGCCCGCATCTCGCGCCTGCGCGATAATCTGGTTGAAAACTGCCTGGGACTTCTCGGCCCCCAGGCGACTGCGGAACCGGCACAAGGTGCTGTGATCCGGCCCGCGCTCCTCCGGCTGCAGGCCCACGAACCACTTGCAGGCCAGGTGCAGATTGACCTGCTCTTCCACCTCGCCGTCGGACAGGTCGTAGAGAGATTGCAGGAAGACCACTTTGAACAGCACCAGTGGGTCCCAGGATGGGCGGCCGTTGTCGGGACAGTAGCAATCACGCACCAACTCGCAGACGAAACCGAAAGCTACGGTCTCGGCGATTCTGCGCAACAGATGATCTGCGGGTACCAGCTCGTCGTAGATCATGCCGAAGAAGCTGCTTTGGGTGCTGTGCTCTCCTTGCATAGCTGCGATCACCGCCCGTGAACAGTTCTACCTGCACCGCTCATCCCAATTCTAGCAGATTCAACCCTTGACTTCCCCTCCCCTCCCACTATACTCTATGCCAGATTCTTGCAACAGTCTCGAATAGTGCGGGCTAAGTGATGACCGCAACCTCGAAAACCAGGAGGAGAATGTTTATGAATTCCATCTTACTGAAGAGCATGGTAGCCGTCTGCGTCGCTACAGTTGCTGTGTCCGTCAGCGCTTCGAGCGCACATGCAGACACCAACATTCATGTGCTTGTGCATCACAGTTGGCGAACCGAATATGCGGAGTCTCTGCAGAAATGCATGGATGACAATCTGACGCCTGGATTCACGTTCACGTGGGAGTATGCAAACGAGATCACGGCAGACTCACTCGAGGGAATAGACGTGCTCATGGTTCCAGGGGGAGGCGGCGCCGACCAGGCGAGGCAAATGGACATTCCTGCGGTCCAGGAATTTGTGGCGAATGGAGGAGGATACTATGGCACGTGCGGCGGCCACTTGGCCGCAGTTGAATATGCGTCTGACAAGCTGGGGACCACTCCTGGCCTCGACCTCGTGAAGATCAACACTGGAGGGAGCGGAAAGAATGGAACCACGAGCATACGGCTGACAGAATGGGGTGCCAGGACCTTGGGATACGGCGGTTACCAGCTCGTTAGCAAGGCGGGCGGTTCGGCGAGCTACAACAAGAAAGGACTTAAGTGCTTCGCAGATCTCAGCTACTACTACAACAATGTAGGCCGTTCAGACAATTGGCGTCAGACGGACTACACAGTTACGGGACCCACATACAAGCACGCGACAGCAGACTACTATGGTCAGGGACGCGTCATCGTGCTTTCCTGCCATCCCGAAAAGCCCAGACACAAGACCAAGTGGTTCCCCAAGTGGGTAGGCGCTGGGGTCATCTGGTGTGCGGGACATGACTATGCGTTGGATAGCTACACCCTCGGCTTTGACAGAGGCTACAAGAACATCCCCTACGACAGCTTCTCCAGGACAGCAGACTCTGACATGATCTGCCAGAGAGAATACGCTTCAGCAAGCGGCACGATCTCAACGATATCACTCCTCAAGACAGGCGGCTCAGGCAACATAATCGTTGGTGTGTACACGGGAGAGGACAACCCGAAGACCTGCGTGGCCCAGTCAGACTTGGTACCAGCCAGCAGCACAACCGGATGGCAGCATGTTCCGCTGCGGAATCCGTACCCGGTGAAGAAGGGCCAGCACATCTGGCTTGCGTTTATGTTCGAAGACACAAATCAGGAGTACTACTACGTGCGTTTCTCGGCTGAAGAGAAGCTGGTGTGGGCGTCATCGGCAGGCTGGTCTGACCTGGTCGGATCGGAGCTTCCGGACTCTCCGTCAGCCAGTGTCAGAGACTATCGGGTGTGCCTGTTCGCGCAAGTATCATTTGATAACACGCCGGTTGCAGGTGTCGACGTCGATACGCGGCTGGGTTATGCGCCGTTGACCGTATCATTCAGCGGTGCCGGCTCAATGAGTAAAACCACCATAAGGTCATATGAGTGGGATTTCGGCGACGGCACCACCGCCAGCGGTTCCACGGTGCAGCATACGTACGACCAGCCGGGCAAATACGTCGTCTCTCTGGCTGTGGAGGACAGGTACGGAACGGATTCAGAGAGTGTCACTGTTGACGTGGTTGAACGCACGCCCGGCCTGATAATGCATCTCACGTTTGAGGATATTCGTAGCGGCGTAGTGGTCGATTCGTCAGGCAATGGAAATGACATGTATATCACAGGTGCGCAAGCTACGCAGAGCAGGCAAGGCTACGGCAGTGCCTTGGACTTCGACGGAAAGGATGACCACCTGCAATGCTTTCGGCGGCCCCAGCGGCCTTGCACACATTGTCCCACCAGTCTGGACATCGGCACAGGAAGCTACACAGTCAACGCCTGGATATATCCGGAAGAAACTGACAATTCACAATCTTGGAACAACGTGCTCTTTGCGAGTTGGCACAAGGACTACTTCTGGTTTTCGCTGCCAAGATGGAATTATGCGGAATTCAGATACCACGATGACGGCGATGATATGACGTTCGACCGGTACAAAGCAGGCGGCGCTCTGAACGCCGGGTACGCGTTCACACAGGGGAGCTGGCAGATGGTGACCTTCGTGCTCGACCGTGCAGAGCAGACACTGAAGGTCTATCACAACGGGGACTGCGCTGGCGTTTTTCCGTTCAATCGGAGTATTGCAGGAGTTGAAATCGCGACGAGCAGACAAACACGGGTGGCAAGCTACCGAGGCAACCGGTTTCATGGCAAGATCGATGAACTGCGCGTCTACAACAGAGCGCTGAGCCCAAGGGAAATCCTGGACGTGTACGGCTCCGTCGCGAGGCCCGCGGAGCACCCGCAGGCGAACTGACGGACGTCAA
>CAYTTK010000180.1:0-4946 GCA_964440735.1 uncultured Pirellulales bacterium
TGTCGAAAAAATAAGCAAGTTTATGCATAAGACGGTGTTTTAATCTTTCTCCAAGTACTTTTCGCGGATTTGCACCGCCAGCTACTTGCGCGTATGTAAGCCGCATACAACTATCCCACATCTTCATCTTGCCAAAATAATCCTTCTGCTTTGTATCGTAAAGATAAAAACAGTGACACGTAGGACAAACCCTTGTGCATGCCTGGCACTCAACACAGGTCTTCGCCTCTTCGTCAAATACATCTGAATCCTGAGTGTCCGTCATAATGTCCCTGATTGGCGCATCAAACTTCAATTCAGTATTATTCTCTTCAAGTTTCTTTTTCGTTTCAGCCCTGATTTTATCCCGCTCGGATAAGGCATTCTTTGGAACCTCGGTGAATAGCTCGGAGTGCTTTTCAAGGAAATCTTTGCCTTTTTGCGAACCGGCCTCGATAACAAAGCCGTCTTTTACCTGCGAAACGTTCAAATCAAATCCACCTTCAGCGTAGGGTTTACCATCAAGAACGTTGCAGAAGCAACTTTCACCCGGCTCGAAGCAATCAGAAGAGATTATAAACATCTTCTGTCGCCGAGCGACATAAAACAGGTCCTCAAATTCCTCCTCTAAAAAGACCTTGTCCAGAACTTCGATTGAGCGTAAATCGCAGTCCTTAAGCCCGAAGACAGCAAATGGTTTTATATCCTCCGGCTCCAATTCTTCGGGAAAAACCGCAGCAAGCTCACACAAAGGAAACAAAAATTCTTTTATCGGTGTGCAGGCACGTATGTTATTAAATTCCACAGGTGAATCAACAGAGGGGTCGTATCTATTATATACATAATGCAGTCCGGCCTTCTTCGGAACATAAAGGTCCATTTGTTCAGCAACAGCATCCAGCAATGGCCTTAACTTACCTATGAAAACTAAATCCATCGTTCTTACCCGAACTTAAAATAAAAACTAAAAATAAAAAAAACAATTAGAAACTTTTATATCTTTTGATGCAAGTCTTTTTTGCATTTTTTACCAAATTAACTTACCGGCATATAGTAAGGCAATCGAGCAAGGTCCATTGCAATGTCAATAGTTATTACCTTGACTTTCTTAGGCACTGTTATATGGCACGGAGAGAAATTCAAGATGCCTTTTACGCCGGATTTAACCAGTGCGTCGGCTGTCTTCTGAGTAGCGTTACGGGGGACGGCTATAATCGCAAGGTTGATTTTTCTCTTTTTCAACGTCCGCAAATTTGAAACATTTTCAATCACAACATTGCCTATTTTCTTGCCGATTTTTTTAGGATTAACGTCAAAAGCGACAGCGATATCAAAACCGTATATTTTGAAACCCGGATATGCCAAAACAGCCGAGCCCAGATTGCCCACACCAACTAAAGCAGCTTTCCGAACAATATTAATCCTGAGGATTTTCCCGATTTCCTTTATGAGCTTTTCAATCTTATAGCCAACTCCGGGCGTTCCGAACTCACCAAAGTAGGAAAAATCCTTTCTTATCTGCCAAGAATTAACTCCCAAGAAATCTGCAAGATCTCTGCTGGATACACTCCGCTGGCCCTGTTCCAACGAAAACAACAAACCCCTCAAATAAAGAGGCAGTCGCCGGATGGTCTCATCGGGAATCTTATGGTACCTCATAACTTACACTACGATTATCTGATACTTGAGTTCACATTCACAAACAAACATTGGATTCTATAATATCTCTATGAATCCGTCAAATAAATTCACATAATTTACCAAAATTACCAAATACTAAACATAAAATTTCGTTTATTTAACTTCTTTGCAGATATGAAGTTACCACAAATAGTTCAGAAAAATGCGAAATTGGAGATTTCTGTAAATATTATGGCCCATCAGTAGATCTAACAATATATAAGCAAGAAATGCCTGTTATTTACCTGGTTCCTATTCTGCAATTGCAGACCAATCGAGAACTGGCTCTCACCTAATACGCGTTGGGCTACTCAATAATCGGCTTTGCCGCTTCAGGCCCCAAAATCCATTTAAGGCGGTTTGCCAACCATTGAGCTTCGTCATCAAAGCCGACTTTTTTGTAAAAGCGAAAGAGGTCACCGTATCGACTGACAACATCAAATCCAATAACGTATTGAAGCTTGCGTAAACAAACAGGGCAAAGGTGCATTGGCCGGGAATCACTTTCTTTTAAGTGATTGGACCCATTTAAGACACACTTAAAGTATATACAGTGCTCTATGCCGAACATATGACCTGTCTCATGAGCCAGAACTCTACAGCTTCGTCGCAATAGAATCTCTTCGTAATCCTTTCCACGCTTCTCGCCATAAAAGGCAGGGTCATAACGGGCAAAACTATAGACCCCTACTCGCTCTCGAAGCGAGGCCTGGCCGAAAACAAAATTCCACGAAGGCTCAGGATAAAGGTCCTCCATAGTAACGGCAAGGACACAAAAAGCATTGGTAGGAAGGTCCTTTTTGAGAATAGCCAATATGTCACTGGTCAAGATTTGCCGCTTCTGCGTAAAATTGTTGATACGCGTGGTAATATTCCTGTCGCTCAAAGTCAGGGAAGGAAGAACCTCCACCTGCATAGAAAAATAAGCTGCAGCATATTCCCTCAACCTCTCTACCAAAGGGATTTTATACTTGGGGAAAACTCCTAACGGCTGTAAATAGATTTTATTGCGGGATTTGTCCGGCCGGTTCGGTCTCGATTTTACAAACTTATTAAAACTTTGTCCGTTCTCTGGATGCACGGCCAACCAGTCTCCGGGTTTTGGAATAGGTATGGCTTCAAAGTCATCGTCCGGTTCCAATGCCTTTTTTAAGGCCTCTGGAAGCTCTGAAGTTTCCCCGATAGCCTTAATCCTCTCCGCCAGGGTAGGTGGTTTGAAATTCATTGCTAAGCTCACCGAACAAAGAAAAAGAAACGAAATTAAAAAAACAACTCTTTTCATGCCGCTTACACATCATAACCTATTTAGAGATTGTTCATAAGATTAGATAAAATTTATCACTTGAAATTATGTTTTTCAATGGTTAGTATCCCTAATAACGACGGTAGGCAGATTTTGCGCCCGTAGCTCAGTAGGATAGAGCATCGGTTTCCTAAACCGGAGGTCGCAGGTTCGAATCCTGTCGGGCGTATTGTTGAGCAGAAGATTCGATATCAAGACCGGCTTTTACTTCTATCGTGCCAGATACTATTTGCCTTAGCTATGTCGACGTGATATAGCTGAGCCATTTGTCGGTAGCTCAAACAATCCCATCGCAGCGGCCCGCTTAAGCAGGTCAACTAAATTATCAACTCCGAGCTTACGCATAATGTGGCTGCGTTGCGCCTCAACAGTCCTTATAGAGCGGTGCCGCAAATGAGCAATTTCCTTGTTACTCTTACCATCCAAAATCAAATGCAGGATTTTTATCTCTGTCCTGGTAAGTGTTTTGTTCAAAAGCGAATCAACAGGAACAATTCGCTTTAGTATGCGCTCAACGGTCGAAAGAAAACCCTCTCTGTCCAGGGGTTTTTCGATAAAATCCGATGCGCCTAACTTCATGACTCTTACTGCCATCGGTATATCACCATAGCCAGTTATAACCAGAACCGGCAGCAACGGAATAATACGTTTCGCTTCGGTCAATAGCTCAATGCCATCCATTCCAGACATTTTCACATCGGTAATAAGTAAATCGCAGGTTTGGTAGCGCAATTGTTCAATGCAATCGGCAGCTCTGGAAAAACAACTGACTTTATAGCCAGCCTGTTCGAGCGTCCTGCCAACCATTTTGAGCACCTCCGGCTCATCGTCAACAAAAAATATACGCTGTTTAATGTTGGTTATCACTGCCATTTATTTATAATCTCTAATGTGGATTTATCGGCAGGGTGACTAAAAAAGTCGAACCCTCACCAATTTTACTCTCGACACGAATCTTGCCGCCAGCCCACAATGCGATGCGCTGCACAATACAAAGGCCCAGACCAGTTCCTTTACCTTGAGGCCTGGTAGTGAAAAACGGTTCAAAAATCCTATCAATATCTTCCGGCGCGATACCACCGCAGTTGTCAGAGAACCGCAACTCAATGTAATGGTCGTCTCTTAAATGGCCGGTGATAATGAGTCGGTGATTCTTTTCGCCGTCAGCCGACTGTATAGCATTGTCAACCAGTGCAAAAAATAACTGCTCCAGTTCTTTCTCGTTTGAATAAATAGGCGGAAGTCTGCCCATTCCTTTAACCTGCAATGTTACTCTGGCACGCCCTGCACTTTCCTCTAACAAAGCCGAGATTCTTTCTGCAATCGCTTTCAAATCGACTTTTCTGACAGATTTTTCAGGGGATTCTCTGGCAAAATTGCGAAATCGGTTCACAATTGAATTCGCATTAGAAATCTCAGACAGACCCTTTTTGAGGTCTTCCATAACAGAATGCGGACAAGATACTTTTTTTAGCTCTGCCAGTGAATTCTCAATAGCTAAATTAATGACTGTTAGAGGCTGAGTCAATTCATGAGCCACGGTAGCACTTAATGTCCCAAGCGAAGCAAGTCGTTCGGCACGGGTCATCTGTTCACGATACATATCAAGTTCTTCTTCTGTTTGCTTTTGACTGGTGACATCCCAGAAAATGCCTAAAATTCCAATAACATTACCCTGCTCATCTCTAACGGGCGTTTTGATTGTATGGACAATCCCTTCTTGGCCGTTTTGGATATATACTTCCTCGATATCTTTTGTTTCCCCTGATTCTACAATTTTTTTATCGCCTGCCCTGTATTTTTCAGCTAATTCCCTCGGGTAAAAGTCGTAATCTGTTTTTCCTGCGATTTCCTCGGCCTTAATCTTCACATCCCTGGCATAGTTCTCACTACAGGATATATACACAGAGTTTATGTCTTTGAGGAATATCTTTTGAGGTAGATTCTCAAGAAGCGTTCTATACTTCATTTCACTTTGCCGCAG
>CAYTTK010000181.1:0-4896 GCA_964440735.1 uncultured Pirellulales bacterium
TTGCCGATGCTAAAATAGCAGCAGAAGGAATTCATAAAATGCTCTGTGGGAGATAGCTAATGGAAGTACTGGTTAAGTACGAAAACGGATTCCGTTTCTCTGCTACATGCAGAGGATACACCGTTACAACTGGACGTGGTGAAGATGGCAATGAAGAACTGTTCATGCACAGATGAGGTCGTGGTCTTGGTGAGAAAGATGGATTCGACTGACTGTTTTCCAGGAGCAGAACACCAGTGTCATATTTTCCTCATGGGTGTTTGACTTCAGCAGAAATGACACAGGTTAAGGCTTTGGGTTAGACAATATCTATAAATTCTCATGCAACGTATCTATTCTACTCATATCGTCTTAAAATCGAGCCTGCCTCCACTCACCAACGCCCACTTGAAATAGTTCTTTTCTTCACCTTCGTTTTTTGGTAATTTTGGCGGTATCACTTACGAAAATAATGCTTTGGGCCATTGAAACTCAAAGAAATCTTTGATATCAGTTAGAATTGACAAACGCAGGATTGTTTTTAAGCAGTACAAATGTGAAATCGCGAATTACAGTAGTGTTTATATGCAAAACGAAAACACACTGGCTAATGGTAAATAAGATATGGAATCAGGAGAACGGAATATGAGAACGCTATTCAAGCAATTGGTAATTGTGTTTATTATTATGAGCGTCAGCATCCCCGCAAATGCTGACGAGGGTATGTGGCTTTATAATGACGTGCCCTATCAATTGTTGAAAGATAGGTACGGTTTTGAACCAACCTCTGACTGGTTAGAGCACGTTCAAAAATCTTCAGTAAGGTTTAACAGCGGCGGCTCCGGCTCTTTTCTATCAGAAGATGGCCTGATTATTTCAAACCATCACGTAGGCGCTGACGCACTGCAAAAGTTCAGCAATGCGGAGCACAATTATTATCGGGATGGGTTCTACGCGCGCAGTCGAAAAGAAGAAAAACGGTGCCTGGATTTGGAACTGAATGTGCTTATGAGCATCGAAGACGTGACGGATCGGGTTAACGCCGCGGTCAAAACTGACAGCAATCCAGAGGATGCTTTTGCTGCCCGCCGGGCAGTCATGGCGGAGATCGAAAAGGAATCCCTCGAAAAGACGGGATTGCGCAGCGACGTGGTCACTTTGTATCAAGGCGGGAGATACCATTTATACCGTTTCAAGAAATACACTGATGTGCGTTTGGTGTTCGCTCCGGAACAGCAGATAGCTTTTTTCGGCGGAGACCCTGATAATTTCGAATACCCGCGATTCGACCTCGATATTTGCCTTTTTCGGGCCTATGAGAATGGCAAGCCAGCTAAAGTCGAGCATTATCTGAAATGGAGTAGCAAGGGAGTGAGTGAAGGAGATCTGGTATTCGTTTCGGGGCATCCTGGCAACACAAGCCGGCAACTAACGATGGCCGAATTGGAATACCTGCGAGACCAACACTTCCCTTATGTTTTGCAGCGGTTGAACAGTCTGGAGGTGATGCTGCTGGCTTACAGTGCGCGAAGCAACGAAAACGCCCGTCGCGCGAAAGATACCCTGTTTGGTGTTCAGAACAGCCGCAAGGCACGAGAGGGCATGTTCGCCGGTTTATTAAACTCCCAGCTCATGACGCAAAAGCAAACTGCCGAACAGGCATTACGAACGGCAGTGGCCCAAGACCCTAATGCAAAAGAAGTGCTTGTCTCGTGGGAGCGCATCGCCGACGCCCAGCATGTTATTGCCAGCAACGCTCAACAGTATAACTTGCTCGAAGGAGCCCATGCGTTCAACAGCACACTGTTTGACATTGCCCGTACAATTGCGCGTGCGGTGGAGGAGAAAGACAAACCCAATGGCGAACGCCTGCGCGAATTCCGAGATTCCAACCTTGAGTCCCTTGAATTGCAGCTATTTTCAGAAGAACCCATCTATGACGATTTTGAGCAGATAAAACTGGCTGATTCTCTTACCTGGCTGGTCAAGCAACTGAGCTTTTCCCATCCATTAGTTCAGAAGGTGCTGGCAGGCAGGTCACCGCGGCATCGCGCGGCTGAACTCGTTCTGGGAACCAAATTGAAGGATGTGATGCTTCGCAGGAAGCTTTACGCAGGAACGGTAGCTGATGTGGAAGCCGCACATGACACTATGATTGAACTGGCCAGACTGGTCGACCCTGAGGCTCGCGCCGTACGAAAGATAATCGAAACGCAAGATGAAATTAAACGCCAAGCCCATGCCAGGATTATCCAAACTAGGTTTGCCTTGGAGAAAACCAGCTCGTATCCGGACGCAACTTTCACGCTGCGCCTGGCGTTCGGCACAGTGATAGGCTATGAAGAAAATGGGCAAGCGATTCCTTACCAAACCACCTTTGCCGGTCTCTACGAGCGGGCGGCAGCACACCTTTACAAACCGCCTTTTGACCTGCCTCGGCGATGGATTGACTGGAAAAGCAAACTCAATCTGCACACCCCGTTCAATTTCGTCTCCACTGCGGACATCATTGGTGGCAATTCGGGTAGCCCCGTCGTTAATCGGGAGGGCGAATTTGTTGGTATTATTTTCGACGGCAACCTTCAGTCGTTGGTACTCGACTTTGCTTACACGGACTTTCAAGTACGAGCGATCTCCGTCAATTCTCAGGCAATCATTGAGGCCTTGCGGAAGGTCTATGGTGCCGCTGAATTGGTTAATGAAATCATCGGCAGAAAGCGGCCGTGACCCCCTCCTTTGGCTTGATCGCCGAGGTGAGAACCGTAAAGGAGATGACCATGAATGTAAGAGACTGGTTTCTACTCGGCGGTGGCAATATTCAGCGTATCCATTGGTGTCAGGCACATCCTCAGCCAGCGAGGCAGCATGTGTAAAGTGAAGCCCAAGAGAAGGCGCAGTTGTGGCAAAGCGGCCTACCTCCTGACAGCGTGGTCTTGGTTCATATCAAATAGTGTACGACATTACCTGACCAACCGCGAAACTCATAATAAGTGTGTCAAACACAGTAATTTTAAACCGATTGAGAGTAAAGGCACCCATCGGATTGAACATCCGTCTGTCATTGTAAGCACGCTCAGATTATATATTTGATGGCTGTTATTTAACATTCCCGGTTTGTGCAGTCTCACAATGTCAGAAAATCGAATGGCCGTCTTAAAAACCATATAAAACTGGAAGCACAGTCGGTCAATATGTGATTTCTGCTATCTGGCGAAATTAGTGGACTTTTGTGGATAATGGGCCAATATCTATTAACGCATATGCTTTGACTGGATGGACCTGGGAGTTTTGGGGGTTATCCGTTAACAATTAGACAGGATCTGTTAGAAGGGATGTGAGGAGGCCTAAATTCGGAGGAAATACTGACAACTGTCCTTTTTAAAACTTCTCACAAAAATACATATAAATTACTTTGTCGACCTCAACTAAGTTTTTTTGCTTTCACTAAGATTTTATGGTATAATATATTTATAAAAATCTATAGGAGGCAAGCAAGGGTGTTAGCATGAGAAAGCCAGTGTTGCTATTTGTTTTCACGATGCTTGGTCTGGTGGCCTTTTCCAATTCTGCTACAGGGTCTTTTGCAGACAATTTCGATGATGGTGATATAAGTGATTGGACGATCACTACGACGGGAGCAGGGACCTTCGATGTATCGAGCGATAAATATGTAAGCTCTCCTTTTAGTGTTCGTATGAAATCTTTAGCAAATGGTGATAAAGCAATAGGTGTATCGCCTTCTTACGATTTGAAATTTTCAGAAAATTACGAAATTTCTTTTTCTTTCTTGATCCCAGGAACAAATAATCATTGGTTTGAAGTGTTCAATAATCATCAAATCTATCTTGTCATTGATTCCGGGGATGATTTTAAGTGTTATGATGGAAGCACGGCCTACTTGATTGATGAATTAGCCACGAACCAATGGCATCTTATAGAAATTAAAGCCCGTCCATCTTCAAATAGCTATGATGTATATGTAAATTCTCAATTCAAAAGAACCTGTTCGATGTGGATACATACAGGCTTTGAAGTAGATTTTCGAATGGGAGACAGAAATAGTGACCAGACTTATTATGACTATGGGCAAGCATATTGGGACGATATAATAATTACCCAACCAGTTGATTCAGATGGAGACGGCATTATGGATCCAAATGATAACTGCCCTTACGACTATAATCCAGAACAAGCCGACAGGAACTCAGACGGGTGGGGAGATGTGTGTGAATGTATCGCTGCTAACCTTGATGGGTTTGGTTTTATTGACTTTTTAGATTTTTCAATTTTTGCATCTGACTGGCAGCAAAACGGTACAAATCTGGGAGGTGATATTAATAATGATGAGGTTGTCGATTTTAAAGATGTGGAGATACTTGCGTACCATTGGTTAAGCGACTGTTTTGAAGAGTAAACTTCTGATCTGTAAACCTCTACTTTTCGACTACAACCACCAGAGGACAGCTACACCACACCGTTAGTTCTTTAATTTCTTGAGAACCTATGTTACTTTGGCTCTGGATACACCAAGATATCTCGCTAAATCAGCCCGTATTTTGATGCAATAATGCCGATTAAGTCCTGCCCTTGTAGGTCCATTGGATACAACCACACTACAACTGAAGTACTAATTATCTGCCAATTTCGTAAAAATACTCGTTTCTTAAGTACCGCTATATCAATGAGTTATCAAAAATAAAAAATTGGTAAACATTCTATATATCCGATTCTCCCAATTAATAAATTGATTGTTCCTTTGTTTCTTTTTGTGATCAATGACCAAAGGACTTAGTCCGATTAGTCATCTTTTTCAAGAGATGGCCCTTGATTTTCCGCTTGAAATCGAAGGTTCATAATGTATTTATACTGAAATTTTACGTAAAGATTCGCAGTTGACTGACCCACTTTTGACGAACT
>CAYTTK010000182.1:0-4847 GCA_964440735.1 uncultured Pirellulales bacterium
ACACGCCACTGGCCGAGCAGGGCCTGGCCCGCAGCTCTGTTTAAATCCCAAAGCTGGACATCCACCGCGCCGCTTGCCTTTATTATGTCGCCATCGGTATCCATCGGCTGGATATAGACAATGAGCTTTTCTTTTTTGCCGTCTTTATCCTTGTCGTAAAGATTTGTGTATCTGGTGATTTTGATTCTTTGCAGGTCGTAGACGTTTTCGCTCTTTGCGTCCTCGGGTAAACTGGAGAGAATCAGTATCTGTTTTTGCAGTTGTTTGTTATCTAATTCGAGCTGGTCGATTTGATGTGTGAGTTGTGTTTTTTCCTGCTCTAACAGATGAATTTGTTTAGTCAACGAAGGTTTTTTCCCGTCGCTTGGTTCACAACCAGCTACAAAGTAAACAAGAACGCAAGAAAATAATAGAAACAGAACATGAGAAATCCGAAACAAATTCAAATGACAGAAATTCAAAATTCCAAACGTTTTTGCCATTCGGACATTCGAATTTTGATATTCTTTCGTGCTTTGAATTTCAAATTTCGAAATTTTCATTATTCTTGCTCCTTAGCTCTGACAATTTCGGGGGCTTTTTGCAGAATACGGTCAGCCAATCCGTAATTGATTGCCTCTTCCGCATTGAGCCAGAGATTCCTATCACAATCCTTTTCGACTTTTTCGGGTGTTTGGCCAGTATGTTTGGCCAGGATATCATAAAGACGTGTGCGCAGGCGCAGAATTTCTTTTGCTTCGATATCGAGGTCGGTAGCAGGTCCTATGAGCTGGCCGGTGATAAGTGGCTGGTGTAAGAGAATCCTGTTGTTTGATAAAAGAAATCGCTTATTGGCTTTGCCGCCTGCCAGCAGGACAGCTGCCATGCTTGCCGCCTGACCGATGCAATACGTTGCGACGTCGCATCGTAAAAACTGCATCGTGTCATAGACGGCAAGACCAGCCGTTATTGAGCCGCCGGGAGAATTGATGTAAAAGTGGATGTCGGTTTTAGTGTCTTCATTGCTCAGAAAAAGCATCTGGGCAATGATTAAATTAGCAGTTTGGTCGTCGAGCGGCCCGCCAAGAAAAACAATTCTATCCTTCAGGAGTCTTGAATAGATATCATACGCTCGCTCGGCACGGCCACTTTTCTCAATAACTATCGGTACAAGATTCTGATTAACAGTCATTTCTATTTTTCCTTGTTAAATTAACCTATAGCAGATAAATCCGAATATCGAAATACGAAACAATTTCGAAGTTCAAATATTCAAAACTTTAAATTTGCTACTTTTTCTTTTTGTCGTTCTTTTTCTTTCCTTTTTCTTCTTCTTCGTGCAGGACTTCGTCAATGAGGCCATATTCTTTAGCTTCTTCAGCAGTCATATATCTGTCTCTCTCGGTTTCCGCGGCGATTTTTTCGATAGGCTGGCCTGTGTGCCTTGCAAGAATTTCATTAATCATAGTTTTTGCTTTTAGGATTTCGTCTGCCTGTATTTTAATATCCGCCGCCTGGCCGCTGACACCTCCCCAGACCTGATGTAGTAATATCTTAGCGTGCGGAAGGGCAAAACGTTTACCCTTAGTGCCTGCTGCCAGTATAACGGCGGCTCCGGACTGCGCTCTGCCAATGCAATAAGTTGCTATAGGAGAGTTGACAAAACGTATAGTGTCGTAAATGGCCATTGTATCGTCAACACTGCCGCCCGGGGAATTGATGTATAAGCTGATTTCGTTGCCACGTTTGAGATTGTCCAGATAAAGCATTTTCATAATGACCTCAGCAGCTCTGGCATACGAAATTTCGCCTATCAGAAACACGATGCGGTTTTCCAGCAATAAATCGTCAAGGGTCATCTGGCGGTATCGCGAGTATTGACCGGGAGGCCCATACTGGTTGAATACCTCGACGCATTTGGGCCCCATTTTGCCGTTAATTGCAAAATGTGAGCTTTTGGTAATGTCTTTTCCAGGATGCTCAATAAACATTTATGACTTCCTTTATAAAGATTATATGTTGTATTTTACATCTCGCTCAACGCTGCACGAGATACAGTTTCAATTAAAATTTTCATTCGTTTGTTTTATTTGTCGGCTTTAGTTTTGCGTTTTTTTGTTTTTTTTTCTTCAGGTCCGGCAGTTTTTTTCGCAGCTTTTTTCGTTTTTTTGGTTTCTTTTTTTTCCTCTACCTCTGTTATTTTTGCTGATTCGAGTAATTTAGCGATGCATTTGCTTTGCTGCACCTCCAAGCGGAACTGAGCAAGCGTGCCATCTCGCAACATTTGCTCTCTCATCCTTTCTGGACGTTGCCCCTGCTGAATTGCTAAATGGGCAATATGACCGTTAAGCTCTTCTTCGCTGACTTCTATTTCGAGCTTCTCGGCAATTTTATCCATTATAAAGAATGTTTTTAGCTGTTCTCTGGCTCGCTCATCGCTTCTGGCTCGCAACTGGTCCATCTGCTGCTCAATCTGTTCACGAGATAGTCCCTGTGTCAT
Source organism: uncultured Pirellulales bacterium (assembly GCA_964440735.1). Lineage (GTDB taxonomy): Bacteria > Planctomycetota > Phycisphaerae > Sedimentisphaerales > Anaerobacaceae > CAZBWE01. The sequence continues at coordinate 2,480 of CAYTTK010000182.1, forward strand.
CAGGTTGATGTATTGTCTTTGCAGGATTGTATTTGCCTGCTTAGCTACAATGTCCAGGGGCAGTTCAAAATTAGTGTTATCAAGCAGATATTTATAAATCTGCTCGGTTATCACGGTTCGCAGTTGCGTTTCTAATCGGCTCTGCAGGGCTTCGTTGGTTTTTTCCCGCAGTTCATTTTCATCTTTGACGCCCAGCTTCGTAAGAAAGTTTTTGTCTAACGCTGCGGGTTTGAGCCATTTGATATCTTTGATTGTAATGCGGATATCCACTTTTTTGCCGCGATATTCCTCTCTGAAGTATGTTTTCGGGACATCGACGGTCGTTTGTCTGGTATCTCCAACCTTTGCCCCTTTTAGCATCTCGTCGAGCTTCTCGACCGGAACGGCAGCGACGAAACCGGTCGGCTTTACGTAAATCTCGATGTTGTTGAGCTTCTCTTCTTCTTCGACACCTTCAGCCTTTAGAACCACTTCGGCAATTATCTGGTCGTCAAGCTGAACAACACCATCCTGTCGCGGCATCCAGATGCCCGACCATTTTAGCAATTGCTCAATTTCTCTGTCAATTTGCTCGTCCGTAACCTCGACTTTCGGTTTATTTAGCGGGATACCTTCGAGCTGAGGTAAATCAAACTCCGGACGAACCTCGACCTCAAAATCGAACTTCAGTGGGCCTTCGGACGGCATTTCTATTTTTTCGAAGTCTATATTCGGCTCGCCAAGAATGTCCAACTCATTATCCTTGATGGATGAGTCGCTTGCATCAGCTGCCAATTTTAATTTGATTTGTTCCGATGTTTCCTTGCCGAATCTTTTCTCCAGCAGTCGGCGTGGTGCCCGGCCTTTTCTAAAGCCCGGCACCATGGCTTCTTCACGTAAACTTTTATACTGCTGGTCAGTGACATTTATTATGGTTTCTTCCGGGATCTCTATGGAGACCTTTTTTTTGCAGGGTCCTACATTTTCAATTGTCACCGTGTTTTTTAGCGTGGTTGATTGCTCTTCTTCGGCCATTTTGGTGCTCCTGAAGAAATATTTTTTCGTATCTTTGAGATAATAAACAAAAAAGGCATTGGAGAAACAACTAACCTCAGCCCGCTTTTTGTGGTTTCCGGCCCATCAATATCTGGGCCTTAAACATACCGGAGACCAACGCCAAGCTATCCTATAGCCGGTAACTCACCGATACTATATCCTTGATGACGTCCCGTAAAAGCGGGTGATGAGATTTGAACTCACGACATTCACGTTGGCAACGTGACGCTCTACCACTGAGCTACACCCGCATCTACTACACACAAAAGTATAGTTGTTTTAACCCTTCTTGCAAGTGCTTTTTTAGAAAAAATCTGATATTTTTATCGACAAAATGAATGGATAACGATAACCTTTGCTAAGAAATAAATTCAGGGAGAAAAGGACTGCGATGCGGCTGATAGTTATATGAAAACCGAAATTCAGAGCTCGAAATTTGGGAAATGGGAAAAATGAAAAGCAGGATATCATTGTTGCTTATAATAGTTCTTGTTTTTCTTGCGATGATAGTTTTTTATGCTGTCAAGAATTTGGCAAGGACCGGCTTTACTTTTTCTTCAGAAAATAAATCAGCCGATGCAAATCAAGCGACCTATGATGTCAATGAGCAGCCGGCACCGGAACCGAACGACCCAAATGACAAAAAGCCGCCTCGTCAGGAGTATAAACATCCTGCTTTTACCGAACGCATCGAAGAACGTGCAAGAATGATTGCCACACAGATAAAGGCGAGGAATGTCAACGACCCTAATGTGTTAAAAGCGATGCGGACTGTTCCGCGACACGCCTTTGTCCAGCACCCCGATAAAAATATCTGGGACAGGAACCTGCGGCGAGCTTATGGAGACCATCCGCTACCAATTGGTTTCGACCAGACAATAAGCCAGCCATATATTGTTGCCTTTATGACTGAGGCCTTAAAACTTAAGCCGGGTTTTAAGGTTCTGGAAATAGGCACCGGCTCGGGGTATCAGGCGGCAGTCTGCGCTGAGATTGCCCAGGAGGTCTATACCATTGAAATCGTCGATGGACTTGCAACCAGAGCCAAAAAACTATTAAAGGAACTGGGCTACAAAAATGTTTTTGTCAAGGCAGGTGATGGCTATTTCGGCTGGCCCGAAAAGGCACCTTTCGATGCAATCATCGGCACGGCAGCAGCAGAGCGGATTCCTGAACCACTGATTGAGCAGTTAAAGCCGGGCGGCAAGATGATTCTGCCTTATGAAACTGCCTTGGGCTTCCAATATCTGGTACTGATTACCAAGGATGAAAAAGGCGAACTGCAAAAGAAAAATGTTATGCCTGTCCGCTTTGTGCCTATGACCGGCGAAGT
>CAYTTK010000183.1:0-4665 GCA_964440735.1 uncultured Pirellulales bacterium
GACCTGACGCGTTTTGACCTTGATTTTGACCTGCCGGAGCATTTTCTGCCGGAGTTCCCCGCAGCCATTTATTTGACCACTCGTTCTGACCTTGGAGATGTCTCTCAGGGAAAAGTTGTAACTATCAACAATTACTATGAACTTTTTAACGGGATACTTAATCCCAAGCAGCTCGAAGGCCTGCGTCTTTTAGTCACGCCTTTTCCACAACAGCAATTTAACCAGACCGAAGACCGACGCAGTGAAAAGCCCCATAGAGGCGTAACTTGCTTCGACTGCCATTCGAACGGACATACGGCTGCTCCGACACATCTGGTAGGCGATATTCGTCCACAGAAGTTTCGCCACCGCCTCGATACCCCGCCACTGCGGGGCGTGAACATTCAGCGGCTTTTTGGTTCGCAACGCGCTCTTAAGTCTGTGGAGGATTTCACCGAATTTGAGCAGCGTGCAGCTTATTTCGACGGTGACCCCGTTATCGCTACCAAAAAAGGCGTCAATATTCTTGAACGCGGAAGCCAGGTGCACTTTATGGCTGAATTTCAGTCACTATTGGATTTCCCTCCTGCCCCGAAGTTGGATATATACGGTAAGCTCGACCCCGGTAAAGCTACTCAGGCAGAGTTGAATGGCCAGGATGTATTTTTTGGAAAAGGCAAATGCGGTGTATGCCATACAACTCCCTACTACACGGACAACCTGATGCACAACCTCAAAGCCGAACGTTTCTATAAGCCGCAAATGATAAATGGAAGATACGCCGCCGCGGATGGCCCAATTAAAAATTTCCCTTTGAGGGGCATAAAGGACTCACCCCCGTATCTGCACGATGGACGACTGCTTACATTGGAAGATACGGTCGATTTTTTCAATTTGATTCTCAGAACCAAACTTACGGAACAGGAAAAAATGGACTTGGTAGAGTTTCTCCGGGCTTTATAGGCACAGAGCAAAGCAGCCAAAAAGCTTATTTGTCCATGTGTGCATGTGTACCCTGTCGGCTATCACAGGATGTGTAAGTTTTCCACATCCGTAGGGGCAGTTTTTTAAAAGTATGTCCTTATAGAGGCTTTTTGGGTTGTGGCGAAAAATTTGGGCTTAGTCATTCATATTTTTCTTCCCTTTTTTAAAATTCATATTATACTTATTCCGAAAGAGTAATTTAAATGGTTTATTATAAATTGTTATTTAGATTATATTGTTTTCAGGGATGAGTAGTTTAGGCCAATTTCTTTTGGTTGCGATATCTTTGCTTTACGGCTTTATGGCTGTTTTAGCTCTCATAGCTTTGGGAAAGAAAGCTGAAGCAGCCAAGAGAGTCCTTTCTTTGTCCAGGCGTGCGATGTTTGTTGCTGCGGGACTTTCCGTGGTTACCTTGGTTTTGCTTGTCCTTGCCTTTCTGACAGATAATTTTTCAATTGCTGCGGTCAGCCGGCATAGTTCTACGGACTTGCCTTTTCTCTATAAGCTTAGTGCTACTTGGGCCGGCTATGACGGCTCTTTTTTACTATGGTCCGTCATTATATTTGTCCTGTTTGCTTTATGGCAATTCACAAATAGTAGATCGCCAGTCGAAAACGACCTTAAGCGATTGCACATTATCGATACGCAATGTGCCATAAGCGATTCGAAGTTTAATGCTATTGCTTTAACTATCGGAGCTGGTCTTTGCCTGGGCTTTTCTGCGCTTTTAACGTTTATGGCAAAGCCATTTGCCTCCGGTCCTGTTGCTGTTCATCAGGGGCAGGGGCTTAATCCGATATTGCAGAATTTCTGGATGATGATACATCCCCCCTTGTTGTTTATCGGTTATTCAGCTTTTATAATTCCCTTTATCATCGTTTTGGCTTGTGTTTTTGCCGACAGAGTACAGGATTCCAGCGTTTACAGACAATTACGTCGATGGTTGTTGTTTGGTATTTGTTTTTTGGGTTTGGGCATCGTTACGGGAGCAAGATGGTCGTATCTTGAAATGGGATGGGGCGGCTTTTGGGCCTGGGACCCTGTGCAAAATATTTCGCTGTTACCTTTGCTTGTGGCCATTGCAGCTTTGCATAGTCTGGTTGGTATGCGGGTCGCTGACAAATTCAGGTTTTGGACTATCACACTCGCACCTTTGCCGTTTATTCTCTGTTTATTTGTCTCTTTTGTTGTAAGAAGCGGGATTTTAACCTCATTGCATTTTTTTGATAGGACGTTTATGCCTTCAGCTTTGTCAGCATTTATTGGGTGTTGTTTTTTACTTTGGCTGTTTTGCGTTATTCATGCGCTCAGAAGCATTTCTATTAGCCCTTCGAAGTCCAGTATATTTCATTTAGATAAAAGTGAGGTTTTGTTTTGGGCTAATGTTATCTTTGTTTTAACCGCTGTTGTTGTTGGCATAGCTACTTTTTGGCCTGTGATTTGGCAGTTTATTATAAGCTTTGATAAACCCTTCATTCTTAAGCTGGAGTTTTATAACCATGTAGCTTCGACGGCTGGGATTATTTTGGCCTTTCTACTCGGTGTTGTTGCGCTGACTGATTTACAAGAATACCGTAGCTTTACGCTCCAGCTATTGGCCTGCTGTGCGGTAGGTCTGGTGTGTTTCGGCTTTATGTTTAGGTTCGGCCAGGAACCTTTGGTGTTAGCACTGACTTGTGGTATATGTGCCTTTAGCTTTGTCGCTGTTTTGATAAAGTTTGTTCTTAACTTGAATCAGATAGGCCAAATCGCTGGCGGAATTGCTCATCTGGGCTTACTGCTTTTAGTCATCACTGCCAGTTTTTCCTCTGACAAGCAAATCATACAGACGGTTTTGACTGAAAGGAAGAAGGTTGCTCTCGGCGAGTATGAGCTTTTCTTCGAGTCGTTTAAGCAAGAGTCGTTTTCTGGTCTGACTAAGGAAGGACCGGTGATTGTTGTAACAAAAAAAGACCTGAAAAAAAGGCTTTGGCCGCATCGCTGCTTATATCAAAATGGCCGGAGCTCTAATGAAGTGGCCGTTCGGACAGGTTTGCTCGAAGATGTTTATATCTCGTTTGACCGTATCAGCAATAACGGTAACGTGACAATCACTGCTAAAGTAAAGCCGTTTATGTTTTTGTTATGGTTTTCTTTCCTGTTGATTATAGCAGGTTCTGCCTTGGGTATGGTTAGGCCGGAAAGAGACATCTCACCATAGGTTTTTTCGTAGCTGTCGTCGGCAATGCAAGGTATTTAGCCCCCAGTTTTAATGGGGGTTTTCTTTTTCACGCGATTTATTGCGTCTTGTTTAAACAATCGATGTTTTAGCTTTGGCCTTGATTTTTATGGTCGCATTGCATAAAATATGTTTTTGGCGATAAGCTATGGAGAATAAAGGCGGTTCTGATGAAGCTTGTTCTGGATAATATAACTTATCACAATTGCCCTGTGCAACTGCGTGAGAAGGTAACTTTTACCGAAGAGCAGCAGCGCTTTATACTCAGGCAGATGCATTCTGCCGAGGAGATTAGCGAGGCGGTCATTCTTCAGACGTGTAATCGCCTGGAATTTTATCTTTATGTCAGAAAAAGTTTCGATTGCAGAAAATTTCTGGATGAGCTTATCGGCCGTGTCTCTCCCGATGCAGTTAACACCTGGAGAAAATATAGTGCAGAAAGCACCGGCATTGATATTGTTCACCATCTTTTTGAAGTCGCTGCTGGTCTTGATTCCCAGATGATTGGTGAAAATCAGATTTTATCGCAGGTCAAATCCGCTTATACGATGTCCATCGATTGCCGCATGAGTAAAATGATATTTCACCACCTCTTTCATAATGCCTTTCGTGCGGGAAAAGCCGTGCGAACAAAAACGAATATCAATTGTGGTGCAGTTTCTATCAGCTTGGCTGCTGTAGAGTTGGCACGCGCGAAGGTTGATTTGCCCGCCGCCACAGCGATGGTGATAGGTGCTGGCGAGAATGCCGAGCTTGCTGCAAGGTATCTGCTTAAAGCCCAGCTGCCGCGATTGATTGTTGCAAATCGAAATCTCCAGAAGGCAAAAGATATGACAGCACGGCTTAAGACTGGCCGCGTAATTCCGCTCACTGATATACCTGCCGAGTTACCTGACGTTGATTTGCTGATTGCCTCGACCGCTGCTGCCGAGACGATAGTTACCTTCCAGTCCGTTAAAGATTTGTTGGCTCAAAGAGAAAAACCCCTCTTGATAATAGATATTGCTGTGCCGAGAGATATAGACCCGGCAATCGGTCAGTTTGAATGTGCTGCGCTGTTCAATATCGATGATTTGAATGAGCAAATAAGCTTGAATTTGGAAAAACGCAGCAGCGAAATTCCCAAAGCACGCGCAATTGTTGATGAATTTACCGGTAGATTTGCTGATTGGATGAACTCGCTCAATCTTGTGCCTGTGATTTCACAGCTGACACAAAAAGGTCTTCATCTCGCTCATAGTGAAGCGGCACGTTACGCAAAGGATTTTGGACAGGACAATAGTGATAAATTGAAAGCTTTTGCCGAATCTTTGGTTAAAAAGGTCTTGCATGGACCGGTTAGTTTCATTAAAGCCGGTGGAGGTGATGAGTTGACTACCGAGCAGCTTCAAGCCGTTGACTTGATAAATAAGATGTTTCTTTCGCAGGATGAAACCGATTGATATTTATTCCTTCGATATCAATAATATGTCATTCCTGCGAAA
>CAYTTK010000184.1:0-4647 GCA_964440735.1 uncultured Pirellulales bacterium
TAACCAGCTTATCTCTGTTTTTATAGATATATCTAAAATTTATCATAAAAGGCGTGCCGTTTTTATCTATTTTTATCCAATATTGCGCTATATCTGCTCTCCAATATGCTAATTTCCTCAATACAAATGTTATTTGGCTCTGACTTTTTAGTATAGAATAATTAGCTTTATGTTCTTCAAATTCTAGTTCCGCAAGTAACATGCCTTTCATTTCATTTTTCCTGCGTCTTCCAACCTTCCTTTTGTTATAACCTATCAACGTAGCATCAATTATTTTCTTCTCGCCAGTTTTTTCTATCAACTTACTATATTCTTCTTTCTGAATTTCTACAAGAGGATGTTGTTTGTCTAACCATTCCCCTATTTTTTCCCTAACATCGTTTTCTTCTCTTGGCTTATTTATTTTCTTTCTTACCATGTCTAGCCTCCTTTTCTTCTAACGGCAACATTATAGCTGCACCAGTTTGTAAATAATATTTCTGCTGCCTTCTAAATTTATGAATATCTAAAAATTCACCATCATAGTATCTCACTTTTACTCTTGCTTCTTCAAACATCTCTGATGAAATTTTCGCTTCTTCTTCCCACTTATCTACATTATTATCATTCCACCACTTATCAACTATCACTTCTTTTATGCCAGCATTAATGACGCCCCTAGCACATTCGGTACATGGTACACCATTGGTATACATTCTGCATCCTTTCAGCCGCACGCCGGTCAAAGCGGCATTATTTATAATATTTCTTTCAGCATGTTCCATCCAACTATACTTTCCTGGCCTTTCTTGTCTTTCCGCGACATCATCATTTATATCGCGCGGAAAACTGTTGTAACCAACAGATATGACTTCATTGTCTGGCCCTACTGCCACAGCCCCTATGTGTGTACTTTCATCTTTGCTTTTCATAGCAATCAAATACACCATAGTCATATACAAATCGTCCCAACTAACTTTTTTCATTCCTTACCTCCTTTAATAATTTAAGTTGAGCATTTAAATATTTCATTTCATACTCATCTTTACATCTAACCATATAAAGAACGGTCATTTCCTTACAAGACGGGCATTCTATTTCAATATCTAAAGCGCAATTATCTTCCAATAAATCATTTATATTTTGTTCTCCATTATGACTACATTCATCACAATAAAAGTCTACCACTCCCTCTTTATAACCTACCACCCTTACCATCTTTTATACCTCAACATATTAGATTTTCAATCAAAAATGGATTAATAATCATCACAGATCCGATCGAGATTTCTTTACATCCAAGATATTCCTCTAGTCTTTTTATATCATCTATAGAAGAAAAAGAGCATCCAGAAATAGATAAGTCTCCATGTCTTCTAATAAAACTCCAATTATGTCTCTTAGCCAATCTACCAGACACGCCTCCACAAAATCTAGGCACCGAATTCAAATCAATTCTGTCTACCTTATCCAATTCATATTTATATGGGTCTTGTTTATAATTTAATTTTAAGAATATTTTATACTTCGTTCGCGGTATTTTTTTATTCTCAAAACTTTTTACATTCGGGCATGAAAAATTCAACTCTACGCCCTTCAAAGGCTTATCCCCCAAAATCCACATAATTTCTTCTATTTCCTCATCCGTGCCAGCTATAGAAAGAACCAAGTTGGGATCATAATACTCTTTTAGCCATTTCTTTATTCCAATATTATGCAACCTTATTCTATTATAAACCGAATTACCAAGATGTATAATAGCGAACGGATTACCAACTCTTTGTTTTAATGTAATAGTCTTTGTTATAATATCAAATTTAGGAAATTTAAAAAATCTATGCCACTTATATCCCCTTCCAAAGCCCATCGAAGCAGCAGCATAAAAATATTTAACCATACTTACATCCTCTCGAATTCTAAAAACTGGCTATTTAATTGTTTTCTTATTTTTTCACAATAATTCTTATTTAATTCAGCGGAAATCCAATTCCTTTCTAATTTTCGACAGACATTTATCTCACTACCTGATCCGGCAAATGCTATAAGAACGATATCTCCTGGCATAGTTACACTTTGTACTAAAAGCGCTGACACTTTATCAGGAATAATGCATGGGTGTTTAATTGCTGCCTTTTCCTTAGTGACATTCTTAACAATATCGGCATAAAACCATGAGTAAGGTGCTCTACCTTTACTACCTGATTTTATCAATCCTTTTATTCTTTTATCATCTTGGTTTATATAAGGCTCAGCAACATTATTTTTATAAAACACACTGTTTTTTGTTTTCCGCGCATGTAAAATTGATCTATGAGCTGTAGTAAATCTGTTAGGACTATGGCCAATATTACTTCGATAAACCCATGCATATTGCTGAACATCGTAAGCAATCTTATCCAAACAAAGAGTCCATAAGAAGGCATTGTTCCGTGGATAATTGATAAAAAAAGCACTACCGGTATCCTTTAAAGCTCTCATAGATTCGACGGCCAGATAAATGTAATCTCCCATATACTCATTAAAATTTTTGGAGTAACTAACACCATCATATCTAATACCTTTATTATAATCTACATCACTATAAATCATATCAATTGATTTACTAGGTAATTGCCTAATCAATTCTTTTATATCTATATTATGTATTTTATTTATAAATTTTTTCATCGATTCTCCTCTTACTCCACCATAGCCCTGAGAAACTTACCATGGACCCAATGCCAAAGGCCATTAGTTTCATGATTCATGTCCGCTATAACCGCCCTAGATATAACAGAAAGCTGATAATGCAAACGATCATCTATATAAGTATCCCCATCTTCAGGGCCACTCATAGCAGCACAAACTAAATCTCCGTTTTTTCTCCATCTAATAGACATTCTATATCAACCTCCCTACGATTTCACCGGCTTTTCTAATTTAACTCCCCCTATACCAAGAATCCAACTTTCACCGGTTTTAGTATCAACTTCCATGTCAAGCTCTACCTCATATAAAGAATAAATAAATTTATTCATAAATTCTTCGTTATCTTCCAACCCAAATTTCTTAGCATTATTATAATTGGTTTCTTTCTCACTATGTAAATAAGCTGTATATTTTAATTTCTTTTCAATGGGCACGATTCTAAAAATCTCTCCTGGTTTTAAATCTTCCATTTTTACAACAACCCATTTATCTTCTCTCGAAACTTCTATTGTTTGATTTTTCAATTCCATTTTAATTCTCCTTTCCTTTCTATTTTACCACAACAAATTTAACTTTGGCACCAGTACAACCATTAAAAGCATTGCGTAATTTATATTCTACCATTAGCCATTCTTTTTCCACATCATCCATCTCCATACCACCATCTCGAATAATACCGTCTATAGATCTGGGAAAATCAAAACATAAATCAGACGGTGGAAATAATAAATGCTCCATATAATCCCGCAATAACTCCCCAAACTCAGCTTCACAATAATAGTGGGTTCTTATTTTAGAATCAAAATAATCTACAGCGGCAGGACTTGCATGTATATAACCAGTGCTATATTTATCAAATAATTTAGCTTGTGTTATCATTATTTTCTCCTTCCTTATATGCTTTTACAGCATCGTATTCTATTAAATCTACTTTGATCACCTCTTTCTATTAAAAACACTTCCACCATGGCCGTCCTCACCTTCATATCTAATAAATCTATCTTCTTTATTGTCATAAAGAAACATATGCCATTCACCATTTTTCATATATGAATAAGAACAAATCACTCCTGACGGCAAAAACCCGCCAGGGCTAATAACCAGCTCAATTTTATCAATATCAGCATTTATATCTGGATTAGTAACAACTATATGCATATCTCCATAGCCTTGAGGACAAGGAAAAATGCTAGTTATCTCCCATTTACATTCAATTTTACCATCTTTAATGAAAAACAGATCCCAAGGATCAATTTCGCTATCTACCGGCACCCTTGTCTCTGGCTTAAATAGATTTGCCAGACCTCCAGCCATACACGGAACAGCAAATACAAATAGTACTAATAAAATAATTGGAATAATTAATCTTTTCATTTTTTTACCCCCTCATTCGTTTTATCACAAACCCTCACTCCCACATATTTTCAAGTACTATTGTTCCTATCCCATCTTTATCAATATATGGTTTGCTTGTTATTACAAATTCAGTATGATTATTATCCCCAACAAAAATTTCTTTAGTGAGCGGATCTCTTATCCTAAATTTAGATCCAATAACTAAACTTCGTAAATTACTCTCTACCCATTCCCCGTCTTTTAATATTTCTACTATCATTTTATCTAACATTTTATTACTCCTTCTCAACAAGCGGTACAAATACGCCGCCACTTGTGGCATATATATTATAATATATCCAGCCACCAGGAACTCTGAGCACCCTTAGCGGTAAACATTCAAAACCCAAAGCATTACCAATTATCGGAGCTGCTATTAATTCCTCGTTGAGTTTCATATCATATACGCTTTTTAAAAATTTATGTTCGTTGCTATCCATTTTAATTCTCCTTTCCAACATAAAATTTAGAATAACTGTTCCATATATCTAAATCAAATTCGGCTGGGGTTTTTCCAGAATTATTGGCATGATTTAAAAATAACTGTTCTATCTCCAAATACTTCTTTTTACTGCCGGGAGTAGA
>CAYTTK010000185.1:0-4634 GCA_964440735.1 uncultured Pirellulales bacterium
GATAATGCGCCAGGCAGGATATGGGTATGTCAGCTGAGCATACATCTTCGCACTGCCCGCAATTTACACAGTAGCACGCAACGTGGAATAACCTTATCATCCCGAACGTCGGTGGTGGCGGTATGACTCCTTTTTCAACCGTCTGGGGAACATCCCTTTCCAGGACACACCTCTTGCAGTGGCATAGAGGGCAGGCGTCACGACAGCCGTAGCATTTAATGCAGGCCTGCATCTGAGACAACCAGTAAAACTTATCTTCAGGAATTGTAAAATCCGCTTTTTGACGTGCTTTTGCAGACTCGATTTTCTTAGCTTCATCCTCTTTCCTTAGTTTTATCTGTTCTTTAGAGGCCGTCTTGATTTCTATGACACCCTTTGAGACCGCTTTCTCAAACAGAACTTTGCCCTTTGTCGAACATAATTCAACAAATGTTTCTTTCTGCCCATTTAATCCCCATTTCCCGCAGGCCAAATCAGCCATCCGCGGTATGGGATATTCGCACCTCTGGCAGTTTCTTCTCCTGCCCAGCCCCTTTTCTTCAAGTTCATTTAAACTGAAGATTTTTTGTGTATTTTCGTCAAACTTCAAAATCAGTTTATCACTATCAATATCTTCATAAATTAGCCTGTAGGGGTCAATTCCAGATTCTCTCAGCATATTAATATGTGGGACGGCAGCTAAGGTCCCGGAACAATTAACCCCTATCATTATTATATTCTCAATGTCTACCTGACCTATTTTGGCAAGTTCTATCAGAGCTCTTGCATCGCATGATTTGCAAACCACAGCTATTTTTTTATTGTAAGTATCCAGATATTTCTTTACGTTTTTTGCAATGCCCGGTGTTGCAAAATGAAATGAACCAGAGCAGGCCTTAATTTCCTCAGGCTCTGTTATGAAAGACAATACCGTCTCGTATCTGCTCTTGCTTTGCCTGACCGCAACTGCAATATCTACTAAACCACTTTCCAGAGCAAACTTCAACAGCGAGGTAATTACTCCCCCATGCTCGCTTCTTTCCAGAATTTCCTTTTCAGAAGAAATCGCAACGTACATGTCGCCAGTTTTCATTACATATCACCTCGTTTTCCTGCCTTTACTATACCCACCGCACAGACTTTAAATTCAGGCATTTTGCAGGCAGGGTCAAAGGCTGGATTAGTAAGGATATTTGCGTTTGCTCGATTAAAGTGAAATGGGATGAATACGACTCCTCTGTTTATATCCGGGCTGATACTTGTTTTGATTTCAAGCTGTCCGCGTCTTGATTTTACGATGGCCTTTTCACCATTACTAATATTCAACTCGCGAGCGTCTTCAGGATGTATCTGGATAAAAGCCTCAGGTACTTCGCTATAAAGGTTATTTGTTCTTCTTGTCATACTACCAGTATGGTAATGAAAAATAACTCTGCCTGTAGTAAGTATATAAGGATATTTATCGTCGGGAGACTCTGCAGGCGGTTTGTACTCGACCGGCTGAAAATGACCTTTGCCATCCAAGGTATTAAATTTTTCCGTAAACATAGTCGGAGTTCCGGGATGGTCCTCCGAAGGACACGGCCAGTGAATCCCGCCGGTAGTTTTCTCTAACCTTTCATAACTGATGCCTGCATACTGTGGGACACAAGTTCTTATTTCTTCATAAATATCTTTTGATGAATTGTAGTTGAATTTGTCTGAAAAGCCCATCTGTTTGGCTATATTCATTGTTATCCGCCAATCTGATTTGGCTTGGCCCGGCGGTTCTACAATTTTATTGATTTTGTACACCCTCCTATCGATGCCCGTATGTGTTCCTTCCCTCTCCACCCAGGTGGCGGCAGGCAATACCACATCAGCAAGCTCGGCAGTTTCTGTCATAAATATGTCCTGGACAACCAAGAAGTCAAAACCTTCAAGCGACTTTCTAACGTTATTGGAGTCAGGTGCGCTTATCATTGGATTTACACCTACCATGTAAACGGTCTTGCAAGTGTTTATTATATCCATAAACGTTTTACCCGGCTGCGAAGGCAGATTTTCAACACCCCATAATCTCTGAAAATGCTCAGCAGTTTCTTTGTTCACATGCTTGAATCCTGGATAAAAAACGTTGACGCATCCCATATCACCGCTGCCTTCGCCACTTATCTGACCTCTCATAGGATTTACCCCGGTCCCTGGTTTTCCAATGTGACCTGTCAATAAAGCTAAATTTGCAAGAAGCTTGACATTGTCGGAGCCGGTGGTATGTTGGGCGACCCCTTGATCGTAGAGAATACATCCTTTATTCGCCTTTGCAAAGGAGACAGCAGCGTCCTTAATCTTAGCTTGTAGTACAGATGTGATTCTTTCCACCTCCTTCAAATCGATGTTCGAAACAGAAGCTTTCAATTCTTCATAACCCGCAGTTCTCGCTTTAATAAACTGCTCATTTTCCAAGCAATCATCTATTATGACTTTAATCATTGCGTTGAGCAAAGCCGCGTCAGTGCCGGGTTTTAGCTGTAGATGGATACTTGCCAGATTTTTTGCGGTCATAGTGTTTCTTGGATCAAGCACAATTACTTTGGTGCCGTTATTTTTTGCTCTTCGTACACGCCTTGCTATACCAGGAAAATTCTCCTGAATATTTACGCCTGCTAAAAATATACAGTCCGCCTGGTCTATATCTAATTGCGAAGTCTCCATAACTCCGCTGCCAACCGCAGGCCCAAGACCAGCTACCGTAGTTGAGTGACAAAATCTTGCGCAATAGTCAATGTTATTTGTGTTCATAACCCCCCTAGCAAATTTCTGGAGAACGTACCCTTCTTCATTTGATGTTTTCCCTGAACCGATTATTCCAAAATCCTCAGCGGAAACGCTCCCAAATTTTTCAGCAATTAGCTCCAGTGCCTTTCCCCAGGAACACTCTTTCCCATTTACCAATGGTTTCTGCAGCCTGTCAGGATGGGATAAAAGCTTGTAAATGTTGTTGCCTTTTATACACAGTTTGCCCTCATTTGTAGGGTATGATTTCATTGGCTCTTGACCAATTACTCTGCCATTTTTAACCACGAGGTATAGGCCGCATCCGGAAGTGCAATAAGGACATACGGTTGGTCGATAGCTGATTTCAGGTTGAGTTTGGCTCTTTATACTAACAGTTTCTTTTGCCATGATCCACTTCCTCTTTTACTCAATGCCTTTCTATCCTTTCTCAGTATCGGGGCATGCATTGGAAATCTTTGCAGTCATTACTATGTCATACTCTCGAGCAAGTTTCTCAAAGGCCTTTTGTAGCTTTTCGAAAACCACATGGCTTTCTCCTGCAATGAGACTACTCATTACTCCAGTTTTAACTTTTAGCTTGTCGTTCTCCATGACTTGGACAAACTGTCGGATTGGTTTGGTCAAATCGTTTTGTCGCAATGGGTATAAGCTTATTTCTGCCTGAACTTTCATAACTTTACCTCGGCTGCAATAAAAGCACCATATGGAATACGTAGGAAACGACCGATTGCATCAAACAAAGGTGTTAATGGTAAAAGTACGGTTTGATTAGGAACGAAGCCCGTAATAACCATACGCACCCGACCGTAAGGCTCCAAAAGCTGTTTAATCTGACTTGGAGAAAACAATCGAGCCTTCACATACGGTGATTCAGGTCTTTGTCTTCTACTACGGTTTAGTCGAGCTAACTCATTCAATACGCCTATCAACAGCTGCCCTCCTGGCTTACGAGTGCAACGTACCATCTCCTGCACCACCACCTCAGCGTCACGAACGAATTCCAATGTTGTAATAGCTGCGGTCACATCGAAAATACCATCCTCAAATGGCAAACAGTGCCCATCACCTACTCTAAATGAAGCATTTGGAATGTTTTTATTTTCGGCTATGTTTATCATACGTTCAGAAACATCAACTCCTGTAACCTCAAAACCATACTCACTGAAAAACTGGCTCCAATGCCCGGTACCGCAGCCAACTTCCAATAATTTTTTACCTTTGGCATTTGTTGGAAGATAGCGGCTGATAACTTTCTTTTCCAAGCGGTCGTATATTCGGCCTTTAGCACTTTCGTACCACAAGTCATATTTATCAGCCAACAAGTCAAAATCAAACCATGACTGTTTCTCTGTTATCATTTGCAGGTTGCCTCTAACCAAGGGCATAGGTAACATTTCTCCATAGGGCTTTTACTTCTTCCGATACTGCACCACCGGTATATTCCAGCACTGTCGATTTGAGAATTTGCGCTTTTGTAAAAGCCTCGTCATAACGAATTTTTCCCACCACTTTTATGTTTCTACTGCGGGCATCTTCCTCTATTCGTTCTACCATGTCGGGATTCAAATCAAATTTGTTTATGGCAACCAAGGTGGGGATTTTAAAACCAGCGGCTAAGTCTGCGACCCGGCCTAAATCATGCTTGCCGGAAAGCGTTGGCTCAGTAACTATCAAAATCAAATCAGCTCCTGTAATCGATGCAATTACCGGACAGCCAATACCTGGCGAGCCATCGACGATTATTAGGCTCTTTTTCTCTTCGGTAACTATTCTTTTCGCCTCCTTGCGAATAAGAGTTACGAGTTTTCCGCTGTTTTCCTCAGCGATTCCCAGTTTGGCATGAACCATTGTCCCGAATCGTGTATCCGATATAAACC
>CAYTTK010000186.1:0-4599 GCA_964440735.1 uncultured Pirellulales bacterium
AGGTTCGAGTTCCCTAGGCTCCACTCGGAGACGTTGTACGGAAATCGACGGACGGGAAGGCCATCGCCTCAGCATACCGAGAGTACGGATACACCCTGAGCGAGATCGCTAAACACCTTGGCGTGCACTATTCCACCGGCAGTCGCAGGCCGGGATGGCACGAGACTAAGTCGTGAGAACTGCGCATATGTTGCATTGCAAGACCCAACCCCCGGTTTTCTGTACGAGCTGAGAGTTAACGCTGTTCCTGTCTGTATTTCAACCATATTCTCTCAACTGACCCGAGGTTCATGAATGGAGAACGGCGCTTCAACCTGGCGGGTAGCCCTGGAAGTAGTTTGACGGACTCCCGCGCCGTGGCTACTCTCAGCCTGAGATGAATGGCGGGATCTTCACCCTTTCCACGGAAGATTTGGGCCGGCTTGACTCAACGGAGTCAGTGCAGGTTCTTCGTGAGCTTCTGTGGGCTGAAGCTACAGCGCTCTCAATCGCGAAGAACCTTATCGATGTGCCCGGCTCGATAACTGCACGGGATGGAGGTATCGATGCCAAGGTGGAGGGTGTCACCGTTGGTACGGGTCAAGGGATCATCAAGGCCGGGACGACTTGCTATCAGATCAAGGCGGGAGAATTCAGTCCAACCGAGCCCGCGAATATCACCAAGATCCTTTGTCGCCCAGCCCCCAACAACCACGAACTGCAGCCGAAGGTCAAGACATGCCTTGACCACGATGGCACGCTAGTAGTCGTGCTATTCGGGAACGATAGCCCTGATCGGACAGATAATCAGCTACGCAACCTATACGTCAATAAGCTTACGGGAATTGATGGCAGATACGGGGACGCAAAGGTGGAAGTTTGGAGGCAGAGCAAGTTGTTGGGCTTCTTCCAACCGTTCCTTTCTCTTGTTCTTAAGCTGAAAGGCTACGACAATGCGCCTTTCAAGTTCCACGATAGCTGGGCGGACGAACCGGAAATGAAAATGCATCTTGAAGTCGGAGAACATCAAGAATCGCTGATTGCCAAGGTTCAGGAAGCTCTGAGGCGTGATACCGATGGCGCTACTCATCTGCGTGTGAGCGGCGCTCCAGGCATTGGGAAAACGAGGCTCATTCTTGAGGCGACTCGTGCAGAGGATCTTGCTCCGCTCGTCATATATTGTCAATCAGCATCCGCGTTTCGTGACGGGCAGCTCTTATATCAGATGACCCGGAAGGACAATGAAGCTCGGGTCCTGCTTGTCATCGATGAGTGTGTTGATAGTGATAGCGCTGAGTTCTGGAATGGCTTGGCGTCGATGGGCTCCCGACTCAAGCTGGTCACGATTCATAACGAGGCGAATCCTACTGGCGGACGTACTCTCCCAGTCGAGATTCCGCGACTGGGCGATGAGCAAGTGAAGCTCATAATCGCCAGCTACGGCATCCCTGAGGAACAAGCTGCTAGGTTTGCCCTCTACTGCAAAGGATCTCCGCGGGCTGCGCACATGTTGGGGCAGAACCTCATTGCTAATCCAGAAGACCTACTACGACCACCGGACACTGTTTCCGTGTGGGATCGCTGGATCGCAGGGCGAGATGATCTCGACAGCCAGATCGTTCGAGAGAGGCGTATGGTTCTGCGCTATCTCGCGCTGTTCAAGAGCTTCGGTTTCGGTCGACCGTATGATGGTGAAGCAAGAGCTATTGAAGGTATCATCGAAGGCGCAGATCGAGCAATCACTCTGCCTAAGTTCTCTGAGATCATCCAAGAACTCAGGCAGCGGAAGCTCCTGCAAGGTGAGACAACGCTCTACATTACACCGGACGTCCTGCACATTAGGCTCTGGTGTGAATGGTGGGATACGTATGGACTTACCGATATCTTCGGCCTTGTTAGTCGACTATCGTACAAGCTGCGCGAGGGATTCTTTGAGATGTTTCGCTATGCCCGGGAATCCGAGGTTGCTTCTAGCACTGTTGAGCGGCTGCTCGGTCCGGGTGGACTGTTTTGGGACACGGAGCTCCTTCAAACGGAGCTTGGTGGTAGTTTTTTTCTTGCATTGACTGAAGCCAATCCTCGGGCAGCGTTGCGATGCCTCGAGAACTCTATTCCCAACTGGAGTTTGGAGCGGATTCTTCAATTCACAAACGGTAGACGGCAAACCATAGAAGCACTTCAGCGTATCTGTGTGTGGCGAGAACTCTTCGCTGGTGCATCGAGAGTACTTCTCCTTCTGGCGGAAGGAGAGAACGAGAGCTGGGCCAACAACGCTACCGGGGTTTTCGTAGACCTCTTTTCTCCGGCTCCCGGACGAGTAGCTCCGACAGAAGCGTCGCCAGAAGAACGGTTTCCGGTACTGAAAGATGCGCTTGTGTTTGGAACTGACGCGCAGCAAGCCATCGCCGTCAAAGCCTGTAACTCTGCCTTGATTACGGGCCACTTTATGCGAATGGCTGGGGCCGAGCATCAGGGGCTTCGGCCCGAGGCGCAGCTCTGGACCCCGGGAAGTCGCCAAGAGTACGTTGATGCCTATCGCCGAGTATGGGAGCTTTTGGTCGCGGGTATTGACGATTTACCGGACACAGCTCGCAGTGAAGCAGTCTCAGTCCTCCTTCAGCGAGCTCGAGGACTAGCATCAATCCCTGAGCTCGAAACCCTCGTTCCAATGGACATCGGGAAGCTTGTAGAGCGTGGTGTTGCATCCGACCGCCAAGTTGTATCGACCGTTGCAGAGGTCCTCCATTACAGCGGCAGCAGACTGTCATCCGACGCGCGGTCTACCTGGGAGGAGTTGCACGCCAGTCTGGCTGAGGCTGATTTCCATTCAAGATTGCGGCGCTTCGCGGGCACGGCCCTGATATCGGATCACTTCGACGAGTCCGGGGAAAGAACAGACCGGAAGCAGTCAACGCTCGCTGAGCTGGCCGAAGAAGCTCTCAATGATCTCGCACTTCTCGGTCCCGAGCTTCCCTGGCTAGTCACTGCCGAAGCAGAGGATGGTTACAGGTTTGGCTATGAACTAGGCAAGAGAGACATTGAATCCTCTCTACTCTCGGGGCTGCTCGACGCACAGAAGGGAGCCGGGATCGCCGGAAGCTTAATGCTCCTGAGCGGATACCTTCGTGCGGTATCGGAGCGGGATGCTGCGAAATGCGAAGACCTCTTTGATGGCTTGCTGGAAAACAAGGACACGGCGGGCTGGGTGTTCGAGCTGGTATGGAGAAGCGGTGTAGTCACAGAGCGCACTACGAGATTGATTCTTGGACTGCTGCGCGAGGGATCTCTTGATCCGACAGACTTGCGCATGTTCGCATACGGCGGGCGCGTTCAGGATCTTTCGCAGGACATGTTTGAAAGCTGGGTTGAGATTCTTGTTGACGGCCCCTCAGCTGAATACCTTTCGACGGCGCTGGTTCTGTCTAGGATGTATGAGGAGCAGACCGGATCGAGTGCGCCTGACCCCCTTCTGGAGAGACTTCTTCTTCACTCTGTTTGGTTCTCCGAGGTCTCCAATTCATTGTCAAGCCAGACTGACGACTGGGCATGGTGCGAGCTCGCGACACGGCTCATTGCGCGCAAACCTGAGGCAAGGCGCTTACTTGCCGAGAAGGTCCTCATGAACTTTGGTTCGAGGGGAATCGTATCGGGCAGACGCGTAGGGAGCGTGGTCAAGTTCCTCGCGAGGACGATCGATGAGGCTCCGGCGGAGTTGTGGAACCTCATCTCGCCCTATCTTGCCGACGGAGATACGAGGACTTTCTGGATCAAGCAATGGCTCCAAGGAAGTGATTCGTTTGGATTGGTGCAGAATGGGGCACTTGAGCTGTTCCCCACCGAATTGATCTGGAGATGGGTTGAGGAAGATCCCCGCGAACGGGCCCCCATCCTTGCCTCACTTGTGCCCAAGGATTTGGGCGCCGACCCCTCCTATACGAGGGAAGTCCTTGTTCGATACGGGAATATCGAGGGCGTACCGGTGGCCCTGAACGGCAGATATGCAAATGAGGGGTGGACGGGCCCGGAGAGCGAGCACTTCACGAAACGAAGAGACCACTACCTATCGATCCGAAATGATGAGTCGGATGTGCGTGTGGTGAGTTGGCTTGATAAGTACATCGAGTACTTGGACTACATGATCCGGCGTGCCGAGATTGAAGAGGAGAGGGAGACATAGGCATTTCCAGCAGGCCTAGGCCCACGCGCACATCAGAACGAAGGTTCTCCAAACGTGCACCTCGGGTCTCCGGCTTCGGATGAGGTGCCCGAGGGACTTGAGCGGCAAATCGCAGAGGAGCAGGCTATTCTAGGCCCAGGAGCACGTCAGAACGAAGGTTCTCCAATCGTTCACCCAGGCTCCAGCCTGCGGGATTCGAACTCTGAGGCCTGGCGTGACAGAAGACTGCTTCTGTTGGGTTGACCAACGTCCCAACCAAGTATCAGATCTGGCGTTGCTGCGGTTCCGGAGTAAGGGCTTGAGCCAATTGAGTCAGAACGTCAAAAGCGCGGCGGGGATTTGTTACATCTCTGACTGCCTTCTCAAATGGGCACTGCTGATTCGCGTTGCCTACCTGGAGCATGGTTACACTCTGAGCCAGATCGGAGACTATCTCCAACTAC
>CAYTTK010000187.1:0-4586 GCA_964440735.1 uncultured Pirellulales bacterium
ATCGATATGGGAAATGTTGGATGTGAACAGGCGTACCTTCACTGTTTTATTGATTGTTTTAATGTTGGTTCGGGTTCAATCACCCAACGCAAAGAGTAATGTATGCAAATCTGCGGGTTCCAAAACGTTTGTGCGTGTTGAACCTGAATGAATTTGATATTACTTCTCAAGTTTATGTTCTTGTAATGTTTTCTTAGAGTAGGCTTATGTTTGCTTAGTGGCTCAATGATCTTGGCTTTTGGCCTTTTGAAAGATGATTATTAGTCTCTCAATGAGGTTTAGTGGGATGTTGAGTATGTAGGAGAGGGGACCAAATCCTTCTAGGGTCTCTTGTAGATTTTGTATGTCTGTCTTGTTTATTGCCCCTATCAAAGGAGCTGTGAGCAGGTAGGCTGTTAGGTAGATTAGTGCTCCAATAATCAGGGTAATCCAGTTAGCTAGGTTTAGGAGAGATACTAGTGTGTATGTGAGTGCTGCTGCGATCATAGATGCTAGTAGAATTTTGGCTGATGAGACCCAGTCGATTGTAGCGTTGTAATGTTTTTTGGTGTTGTTTTTGGTAATGTTTAAAAGTTTGGTTTTTGTTATTACTTGTGGTGATGTTATTGGGTACTGTTTCTGTTAAGGTTGATGAGGGCTTGAAGCGGAGGATGCGGTCTGTTAGGGTTAATTGGTCTGAATATATTAGGGAGGCTATTCGGCGGAGGGTTGAGTTGGAGGCGAGGAAGAGCGCAGCTGAAAAGCTTCTGGAGGATTTGAAGGCGAGGAAGCATGTTGCTCCGAAGGGGTTTATAGATGAGACTATAAGGGAGTTGAGGGAAGATCGTTGATGGTTTATGTGGTGGATGCTTCTGTTGCGGCTAGGTTTCTGTTGGTTGAGGATTTGTCTGATAAGGCAGGGTTGGTTTTGGAGGGTTTTCTTGAAGGAAAGTTTGATTTGAAGGCTCCAAAACTGGTTGTTTATGAGGTGGGAAACGTTTTATGGAAAGCCGTTAAACAAGGATTGATGAATCTGGATGAGGCTAAAGAGAAGTTTTCGGTTTTTTTGGGGCTTAAAATAGATTCCATCGAGTTGGATGGAGATGAACATAAAGAGGTTTTGGAGTGGGCTGCCAGGAACGAAGCCACCTATTATGATAGCGCGTATGTGAGGTCTTCCATTAAGACTGGAGGAACCCTCCTAACAGCCGATGACGCACTTTATAGTAGGGCTCGAAAAGAAGTTTTGGCAATACACTTGAGAGATTACCAAAAATAAAGAGAGAGAGGATCCTACAGCTTTTCTGAGTGTGGTTTAGACTTTTCGAGCACAGAGTTCTAGATGCAATCTGAAAAAACGATGCTCCGTCCCTTCTCGGTTTTATATAGGGTTTGATGGTTGGATGCAAATGCTGTTATGGTCTCTGTGTCTAGCTTAGCTTCTTCGGAAGGCTTTCAGTTTTTTTGTTCTGGTTTTTTGGTTATTTTTCAATTGATTATTTGGGGTGGTTTAAAAGGATGAAAATTGATGAGTAGGGGTTATTAAGAGCGGTGTTTTTCTTAGTTTCGTTTATGTCAAGTCAACTTTCTAACGTTACACTCTTATCCTTAGTGCTGGCATAATAGGTTGTCTGGTGATGGTGTGAGGCTATCTCCTGACATTAGGGGAGCCTTCAGAAAGCTTGCCAAGAAAGATTTAGCAGTCACCAGCATCGCAGAGTGTTTCAACACCACAAGGCAAACAGTTTACCTATGGCTAAATCGAGGCAAGCATCGTGGAACAGAAAACTTCAAAGACAAGCCCAGAGCGCCTAAAGAAAGCAAAGTCACAGCCGAAGTTGAGCTATCCATCCTCAAACTAAGAACCACCTTCAAATGGGGAACCGCACGCATACAACAAGGTCTCTACTGCCTGCCACCTTTCATCTTGGAATCAGTCAATTGCGTTCAAGGCGTAGTGCTCTCAAGAGAAACCATAAACAATGTGCTAACAAAGAATAACCAAAACGGCTATCAGCGGGAGTTTAAGCGCTGGAAGTTCTTCAGGGCCAGTGAGCCTGATGAACTGTGGCAGATCGACTTCAAGGGACCATTCACTGTTGGGGGCAAGAAGTACTGGTTTTTAGTCTGCATCGACGATTACAGCAGGTTCATCATTTCTGCTGAGCAGTTTGACCATGAGTTGACGACGGCTGAAACAGTAGCGGTGTTGGAGAAGCAGAACAGGCTTCCGAAGGCTATTTTGTCTGATCATGGATCGCAGTTTAAGGAACAGTGGAAGAGATGGTGCAGTCTGCATTGCGTTGAGGCGCATTTTGCTCATCCTTCTTATCCTCAGGACAAGGGCAAGGTTGAACGGTGCATTCAAAACCTTAACCGAGAGTTCGTTAATCATCTGCGTAGGTTTCCTGACTGGCTCAATGGCAAACTAGGCGAGTATAGAGACTGGTTTAATCATTTTCGCTTTCACAGAGGCGTAAAAGCGTTCCCAGCAGACCTGTACAAGTGTAACGTTGGAAACTTGACATGACAGGTGGGTAAGAATTATATAGGTGTGTAGTGAAATATGATTAAAGCTTATGTGGATGGATAAACCAGCCAAATATGGAGTTGAAATCATGACAACAAAAACAATCGTGCTTGTTATCGCATTAGCAATAATCATCGTGTAGTTGCGGGAGTAATTGTTTGGCAACAATTATACCAAACTGAGAAAACAAGCAGTGCCCCGCTAAGCATTATAGACGACTATGGGAGAAACGTTACGATAAGCAACTATCCTCCTGAGAGAATAGTGTCTTTAGCACCCAGTTGCACGGAAATAATTTTTGCATTAAATTTGGAAGACAAACTTGTAGGTCTAGACAGCTATGACTATTATCCGCCAGAGATACAAGAAAAAATTGACTCACTTAATATAACAAAGGTGGGACAGTACGCTTTAATCAGTATCGAGACAATCGTGGATTTAGAGCCTGACTTGGTTATAGCAGCAATGAGAATACAATACCCAATAATCGAAAACCTAGAGGCGGTTGGTCAAACTGCCATGATTATCTACCCGCAAAACTTTGACGATGTGCTTGCGGACATCTCTTTGATTGGAGAAGCCACGGGTTATGTTAAAGAGGCGAAAGCACTTGTAACTGTCATACTGGACAAAGCTCAAGAAATTGCTGATAAAACACAAGATGCGTCGGCTTTGGGACATAAGTTGTTTATTCTTTGGTGATGAGGATGTAGGCTCGTCTGCCCAGATACTTTTTTGGGCAACCTACTTTTGCGCCTGACCCAAACTTGGTTACTCGACTCTCGATGATCCTTTCTATCTCGTCCTCTAGTCTAAAGACGCTCTTTTTAACTTCGATTTTCCTCATTAGACTCCCGCCAACTACTACTATGTACAGAAATATATAAATATATACGTAGTCTATGGTGATGTTATGCTCACGAACAGGCAGTTTGACGAGTTCAAACAGGAACTAGACACAATCATCGACGTCTACAAAAAAGAACACTCGGAGCAAAGGTCGACTGACTGGAAAACCTACGAAAGACAATGGGCAGACAGGCTGAGAACCGCCATCAAAAAGATAAAAACCGTAATAGACGAAGCCGCAAAAACGGTGCATATCACCCCACTCTTTGGTAGGCCGCCGAACACAAGCGCCAAACAGAAAGTTCTCATACTGCTTGCCAAAGACCTTGCGCAGTTCAGCAACCGGAAGATGGCGAATCTGCTCCCGCTTTTCTCTCTCTTCGATGATGTGGACATCAGCTACAAAACCATAGAACGAGCCTACTCTGACCCACTGGTCAGAATGATCATACATAACATGTTTGTCATGCTCGTAAAAAAGAAAGGAATCAAGCAAGCAGACCTCACAGGAGACGGAACCGGGTACAGCTTAACAATCACCATGCACTACCGGAACGTAAGAGATAAGGGGGAAGCCGCAAAAACGAATAAGGACAAAAATGTTCCAAACCCCAAAACCATGCGGAAGAAAAGAAAGTTTACTTATGCTTTTGCGCTTATGGATCTTGAGTCTCAAATGTACGTGGGGTATGGGGCGTCGTTGCGTTCAGAGAAGGCAGCCTTTGAGGCTGCGCTGGAGATCATGCGTGAATGTGGTGTACATGCAAAGAGTGTCAGGTTGGATCAGTATTATGCCGGCCAATCTACAGCGGCTGCCTTCGATAAGGACACGAGAGTGTACGTGATTCCCAAGAGCAATGCAACGATCAAGGGGTGTTCCGCATGGAAGGATATGATAAAAGAACTGATTTCTTATCCCTTCCTGTTTCTCAGGGAGTATTTTAGGCGTGAGCTTTCTGAGAGCGGCTTTTCTGCGGACAAGCGGTTCAGCGGCTGGAAGATCTGGCAACGCAGAGGCGACAGAATAGAAACAGCCACGATATGCAAAGGCGTATGGCACAATCTCCTCTGGTTAGGGGGCAACACCTAACTTATGTCCCAAAGCCAGAAATATACTTCAAAGACAGAAAAGTGTAGCCCATTTTTTAGATAGAACATTCTTTGAGACACTGCCTAACCAGCACGCTAAACGGGTTCAGCTTTTTGGACATTAAATGATTAACTTCTG
>CAYTTK010000188.1:0-4580 GCA_964440735.1 uncultured Pirellulales bacterium
ATAGAACCTTAATTATCAGACGCCAAATTGCCAATAGAAAAAAATTGCGCCATGGAGCGTGCGAGGTACGAGCCGTGGACACAGCAATTTTTGCAATTTGGCGTGTGTAACGTACTGATAGTTACGTTTTATGTCTCAATCCGCAGCTTCCACAAGAAAGGGGCGCAAGGAAGCGCCCCGAACCGAGCCCCTGCCGCTTTTCTGCTCAGCAGAAAACCGGAGCGGCAGGGGCGGAGCCCTTCGATGGGTTATGAACAAATCTTTAATGACTTTCCGATGAGGTGTTTTTCCTTGTAATGTTTTTCGAAAATGACTTGTGAATCATTAATTTACTATTTGAAATTCTCGTGTTTATCTCGTTTTTACCGCGTGTTTTTTTCGTGCATTATTAGGCACATGTTTAGTAATTAAAACTCTCTCTCCGTGTATATTCTTTGCATCTGCGCGTATTTGGTTATGTAATTTGAGGGACGCCGAAAGGCGTCCCTCATTGGTGCTAAGAATTGGAAAAGTTAGCTTTGGCTTGATTCAACTGTAATTTTTCGTTGCTACGAAATTATAAATCAAGTTGGAGTTGGGCATCAACCGATTGTCTATGTAAATGTGGGACGAAGCACGGTTGTCCGTTGGCGCATGTTGGGACATTTGCGCACTTCATTTGATAAAAGTTGTTCAGTGCGATCCTGAAGACTTGTCCTTTACTGTATTGGAGTTGCTCGGCGACTTTTTCTAAGCGATCGTAGTCCTGATAATCCAGCAACACATTGAATGGGATTGTTTTTTTTCTCATTTTTCTAGGTCCTTAATTAACTCTCTGATTGTTTTTTCTAGTTGTAGAAACTTGGTGTATTGGTTTACGGTGACTTTGGTATATTCAGTAAATTGGGCTTTAAGGATTGATGCTGTTGAGTAGAGTTTTTGAATATCATGTGAATTCATACGTTTCTCCTTTCGTTGTGTGTATAATTTATTGAGGTGGTGCAGGAAATCTACAAGATTTCCCGCACGGTAGTGCTGTATAGAATCAGTGTATCATACGAAATATCATCTTGTCAACATAAAATGTGTAGTATTTATGTCTGATAATTTATATTGTGTTCATTTCGTTGCAGATATTGTGGTTTTGCTGTGTAATGTTTGAATTTTCGTTGTTCTATTGTTGAATGTTGTGGGCGTGTATATAGGTTGAATTTCTATGGTCAACAGATAATGTGATTGTTTCGAGGTTGCCCTGAGACGGGAGATCTCTTGGTGTTGCTGGTGAAACCCTTATGAAATCGAGAAGATTCTTCTCAAGCGCTCACAGTGCCGGTGGTGCGTACGCGAAATGATTTCATACGAGTTACATGTTGGGTGTAAATTTCTATTGCGATAACTTCTGATTCTCTAGGTCTCCCGAATGTGTTGTCCCAATTTGTGCTGACATTGATGTGTTGTGCCCCGGCTACTTTTACTTCGTAACCGAAACATTTCATGTAATTGTATGATGATAGTGTTTTATTGGTTATTGGGCGTTGTCCGTAAAAAATGATGTAGCTTGTCATTGTAGGTGAGGTAAAATTGAAATCAACGAACAGGTTTCCTGACTCAGAAAAGTCTATCGTGAGGTCCGTTGGTGCTTCAATTCGCGGGAACAACGGTGGTATCAGAGCGACCGGATACAGTGAGCCGAATGGAAAATTGTGTTTCATGAAGAATTGGAAGCCTGATAAATTACGTTTTATGCCGAGCCGGTTTGGGAAAGTGATGTTTGCCGCACAAGCCCGCCATGCTGCTCGATGGTCTGCGGTAAGGGTTTCGGTCCATTTTTTTTTAATTGTTATGTAATTTGCTCGTTGTGTAATTTGACTTTGTGTTTTGCGGTCCGTGGTGACGGGTGAATTACATAATACGGTACCGTATCGAGTTTGTTTGAATAATTGGCCGCCGACTTGTCCACTTATGGCTCCTACGATTGGTCCTGTTGTTACGATTGCCATTAGACTGTTTCCGTGCGTTCTGTTTTCCAGGTTGACCGAATTCCTTGTGACGTCTGACGAGCAAGGCGAGCGAACCATGACCTTTTGTCGATGATGGTTCCGAATACGGCCTCGAGTTCAGCCTGAAATGCTTCAGCCCATCGGTTGGGGTTTTGTTTTGCCAAAATTTCATAGAATCCTGGGTACATAACTTGGTTGCCAATTGAGGCTCCCATTGCGATGTGTAAAATGAGGTCGTAGTCTGGCGTGTCTGCAAAATCGTCTTCAGGATAACAGATTGTCGATCCGTCTTCATCGTCTTTGTAATACTCCATTTCAACTATATAGACTTCATTGGGATCACCCGAATTTTGAGTTATATTTATTCGATAAGTGTCTGTTGAAATGGTGTTGCAGCATCGAAAATCATACCATCCTGTTGCGGTTGGGCTGAATCCTGTGACCGTGTGTATGACGTCGAATCCGCCGTTATTTTTTACTTCAAAAGTCCAGTCGACAGGATTTTTTGTTGAAAGATGATTGTGAATATAAATACGGTATCGCTTGATAATGTGTGCTGCCGGCATTACATACTGTAGCCAGCCTGTATTATTTGGCGCTAGAGATTGCCATCTATCTGCAAGTGCAATACTGTCGTCGAATCCGTGACTGGCTTCAAATCCGACGGTTTCGGTTGAAGCGGTTGCAACTCCTCCGGTGGCCAAGTCGGTTTCGGATCCAGAAACGGTAACTCTAAAACAGTCGATGTTGGGGGCTGCGGGTCTTGCTTGTGTAGGTTTTGTTGTAATTGTGGATCGCCCTGCACGACACAGCCGTAGATTACACTTACAAAACCAATTAAAACCGCTAGCATAATAAGATTCGCCCAGCGAGTTGAAAAGTTCTTGCGCGCCCAATGCAGCAAACGTGTCCCAATCGGCTTTTTCTCCAGCTGTAAGACTGTTCCACAGCGTAGGCATTTTGGACAAGAATCCTCGCTCGATTGTCTGTTTTGATGTTCTTGGATTCGCTGTTTGATTCCAAATTTTTGCATATGGGCCTCCTTTATTTTCACTATAAACGACGCCCCCAATTGTACCACGTAATCCTGCCAATGGTGCTGCTAATTTTATTGTAGCCATGTATAAATTCGTTGTAGGCGGCCCTGGGGTGACCGCCTACAACTCTCCGACGCGTGAGGGTACGTAATTGATCGGGTCGGGGGCATAGAGATGCTCCGGCCGGAACAGTAGCACGCATTGATTATGTACTTGTTACTACAACAGAATCTACAAGAGGTGCGCTAAGTTGCATTGTGGTGTGGTTGAATACACCAACTCTCACATGTAATGTTTGTCCAACCTGTAACGCGCCGAATCTTCCAGTAACGAAGGCTTCAATTACGTACGGAGAAGCAGCTGCTCCTGGCGATTCATGTATATGACGTAATAAATTTGCTACGTACGTGATGCCTTTTGAGTCTGTGACCGCTGCATCAATCCATAGATGATCATTGGCTCCTGTAGGCGTAACAGTAAATGCAATTTCGACATTTCCGATACCGATATCTGCCGTGAGTGAAATTGAAGTGAGTGGAGCGGGCGCCGGGTCGGTTGGTGGTTCCGATAGTGGTGTTGCCCCATATACTGAGGCTCTACAATGCATGCCGACAAATGATGCGTGACCAGTGAGTACTTGCTGATTGCCGAGTCTGTCTGATACTGGGTTTGTTCGGGCCCAAGTTTCCCATGCTAATTTTTCAGAGGTTGAGAGATCTTGAAATGCCTGAGATGCTGCGGTAAACGATGCTTTCGCGGCCATGGCATATTGGGTTGTTGAAATCGTGGGGATTGCGCGGAATCTCATGTATTGTCCGTATCTGTTGTGGCTGAAGACTGTGCCTCCTACTGAGCCTGATACCGCTGCTACGGTTGGTCCTGGTGTGAATTTTGCCATGATATTTTCGTCCTTTTTGGTTTATTTTACTGAACAAATTTTTCTCTTCTACTATTAAGATGTTAGATATAAACTTAGTCATAGTAATAATAGGGTGTTGTATAATCTGTATAACTTTTAAAAGAACAACACCGTAACAACATAATTGTCTCAGAGAAAAGACGTTGTGTCAAGTTATTTCTTTTTTATCCCTGTGGATAAATCGGTGGATAACTTGTATAATTGTATCACGATTTATACCGTCTGTGGATGTGGATATGTCAAAAAAATTAGACTTTTAACAACTTATCCACAGGTTATTAACAGGTGATTATTGTTTTTGGTAATGCGTGCAACTGTTCCGGCCGGAGCATCTCTGTTGGTTTTTTTTCTTTCTTATTGGGCTCCGCCCCTGCCGCTCCGGTTTTCTACTGTGAAAGGTAAACTACAATGCGTGCAACTGTGTCCGGCGGGAGAATCGTCGTGCATCCACCCGGCGCTGAGCCGCTCCCGCGCAAGCCCGAGCGCCGACCGGCGCTCGGGCTTGCCAGGCAGGCGAACGGATCAGCACTGACTTCGATCGCGGCCATGGAAGGCCGCGTAAAGCCACCCCTGAATATAGGGGATTGAACATAGAACCTTAATTATCAGACGCCAAATTGCCAATAGAAAAAAATTGCGCCATGG
>CAYTTK010000189.1:0-4524 GCA_964440735.1 uncultured Pirellulales bacterium
GTCTCAACCGGGATGACACCAATACCCCTAAAGACTGCGAGTTTGGCGGTCACCGCCGCGCCCGCATCTCCAGCCAGTGCATCAAGCGGGCAATACGCTGGGATGGGACATTCCGCAAGCAACTGGAAGGTTACCTTTCGACCAGGTCGCTCCGTTTCCCGAGTCAGGTGAAGCAGTTTCTCGTCGACATGGGCGTGGACGAAAAACCAGCGAACATCGTCGGCAAGAACCTTCAGGACATTGCCAAGAGCGAAAAGAAGGCAGGAGAAAAACAGACTGAGGAGAAAGGAGAGGACACATACGAACTGGATATCTTTAAGACGCCGCAGATTGTATTCTATACGTCTGAGGAGGTAAAAGCCTGTGCTGAAGCTATCAAGGCACTACTGGACAGAGGGCTGAAGCCAGCAGAAGCTGTTAAAGAAGTCAGAGGCAAGAAATCGAAAGATGACATTTTCCCCAGGCCGCGCTCTGCGGACATAGCGCTCTTTGGCAGAATGGTTACCTCGGACAAATTTATGGATGTTGATGCTGCCTGCCAGGTGGCTCATGCCATATCCACCAACAAGGTCCTTATGGATATGGATTTCTACACCGCCGTTGATGACATCCAGCCAGAAGAGGAAACAGGTGCCGGCATGATGGGAATAACTGGCTTCAATTCCTCCTGCTTCTACCGCTACTCCCTGGTGGACATGGAGCAGCTAAAGAAGAACCTGCTGGGAAAGCCAGCCAAAGATGCCACTTCCCAGGAGATAAAGGAGGCAGAGGAGCTTGCCCTGAAGACGCTGGAGGCTTTTTTCCGTGCATCGGTCACCGCCATTCCCACTGGCAAGCAGACCTCCTTTGCCGCTCAGAATCCTCCGGACGCCATATTTGCCGTTGTGCGTGTCAAAGGTGCTCCCGTTTCACTCGTCAACGCCTTTGCTGAGCCAGTGCGACCGACAAATGAAAAGGGCCTGATGCAAGCATCAGTGGAGGCGATGAACAGCTACTGGGGCAAGCTCACTCAGGTCTACGGGGAGAATGGCGTAAAAGCCCGCCCCATCTGCCTGGTGGGTGAGGCAGAGCTTACCTCGCTGAAAGACCAGAAGGTGGAATCATTTGAGGAACTCCTGAAAAGAGTCGAGGAATCCGTATCTTTTGAGGGGGTAAAATGAATGTTCTGCTCTTGAGGCTGGCAGCACCCATGCAGTCCTGGGGTACGCAGAGCCGTTTCTCCATGAGGGACACCGGGGTTGAACCGTCCAAGAGTGGCGTCATTGGCCTGATTTGCGCCGCGCTGGGGAGACGCAGGTGGGAGCCTATTGAAGACCTGGCAGCACTGCGCGTGGGGGTGCGCGTGGACCGTGAGGGAAAGATGGAAAGCGACTATCACACGGCGCTGAATGTTATCAAGGCAAGCGGCACGCTGTCCAAACCTGGAGAAGCTGTGCTATCCCACCGCTTCTACCTTGCGGATGCTGATTTCCTGGCTGGCTTGGAGGGGGAAGATCTCGGGCTGCTCGAGGACATAGACAATGCCCTGCAAAATCCCTGCTGGCCGCTGTTCCTGGGGAGGAAGGCATCCCCACCGGGCAAGCCAGTGCACCTGCCGGACGGTCTACAGCCAGGCAAGGACCTTTACCAGGCGTTAACACAATATCTCCCCAGACCAGCATCGTTCAGGCTCATCGTGGAGGACCATCAGGGCGAAGCTACTCGCGTTGACCAGCCCGTGGCCCCGTTTATCGAGCGCCGCTTTGCCCCCCGGCGCGTTACGATTAGGATGATTCGAGAGGAGGAACCATGTATCTCTCCCTGTTGAAACTGAACCCCCGCTCCCGTAGAGCGATGACCGAAGTGTCCCGTCCTTATGAGCTGCACCGCTCAATCATGACGGCGTTCCCCAGTACCAGGGGCAACGGCTTGGGCCGGGTGCTGTTCCGCCTGGACGTAGACCGTAAGAGCGGTGACATGTCAGTCCTGGTTCAATCCTGGGACAAGCCGGACTGGACAGCGCTAAATATTACTGGAGGGTACCTGCAGGAACCGCCGCGATGCAAGAGCTTTGAGCCGCCGCTTGTTTCTGGAGCGTTGTATTATTTTCGGCTACGCGCCAATCCTTCGGTCAAGCGGAACGGCAAGCGTCTGGGCATCATCAAAGAGGAAGAGCAGAGCACCTGGCTGAGGCGAAAGGCAAGGGATAATGGCTTCGAGGTCCTCTCCCTCACAGTGATCCCGGAAGGCATGACGCGCGATGGTATGACTGACAGGGCTGGCTCGGGACACGATTTAAGCCTGCTTTCAGCACGCTTTGAGGGTATCCTGAGAGCTACCGACTCCAAAACCTTTCGCGAGGCACTGGAGAAGGGCATAGGTAGTGCCAAGGGCTTAGGGTTTGGGTTGCTCTCTATAGCGCCCCTCAGGAGCTAAATAATGCGAACCTTATATGAGTTACCACGCTTTCGGGATCGCTGGAGCTATCTCTACCTGGAGATGGGCCGGCTGGACGTCGATGCCGATGGACTCGGATTTCATCAGGGTAACGACGTCATGCCGATACCCATCGACCAGCTTTCGGTGCTCATGCTGGGGCCGGGCTCCACGGTGACTCACGCCGCGGTGAAAGCTTTGTCCCGGAACAACTGCCTGTTGGCCTGGACTGGGCAGGACAGTGTTCGGCTCTATGCCGCCAGTATCGGCGGTACCTATAGCGCTCGTCGCCTTATCCGTCAGGCCAGACTCGTTAGTGACGAAAGTAAACGCCTCGAGGTTGCCTGGCGGATGTACTGCTTTCGGTTCCGGGAGACGATTCCCACGGTGGTCAGTCTGGAGAGCGTTCGCGGCATGGAAGGTATCCGGGTGCGCCGTGCTTATGCCGAAGCTTCGGCAAGATACGGCGTGGAGTGGCAAGGTCGCAACTACGACCAGGACGACTGGAGCAAAGGTGACCCGATAAACCGGGCGCTGTCGGCAGCCAATGCCTGTCTTTACGGGATATGTCATGCAGGCATACTTTCTGCTGGCTACTCGCCAGCTCTCGGTTTCATCCACACTGGAAAGATGCTTAGCTTTGTCTATGACATTGCCGATTTGTATAAGACCCAAACAACAGTGCCGACTGCCTTCAGGGTAACTGCCGCCAAACCAGATGACCTGGAACGCGCGGTGCGCATGGAGTGCCGCAAGGTCTTTCACGAGTTCAAACTTATGGAGAGGCTCTTGCCGGATATTGCGGAGGTGCTGGATGCTAGTGATGATATTAGAGAAAGTCCCGGCGAGTTTGAGGGGCGCATTGTCACGCTGGCTATTGGAGCCGAAGACAGGGACCTTTCTAGGTAGCCCAAGTGCCCGCGTCAGAGATGAGCTCTGGCAGCGTGCCATCAAGCAGGCAAAGGAAGGCTCAGTGCTACAAATGTGGACTGACAGTAACCCGCAAGGGTTTTCGTACCGCCAATACGGTGTGAAGGAAAGGCGGTTTATCGACATAGAGGGGATGTCACTGGTATGTATCGAGCGCCATACGCCGGATAGTCCGGTCCGCACTTTTTCTGACCCTAAAGAGGTTTAATCAGACGTGACCGATTTTATGGTTAGCTACAAAATTGTAGAGTATTCCCCACGCAGGTGGGGGTGAACCGTCTACCAGGACTAGAGACACACTCCCCTTTCAGTATTCCCCACGCAGGTGGGGGTGAACCGATACCGGGCTGTTGTATCAAACTTCTTATGGCGTATTCCCCACGCAGGTGGGGGTGAACCGAGTGGCAGTTGATTTGTTAATAAAGGGCTATCGTATTCCCCACGCAGGTGGGGGTGAACCGATAAATAGGCTAGAGCGATTCATGGATGCGTTGTATTCCCCACGCAGGTGGGGGTGAACCGTAAAGTCCATGTCCTTCTGGCTAATAGCAATCGTATTCCCCACGCAGGTGGGGGTGAACCGTAAGCACTTATTTTTCTCATAGCGATTATTAAGTATTCCCCACGCAGGTGGGGGTGAACCGTGTCCGATTGTGCTAAATATGTAATGACTGAAGTATTCCCCACGCAGGTGGGGGTGAACCGACCGCACCTGTCAAGACCGCACGTCTCAAGTCGTATTCCCCACGCAGGTGGGGGTGAACCGAAGTAAAGAAACTCATTGAACCATTGAATGACGTATTCCCCACGCAGGTGGGGGTGAACCGTATTACACGAAATAGAAAGGCAAAGGATAGGAGTATTCCCCACGCAGGTGGGGGTGAACCGTTACCCCTATTCTTTGCGCTCAGAACAGCGCCGTATTCCCCACGCAGGTGGGGGTGAACCGGTGTACGAGCAGCAGTACATTCAAATACTAACGTATTCCCCACGCAGGTGGGGGTGAACCGAGATCAAGGAGGATCCAGATGCCGAAGGGAAAGTATTCCCCACGCAGGTGGGGGTGAACCGTAATTGGAGCAGCTTAAACCAGAAGGCATAGCGTATTCCCCACGCAGGTGGGGGTGAACCGGTCACTCCCTATGTGGCACTAAGGAAAAATACGTATTCCCCACGCAG
>CAYTTK010000190.1:0-4481 GCA_964440735.1 uncultured Pirellulales bacterium
CTCTTACGGACCTCTTGACGTTGATGCAGATCGTGATATCAGGCTCAGAAGGAATATCTCATCTGCGGGTAAAATGACGATGGACGCAGGCCGCGACATTGAGCTTAATGAAGATTCAAAAGGTAAAACTACCTCAGGCGGCGAGATGACACTGATTGCCGGTAAGACCAATAGATGGGGAGACGTAGAGGCCTGGGGCAAGCTTGAGACAACCAACGCTGCTAATATGACAGTCAAGGCGGCGGATAACATTGGTCTTTATCATACAGCAACCTCGGCCGATGCTGCTGGTGAACTGAAACTCATTGCTAATACCGGTGGGCATAGTCACGACGGCCACGGTGATATGACTGCTTATGGCGACCTGACCAGTGTTAATGGCGGTATCAGTATCTACTCATCGGACAGCACAACGAATCTTTATGGCAATGTTACAGCCGGCGGTGGCAATCTTACCCTTCATAATAATACGGTTGTCAAGGCGGCTAATAAAACACTCAAGTCAACCAATAACAATGTGATTCTGGCCAAGGACAAGACTCTGGACAGCGACAACGATTTGACGATTGAAGCCGGTAATAATATCCACCTCGGAAAGGACCTCAGCGGCGGTGGCGAACATTCCGGCGGCAATGTAACCACGCAGGGAGACTTGACATTGAGAGCCGGAAATGATATTCGCGCTCGTGGCACGCTTACAAGCGTAGGCGGCGAAATCGAACTTTTCTCTTCGGATAGCACGACATATCTGTGGGGTGATGTGACGGCTTATGACAATATCTGGTTCGGTAGTAATGTAGAGTTTGAGGGATGGGATGACCAGACGGTTTGGGCTCAGAACGGCTCTATAACTGCCGACGGCTATCTGAATAAACTGAACAGCCGGAAGAAGTCGTGGAGCGATGGCAGTCTCTACCTGCATGCTGATGGCGACATAAGCCTTGCTGATTATGTCACAGCCGCAATCTGTTATCCAGGGGAGTGTTTCGGTGGCGGTGTCTCTATCATATCAGATAACGGCAGTATCTTCACGCCCGGAGCTGGTGGGATGCTCAATGTTCCGATAACAGGCAGATCCAACCACTTTGAGGGCGTAGGTGTTGAATTGCCTGAGAAGGATCCTGAGAATCCTAAGAATCGAGGTTTGGCTGCGATTGTGATTATGAGCAATGAGAACCTGAACTTTGGTCCGGATAGCGAGCTGATAGCTTGTGGAACTTACGACTCTACGGTTTTTGACGACCGGCCTTATGTTAATTTCCTTGATATGGCGGGAGAATCCATCGGTGGACATGTGAGGGATGAAGGTCTTCCAATCGATGTAGCAGTATATTTGGCAAGCACCGGAACAGATACTTTAGCTGGTCAGGGTAATATCCACCTTGAGGGCCAGACGATAGATGTTGCAACAGGCGGCACAATGGTTGTTGATGCTTATGACGCGATAACATTCGGGGACTTTAGCAGTAGCATTCTTAATATCGACAGGATGGAGCTTGTTTCCCGTATAACAGAATGGCTGCAAGATGCAGTAGGACGTCTGCCCTTTGCAGGCGATGCTGGCGGAGAAGCGGCATTCGAGGCCCTTATGGGCGGTGAGCTGATATACCGGGGTGCCGGCCTCGAAAATGGCAGTATAATCGATGGCAGAGCCTGGGTACTTGAACGGCTAGAAATTCCACCTGCTCCGTTGGTCGGGATGTTGTTGTTGGGAACTGAGGAGATAGATTTTGGAGAAGGCGGCTGTCCTGCTCTAATGACATGGCTGGCTGACGAGCTCGGAGTTGACGAAGAGGGCCTTCAGGTCTATCTAGCGAATGCTTTTGTCTATAGCACAGATTGCCAGCCGTGCATACTGGCTGCAAAACTGAGAGACCTTGCTTTAATCCTGGATGACCCGGAGGGTGTTGGAGTCGCCGCCCTGGCTCAGGTCATTAGCGAATTTATCACTACACCTGCTCCGCCATCAGAAGAGGAAATGGCTCTGATTGCTGAACAGTTAGCAAGTCATATTGGTGATGATACGTATTATGCTGCAGCCGAACAATGGATTGATGCCCTTGTGGCTTATGTTGGAATCCTGACCGATGAAATGGGATGGCCGGCTGATAAAGCGATAACATTCGTAATGGAAAATTACGGTTCGCCTGTAACAGAATCGGATAATGCAGCACTTGTTGCATACGTTCAGGCGCGCCTTGAGGCTTCGGGTGGAGGAGGAGTTTTATAACACTAAAAACGATATAACAAACGGCGGTTATTGATTTCTGTGTGAGATGAATAATCAGTTATCAAATAAGCCTGTCCCAAGAAGTGACAGGCTTATTTTTTACCGGCATACGGTGACACACGTTATATTTTTATTCGGTTGCTTTGGCTATTGGCCTGTAATATGCACGGATTTTTTCTGCGCGTTGGCTTAGTTTGTCTGCCTCCCAGAGCTACGGCAAGGCCTTCGCCTTGACGAGTAAGGCATCTCCATTTCTTTGCTCTAAATGAGCCATTGTATCGAGCACCATTGCTATACTGGAATGGTCGGGTTCAAAGATGTTTTCGAGCGTATTTAGAGCATTGCAACAGAGGTTTTGGGCCTGTTGATATTTTTCCTGATGTATGTATAGCTTTGCCAGATTATTAAAGGCCATAGCCGTGCTGTCGTTATCTGGGCCCAGGGAATTTTCTAATACCTTTACTGCTTCTTGACAGACATTTTCTGCATCATCATACTTGCTCTGCTCTATGTATAGCTGTCCCAGGAGACTTAAAACCTTACCGACTAATGGGTAGTCGTGCCCATACTGCTTTTCAACTGTACTTATAGCTTTCTTAAAAAGTTTTTCGGCTTCGGTATAATCTTTCTTGGCATGGCAAATCTCTGCCATTGTCAGCCATGTTGGGGCTATAAGATGGTGCTCCGGGCCGTAAACTTTTTCTTGTATTGTTATGGTTTGGTTAATCAAATTTTCCGCCTCAGTGAGTCGTCCTTGCAGTGTATATAGCCTTGCGATTTTGCCAAGCAATGCTGCCGTATAAAGGCGTTTCGGCCCGAAGCTATTGTTGACGAGATTTAGCGCCTGCAGATAATAATATTCAGCTTCTGTCAGCTTGCCCTGTGAGACCAGCAATTGAGCGATGGCTATCTGGTATGGCGCCAAGGCGGGGTCGTCAGGCAAGTGACTTTTCTGCATAATGGCCATTGCCTGGTCCAGAACAGAGCGGGCCTGGTGATACTTGGCCTGTTCTTGATAAATTGAACCCATAATCTTCAGCGTGCCGGTTATAAAGGGGTGGTTTTTATAGTAGAGCTTTTTCTGCATCTCCAGCGCCAGGTCACACATCTTTTCAGCATCTGTTAACCTGCCTTGATGTTTATACAGAAATGCCAGGTCAATCAGACACGAACAGAGTTCTGTTTCAGGAGCGTTTTTTGTTTTTGCCAGGGTCAATGCCTGCTCTGTGAGTGGCTGGGCCTTTGCATAATCACCGTAGGCCATATACACCCTTGCCATTGCCCGCAGTGCCGTGCATGAGTGGACTTTTTCTTCTACATTCGTTGTTCCAAAAACCACACCTTTGCTAAGTAAAACCAAAACGGTTGTCAGGACAATAATAAGAGGTTTGTTTTTTCGCCTCTTGATTGACGTCAGACAAGTTTTTAAGGATGTTACTTTTAGCATTATAAATGTCCTTTTGAAGTTCTTAAAAAGGTGCACTCCTTTCGTGCTAACGCGAATGACAAATATATATTCGTCATATTTCAACATTGGACTTTAGTTGGAAGGAGGAAAAAGAAGTTGACTTATGAGGGAGAAGATACAATCACAGTGCAGAATCCAGGTAAATTGGCTGTTATGAAGTCTTAGTATATCTTTTGTGATTAATCGGTTATTGCAATATGGGGACATTTGTTACATAGGGAAAACAGCCGATTAATCCCGCCTGGCAAAGATTTGGCAGTGTGCCGTGAGAGTCCTAAATCAAAGAAAATTATACTTGAACGGAGGTGATATATCGGTAGAATCATTAAAACTGTAATTGCAGTTATCTTCGGATAGAAAGCTATGTTTACTCGATTTTTCTGAGATATATATTCTGATGGGCATATATATTATGAGTCAATTATGAAAGGGTAGCGAATGGGCTTCGAAACATTAGATTGGATAATGATTGGTTTGTATTTTTCCGTTATTCTGGGTATCGCCTGGTGGGTGATACTCAAAGGCAGAGATACAGCAGATGACTATTTCCTTGCGGGACGAAATCTGGGATGGTGGGTCGTCGGGGCGTCTATCTTTGCGTCGAACATTGGCTCCGAGCACTTAGTCGGTCTGGCAGGGTCCGGGTGTACCGACGGTGTAGCAATGGCTCATTATGAGCTACATGCCTGGTGCCTGCTGATTCTGGCGTGGGTGTTCGTTCCGTTCTACGCCCGAAGCAAGGTGTTCACGATGCCGGAATTCCTCGAGCGTCGTTTCTCTCCA
>CAYTTK010000191.1:0-4459 GCA_964440735.1 uncultured Pirellulales bacterium
GTAGTCTTTTAGGAAAGCTAAACTGTTATATGGGCTAAATGCTACGGTGAGGAGGGATGAATTGGACTATGAGCAGATAAAAGTGATAGCAAGGCAAATTAGAATACATTGTGTAAACATGACACATAGAGCAAAAAGTTCACACATTGGATCCTCACTTTCGATGGTGGATTTATTATCTGTTCTCTATAATGGCATTTTGCGGATAGATCCAGCAAACCCAGAGTGGCCTGATCGTGATCGTTTCATCCTCAGCAAGGGGCATGCATGCACCGCTCTCTATGCGGTTCTAGCTGAGCGAGGCTTTTTCCCTTTAGCCTGGCTGGATACCTTTTATCAGAATGGCTCGCGTTTGGCTGGTCACGTAACTCATACCTACATTCCCGGTGTTGAGGTCTCAGCCGGCTCTTTAGGGCATGGGCTTTCTATGGCTACAGGCATGGCCTTGGTGGCTAAGCGGGATGTTAGGCCCTATCGTGTATTTGCCCTCCTCAGTGATGGCGAGTGTGACGAGGGCTCAACCTGGGAAGCCGCCTTGTTTGCTAGCCAGCAACAGCTTGATAACCTTGTTGCTATCGTGGACTACAACAAGATACAGAGCCTGGATTATGTGAAAGAAGTTATGGATCTAGAGCCATTTGGCAAAAAGTGGCAGAGCTTTGGCTGGGGGGTGCGGGAAATTGACGGCCATAATGTGGCTGAGATTCACCAGACCCTGAGTCAGGTTCCTTTCAAGCCAGGCCATCCGAGTTGTGTCATTGCCCATACAATCAAGGGAAAAGGAGTCAGTTTTATGGAGAATACGGTACTCTGGCATTACCGTTCTCCGCAAGGTGAAGAATACCAATTAGCCGTGGCCGAATTGAAGGAGAAGAGATGAGGACCGCCTTTATCAAGACCTTGTTTGAGATGGCCCAGAAGGATAGACGTATCATGCTGGTGGTAGGTGACGTTGGCTTTGGGGTGGTTACGCCTTTTATGGAGGACCTGCCGGCGCAATTTGTTAACGCCGGTGTGGCCGAACAAAATATGACGGGAATGGCTGCCGGCATCGCCCTTAGCGGCAAGATTGTCTTTACCTATTCTATTGCAAATTTCCCCACAATACGTTGTTTAGAACAGGTGCGGAACGATATCTGCTATCATGATGCCAATGTGAAGATTGTTTCTGTTGGCGGTGGCATGTCTTATGGCTCGCTTGGGATTACCCATCACGCCACCGAAGATATTGCTATTATGCGCTCCCTCCCTAACATGGTAGTGGTGGCTCCGGGTGATCCGATCGAGGCAAGACTGGCTACCCGGGCAGTGATGGAGCATCCAGGGCCGTGTTACCTGCGTCTAGGACGCAATGGTGAGCCCACAGTTCATCGGCCTGAGGTTGACTTTCAACTGGGGAAGGCAATCCTGGTTCGGGAGGGAAAGGATCTGACTTTTATTGTTAGTGGTGGATTGCTGCCAGAGGTAATTGCTGCCGCCGATGGTCTAAAGAAGCGAGGGATTACAGCTCGTGTACTCAGTATGCATACGGTCAAACCACTGGATAGAGAAGCAGTGCTTACGGCTGCCCGAGAAACTCCGCTTATTTTTACTGTAGAAGAACACAGCATTATAGGTGGCTTAGGTGGGGCGGTGGCCGAAATTCTAATGGAAGCTGATTTGAGCCATGTTGGGTTCAAGAGGATTGGACTAAATGATGCTTTTTCCAAAAAGGTGGGTGATCAGAATTATCTTAGGGCAGAGTACGGACTTGATGCTGGTGGAATTCTTAGGACGGTTGAGTCTGTCCTGAATGGGACTATATAACATTAGCGTTCAAAATACATACAAGAAGTTGGTAGATAGTCTTAGTACACTTCGATGGAGGTGTCGAATATGGTTTATAGGGTGCCGTTTATCGAGCCGGCCAAGAATTATCGGATGATCAAAGATGAGATTGATGCTGTT
Source organism: uncultured Pirellulales bacterium (assembly GCA_964440735.1). Lineage (GTDB taxonomy): Bacteria > Planctomycetota > Phycisphaerae > Sedimentisphaerales > Anaerobacaceae > CAZBWE01. Next base: position 1,948 of record CAYTTK010000191.1, read on the forward strand.
TTTTTTGAAGTTGTATCAAAAGGCGATTTGGTCATGCGGGGGCAATTGAGACAGTTCGAGGAAAATTTCTCCAAATTTGTGGGTACCAAATATGCCGTTGGTCTGAATAGTGGCTATGATGCTTTACATATTTCCATGATAGCCACCGGAATAACAAAGGGGGATGAAGTGATTGTCCCGGCGCATACCTTTCTCGCCACGGCCTCGGCCGTGGTGAATGCCAGAGGAACTCCTGTTCTGGTTGATGTAGGGAAGGACTATAACATTGATGCCTCTAAGATTGAAGAGGCAATTACGCCGAGAACTAAAGCAATTATTCCAGTTCATTTGAACGGTCGAGTCTCGGACATGGATGCGGTTATGGCCATTGCTGATAAATATAATCTGGTCGTGGTAGAGGATGCCTGCCAATCGTTAGGTGCGACATTCAATGGGAAAAATGCGGGATCATTCGGCCTTACAGGTTGTTGGAGTTTCTATCCTTTCAAGATGTTGGGTGGTTACGGCGATGGGGGAGCAATGACAACTAATGATCCCAGGGTTGCAAGAATGGCCAGACTTCTTAGATACAACGGTGAGGATCGTGAAACAAGGGAATATCACTATCATGGATTTAGCTGTTTGCTTGATAACCTTCAGGCCGCCTTCCTGGACGTTAAGCTCCGTCATCTGCCTGATTGGATTAAACGCCGCCGGGAGATAGCCGCACGATATAGAGAGGGATTGAAGGATATAGAAGAACTTAAGTTGCCACATTTCGATGACCCAAGATTTGAGGATGTTTATCAGAATTATGTCATTAGAACTTCAAGACGGGATGAATTGGCTGACTACTTGAAAAAGAACGGCGTCGAGATTCTCATTCACTACCCAAAACCTTATTATAGTTATAAGGCTCTGAAATTGGAAGATCGAGGTTTTCCGGAGACTGAGGCCATTTGTCGAGAGGTACTCTCCCTGCCCATGAATGTGGAAATCAATGATGAACAGGTGGAGTATGTTATCAAAACTGTTCGCAGTTTCTTCAAATAATGTTCATGCCTAGTAGCTCCTGGTTTAAAAACTGGTTCTCATAAGCTATGAACTATCAGCTATAAGCCCTAAATTATGAATTATCAGCATACGAACACCAGGAGATGAGATTTGAAGCCGTTATCGCGTATTACTGAGAAATTTACCGAGTCTGTTATACGGGAGATGACCCGGATTTGTGATGCTGTAGGAGGCTTTAATCTCTCGCAAGGGTTTCCTGATTTTGAGGCCCCGCAAGAGATTAAAGATGCTGCTGTTCGGGCTATCCTGAATGACTATAACCAGTATCCGGTTACCTTTGGGGAGCCTAAATTGAGGGAAGCCATTGCCCAAAAGGTGGCTGGTTACAATAAAATAAAGTGCGATCCGGAAACGGACATAACAGTCACCTGCGGAGCGACGGAGGCCATGATCGCCACGTTAAAGGCTGTACTCAATCCTGGTGATGAAATTATCGTTTTTGAACCTTTTTACGAAAACTATGGACCTGATGCCATTCTTTCAGGAGCGAAGCCGAGATATGTTACCCTGTATCCACCTAATTGGGACTACTCTCGCGAGGAAGTTGCTGCTGCCTTTAATAATAATACCAAGGCTATTATCATCAATACCCCGAACAACCCTACCGGCAAGGTATTCTCCAGGAAGGAGTTGGAGGAGATGGCGACCTTGTGTCGAAGGTGGGATTGTCTGGCTATTACCGATGAGGTCTATGAGCATATCCTTTACGATGGGAAAGAGCATATATCTATTGCCTCCATAGATGGGATGGCCGATCGAACCGTTACTATTAGCTCCATTTCCAAAACCTATTCAGTTACAGGATGGCGGGTTGGTTGGGCCATTGCCCACGAAAAAATCACCAGCCGGATTAGAAAGGTACACGATTTCTTGACCGTTGGTGCCCCTACCCCCTTTCAAGTGGCGGCGGCCTTTGCCCTAAATATGTCGGAAAGTTATTATGAGGGTCTTCGTTCTAGATATAATCTATCGAGAGATTTTCTGTTTGATTTGTTGTCCTATGTGGGTTTTAAGCCCTATTTACCCAGGGGTGCTTATTACATCATGGCTCAGGCTGAGCAACTTATGAAAAAGCTCTCGGTTGGTGATGACTTTGCATTTAGCAAGAAGTTGATTGAGTTGACTGGTGTTGCTACCGTGCCGGGAACGTCCTTTTATGCAAGTCCAAATAAAGGAACAAATCAAGTCAGGTTCTGTTTTTGCAAGAAAGAGGAAACGCTGGAAAATGTGAAAAAAGGGTTGAGGCAACTTGTGAAAGCATGAAGGAAGCAATGAAGGATTACAAGCCAAGAGAATTCTGGAACAAGAGATTTAGAATATATGGGCATACCGGTGACGTTGACAGTTTGATCTATGCCTATGACCAGCCTCAACGCCTGAGGGCCATCGACAAGGCGCTCTCTTACTCGGGAGTTCGGATAAATAAAGATACCAAGATTTTGGATGTTGGCTGTGGGAC
>CAYTTK010000192.1:0-4443 GCA_964440735.1 uncultured Pirellulales bacterium
ATTATCGGGGAGCTATTTGAATTTTTCGGGGGGATGCGCGGTGCGAGAAAATCCGGAGCGAGCTGGCCCGGGTCGGTCGCAGCACTGGCAGGGGCAATAACCGGCGCCATAGTCGGGACTTTCTTTATACCAATACTTTTTCCTGGAACTTTGCTCGGGGCGTGTATAGGAGCTGGAACAGGGGCGTGGGCGCTTGAATTTGCGCGCGGCAAAGAACCGAAAGAATCCGCTCGCTACGCAGTTGGAGCCGGATTAGGCGAATTTTTAGGTATTACCAGTAAATTCGCTATCGGCATTATTATCTGGTTTATCGTAGCTGTCTCCGCCTTTTGGCCATGATGAAGAATTCAACCCGACGTGAAATCCGCCAAAAAGAACCGCCACACAGACAGCGGGTAAACCCCGCTATATAGACGTTGGGCGAGCGGCGGACAGACGACGGACTAAATACGGCCAATATCTCGCGTTACAAGCCTTTGAGTCTCATTTGCAGCGAATAAAGTGACGTCCGGGCTGTGATAAAGAGCGTCTTTTTGTCTTTTCCGCCAAAACAAACGTTGGCGGGGCTTTCGGGAATAATAATCGTTTCGATTTTTTCGCCCTTTGGGTTGTAAACCGCAACCACGCCCGTTGTCAGGTAAACGTTGCCCTGGCAGTCAATGGTCATCCCGTCAGAACCCTCAGGTGCAAAGAGCTCCTTATTCGACAGCGTCCCGTCACTATTGATGGTATATACAAATGTTTTTCCATCACCATGGTCTGCCACATAAAGCATCTTGCCATCGGCAGTGCCTATGACTCCGTTAGGCTTGACCATATCATCGATGACACGAATGACCTTTCTGCGGTCGGGTGTGAGATAATAGACGTGCTCACCATCCTGCTGTATATCATCTCTGTTATGGCCATAGTCGGGGTCGGTGAAATACACGCCGCCTTTCGGGTCGAGCCACAGGTCGTTGAGACTGTTGAACGGTTTCTCCTGGTACTTCTCGGCCAAGACCGTCACGTTACCTGCAGGGTCAATTGAGACTAATTTGCGGCCACTGCCCTGACAGGCGAGTAGATTTCCATCTTTGTCGAAATACAGGCCATTGGCTCCGTCTGAGTTTTCAAGAAAAGTTGAAAGATTTCCCTCCAGCGACCACTTGTGAATTTTGTTGTTGGGGATATCCGAAAAGAAGATATTACCCTGGGCGTCAGCGGCGGGGCCTTCGGTGAAAATAAAGCCGCCGGCAAGTTTTTTTACCTCCGCACTCGGTGCAACAATGCTCAGGTCATCAAAAACTATTTCTTCCGAATCATCCCTGCAACCAACAACTGCTGCTACAAACAACAGTAAAATTAAAAAATATGATTTGCTTTTCATTTCTACCTCCTTCTCCCTTTTTACCTTTTATATCATTTTTGTTCGTAATGCAAAATTCAATTATCTTAGTCGTCAGTAGTGCTTTGCAGCTTGTGTTCTTTTCTAAAACGCTGCAAAGGCTTTTCCAATCTTGCAAGACCAATCAGGACAACAATAGCAATAAGAGTCGCTATGAGCGCCAACTGATAAAGCTGTGCTCCGCATGCCATCCCGACGCTGGCCACTAACCAAATTGTCGCAGCGGAAGTCAATCCGTGGATGCCACCTCTGTCCTGGATGATGGCACCTGCACCTAAAAAACCGACGCCGGTAACAATCTGGGCTGCTATTCTCACGGTGGAGTCATCGAACTTAAGCGCCATCTGCCTTGAAATTACGGTAAAGACGGCGGCACCAAGGCAAATTAAAATGTTCGTCCGTAAGCCGGCAACTTTGCCGCGGATTTCCCTTTCCAGCCCGATTATACCGCCAAGCACGACGGCCAAAATTATACTTGTAAAATCGTCCGTCCAAACCATAGATTACCTCTCTATTAGAGTTTCATCGACCTTCATACCGAAGTGTCTGCCAGCCTTTTCAATATGGCCGAGGACTTTATCACCCGGCTTTAAGGTCGTAATCGAAACCGCTTTGCCATCGGGGTCAACCAGCCGAATCGTCTCGGCATTTTGCATAACGAGACTTATAGGCTCACCCTCTGCCTCGGCTTCGATTAGGAGCATAGGCCTTTTTTCAATCTTGTTTCTGCCGAGATAGGCGGTTTTACTCTTGCCATTAAAATCGACCAGCAGGACTTCATCGCCGGCTTTCAAATCCGCCAGGTACTTTGTTTTGCCGCCCGGCGCTAATGTATATGCGTGGACGGCGCCGGCATTAACTCGAAACGGCCGAGATGCAACGTAAGGATTATCAATGGACTCGGAATGAACCAGGAAAAAACCCGAAGCGGTATTGCCGACGAGCATCCCTTCGCCTAAAGTCATCTGCGTGCAGGTATCGAGACAGGCCCTGTCGCCCATGCCGAGCTGTTTCGTTACCGTGATGGTTGCTGCGACGAGAGGAACCTTCTCACTTATGCCCTGGATTATTTCAGCGGTCTTTTTAATTTCGTTTATATCCTTGGTGTTTAGCACAACTCCATCGACGCCTTTTTCGAGGATTTCGGTCATAAGCTTTGCCTGCTTTGAATTTTCGACCTGAACCATAATATTTTTGCAGCGGCGGGCGAGCAGATTTTCGATGGGGATTATTGTCCAATCGAGCATTCTTAAAACGACGATTTTATTTTCAGGAACGGCGGCGGCTTTGTCTTCGTCGGCTTTGCCGGAGATATCAATAAACTCGACGTCGATTCCGGGCCTGATATCGCCGTTTTTCTCGATAGTCTTTATTTTGCCGAATTCGCGGACAGTATCACTCTCGCCATCGGGCAGAATAACGGCCTCAGAACCGCTTTCAAGGGCAGCTATGGCTATATCCTTTTTGTATGGAACAACATTTACCCACAACTTTTTCATTTTCTTCGCCTTTGTTTTGTCCGAGATAAGGTTTTGATTGTATGACATTAAACAACAACCATACAAAATTGTCAAGAGTTTTTGGGACAGATATGGGCGGCAGGGAAAAGACTTTAGACAATTGATTGAACAGGGATTTTTTACCAGTTTCGGCACATACTGCTTCGTTACGCAATTTTATCTAAAAAACAATTGTCATTTTTGCCAGCCTGAAGTATAATTGCTGTTTCGTCAGTTAAATAAAAAACAATTCCTTAATACATTTTTTAGGAGATTAGCTATGAGTCAGACAATCAGGAAATTCGAGATTTTGTGCATTAGTGTTTTGCTATTGATGTCCGTCTTCGGGGGGTCGCTGGTCTGGGCAGCCGATGCCAACGACCAAACTCCGCCACAGCCACCGCCTCCCCCGCAGCTTTCTGCGAAAGCAGAAGCGGGGGCGAGCCGAGCTGAAGACATCACAGGTGATTGGGAAATCACGATGGAATTCAACGGCAGGCAACGTTTTGCAACGCTATCAATTTCCAAAAAGCCGGATGGAACACTGGCCGGTAAATGGGGCTCGAGCGAATTATCCGACGTTAAATTCGACGGCTCAAAGCTCACCTTTGTCCGCACGCTCAGGTTCAGAGACAGGGAATTTTCAACGAACTACAGCGGGACGCTGAAAGACAGCAAACTCACAGGCACAATGTCCGGGGAACGCGGGGATTTTGCTGCCAACGGGACCAGAAAAAAGCCCAAGCTCCCGGTCCTCGGTCAATGGGATATCAAATTTAAAGTCGGCGATAGAGACATCACAGCAAGACTGACAATCACGCAGAAACTGGACGGAACACTCGAAGGCAAGTGGGTTGAAGAACCCGGCGAGCACGTAATATCCAACGTCAAATTCGAGGATGGAAAACTCACCTTCACCCGTAAGAGCAAAATAGGCGAATTAGAGTTTGAAACGACATACGAGGGGACCATCGATGGCAACAAACTGACCGGAATGCTCAAAGGCGAAATGGGCCAGTGGCAGGCCAATGGTGAGCGCGTATGGGCGGCACTTATCGGAAAGTGGGAGCTGACTATCACATCCGAGAGAGGGACACGCACAAATTTGCTGACGATTGAGTCGGACCTTTCCGGCAGGTATGAGTCCTTTGGCGGAGAGATTCCCGTAAAAGACCTTAAGCTGGAAGGCGACCAGGTAAGCTTTAATATCGAGGTGGGCTTCGGCGACCGGGCCTTCAATATGGAGTTCAAAGGCAAACTGGACGGAAAGACCCTCAATGGCCAGATGATCTCGGAGAGAGGAACCAGAGAGGTGACAGGCAAGAGGGTTGAAGCAAAGGTTGAGGAAAAGGTCGAGCCGGCAACGAAGTGACGATTTCTAAATGTGTGGTGCCTTGATTTGTGGTTACAACGGCCCTTGTCGGCACGACAATGGCTAAACAATCTGAATACGATATTTTTGGGTTTATTCTCTGTAGCAGATACCCTATTCTTCTAACATTCCGATTGCTTCTTTGACGCTGGCACCTTTGTGGACCATTTTGCAGAGAGCAGCGA
>CAYTTK010000193.1:0-4427 GCA_964440735.1 uncultured Pirellulales bacterium
TCGAGTATTCCAATATCGACGAGAAGGCCGTATATCTCCCTGTCAAGACGTTCTGCTAATGCTTTTGTTATCATTATTTCCCTTATGCCTTATCCCTTATGCCTTATCCCTTTTTGAATTTCTGAATTTCTTTCCGAAGATCGATCAATTTCCCGACAAAATCAACAGTCCCGGTCTTTGCCAGACGTTCCGCTGTTTCCGGATTAACTTCCGGCGCCGCCACAGCTATTTCCCAGGTATCAATATCCACCAGGCCGAGCGGTGTATTGATCAGGCGACGGTCTCCGCCTTTCACCGGCGGCTCATTCAACATTGCTTTCGTTTCATTAATCGAATGAACTGCTTTATCAAGGTATATTTTTTCAATTAATGCTTCTTCCTTTCGATCCCTGAGCGACAGCGGTTTTAATACAAACTCCCAGTTCTCAAATTCGAACCCGTGCTTTATCAGATGATCGAAACGCACTTTAAATGTCTTCTGAATCGGCTTTGTTACCTCGTTCTGGAATACCTCGTCCTGGGTAAGTGTGTTGGCTCTGTTCGCGTCCTCGTATATCGCTGCCTTTGCCGGCGGTACCCTGAGTGCTGTGAGCACTCGCTGACGGTTATTCCCCTCTAAAGTTTCAAAAGCTTTTCCCTCGAGATCACGTTTAATCTGTTCAACTGCAGATTTCCCGACACCATCGAGAATATACATCGTCTGTGATCCGTCGCTCGTATTCTGATAATCAGCCACTATCTGATCCCTGATGCCTATCTCGATATTTTCTTCGATGAGAACCAGTAAATCGGCCAGCACACCCTGATCGAACCAGTGAAGGTTTTTCTCGTCACGGAGGCTGTTCATGAGCACCGTATTCACTAATGCGTATGTCTCTGGCTTGCCGTATACCCGGTGTCCTGGCATCTTGTTGATTGCCCGGAGTATCTGATTCTGTTTTTTATCGCGGTTCGGATCGCCGTATTGTGAAAACTCGACTTTCTCATTATTTTTCACCATCACAAATCCGGTCATGCTTTTCTTTACCCGCACGAATTCAGCCGGCGCATGAACTAAATCAATGAGAGTTTGTCCGCCCTCGACGATCTCTAAATTCCAGCTCCCTAAAGAGATATAGTCGGTGGCACATGATTTAATTTTTTCATTGAGCGACATCGGGTTTGTCGGATCGCTCGACTCAAAAAAGAATTCCTCGAGTTTTTTCCGTTCCTCTTTTTTCTCGTCGCCTTCACCGGTCCATTTAATCTCCATATCACAGGCGCTCACATCTGTAGCAATCGCATTCACAGCGCCTGCAAGATACGGATCGAGATCGAGCAGCCGTGCCATGATCGCCATCGAAAACGGCGGTCTAAGGATGTCCATGCCTTCGTAAGCCTTATTGAGATCGGGCTGCTGAGATTTACCTTTTTCTTTTCCCTGCGCTAATCTCATCACCGGATCCGGGTATTCCAGTTCAATCCGGCTTTTTAAAGATTCTATCTCCTGCAGTCCATATCGCTTTCCGATAGATAAATTTGCTTTTCTTGTCATTATTTTATCTCCTTATTTATTTTAAATCCAATTTTAATTGTTGTCTCTCATGATTTTATCTTTTTCCCCTTATCCCTTATGCCTTATCCCTTGTGCCTTATCCCTTGTGCCTTATCCCTTGTGCCTTATCCCTTGTCCCTTATGCCTTATGCCTTATCCCTTATCTCCTCGTCACTTTCAAATATCCAACTTTCCTTCGTGCTTTTTGCCACCACTTCATCATGGTGCAGAGCAGCGCGTCCGCGAAGTGATCGTCTTTTTTCACAATTTTCCCGTGCTTATCTCTGCGCCATCTCTTCAGATGATCTATGACATCATTATGTTTTTTTTTATCCTCGTATTTTTTTGGTATCTCAATTCGTTTCTTCTCGAAAAACCATTTCACCGCTCCGGCGCCGGCTTCCTTGAAGCTCACAAATGTCACCTCTGTAACATGAAAATCAGCTTTCCTGAGCGCATCGTTCTCAAAGGGATGCGAGCTGTCGCCGTATACTTCATTAATGTCGTACATCTTTCGCCAGTCTTTAAAAGCACCTGTGATCTCCTCGGTCCCTTTGCGGTGAAAACTCATCCGGTCAAAGACTCTCAGTTTTTCGCCAACTAACTGTGTCGCCACAGCAGCCGCCATGCTCTTGAATCCCCAGTCGATACCAAATGCTCCGGGAATACCCTTTATAAAAGGAACTTCATCAACCAATGCTTCTTTGAAATCCTTCCGATTGATAACCAGCCCGGCTCCGGATGGTTTTCTCCCCATCAATTCAACTTCAAACCATTCTTCAGTTTCTTCTTCCCACATTTGGAACAAATAATCAAGCGATACCCATCCTAAATTGCTGTTATGATGAGCTTTCCCCTGGCAGTAATCTTCACGGAACTTGGGAATACAATCCTCGCATTTCCGGGTACATTTCTCGCAGACATCGAAAGAATCCCACTCATAGAGCTTATACCCGCGTTCATTGTAATTATCGAGGAGATCTGCAAATGTCCCATCGATATTATGCGCTGTCGAGGCCCTGATAATTATCAGCGGTTTTGCGGTTGATCCGGTTCCCAGAACGGCTTTAACTATTTTCTCTTCCATCTCGCATTCTTCGTCCATGATAATCACTCCGCCGTGCCCGCGACCGGGATGGGGTCCTCTGACACGGCGTGTGCTTGCCGGCATAAACCGTATCCAGTTCCCGGATCGTCCCCGGGTGATCTGCTTCGTAATTTCAGGGATATATTCGGCAGCTTCACCGTCATCATCGAGAACATTGGTAACCTCCTCATACACTTCTTTTGCCTGTCCTTCGCCGCCGGATGCGATAAGGATATCAAATCCTTTGAAGAGGAAGAGGCATGCCGAGAGATCTCCGAGCCCGAATGTTTTACCGCCGCCTCGAGGGCCTTTCCACAAAGCTCTCGTAACTCTCTGATAATAGATATCCAGAAACATCTCTTCGAGTATGGGGGGATAGTAACTGCCCGATTTTGCAAGGAACTGAATCGGCTTGTTGGTATATTCACCGATCAGCCGGTCACGATCTTTGAATTCTCCGAGAAATAAATTCAGTATCTCATTTTTTTCATCATAATTCGTGATCATGTTTCGCCTTTGATTTCCTGGAATACCGCATCCACAATTTCGTTTTTATGAGCCTTGATGACCGGTCCGACATTCGGATTTTTCTCTAACACCATAATAAGCACATTTATCACCTGTTTCACCGGAGTTGTCGAATGGCCGCCGCCTTTTATTTTGTATTCCAGATCTCCCATTTTTACAAATGAGGAAAGAACCAGACCGATATTTTTTTCTGTAATTACAATGTTTTCCGTTCCTAAAAAGGTCACTAATTTATTATAGACTTTATCCCTGATATCCTCTATTGCAGTTACGATCGGCACTATCTGTTTTACACGTTCCTCATCGTTCTTCTTCACAATTGCCCTGCAATATTCATTATAGCGGCCTTCCCAGTCGAGATTCGGATCGTTCATCCATTTCGTGAGTATCCCCTTTGAGAATGTAGGGTATTTTTCACGCATTTTTCTCCAGACTTCCAGAAACGAAAGCTGCTGAATCATCCTGAGATCGTATGCTTTTTCCTTCACATCTGGGGTATATTTAGCCATATGCAAGTATGCTCTTTCCCGTGCCATGTTTATGATAGGGATATTCCATATTTTTCAGTTCTTCCCTGCACTGTTTACAAGGCTGCAGCCCGAAACGAAATTCACTGCGTGGTTTTTTTTCTCCACACCGATTACATCTTTTTTCTTTCATTGTATGTTCTCCTCTCTTATATAACCGTCACAACAATAATATTCCCTTTATTCTCAGCCACCACAAACCGCTTCCTGAATAACTGATACTGCCTACATCCGTTACCCGCCGAAATATGTTTCCCGCAGCGTATTGCAAATTCCGTCATTTCCTTGAGTTCCTGCTCCGAATAATCGGGGTGCCGTTCCTGCAGCCTCTGGCGGGCATGTTGTGTTAAACAAATCATCCTGATCGCTCCATTCCCTGGATCGCTTTTTCTTCGCTGAAAAGTACCCGCTCGCTATGTTCAGCTTTTTTTCCGATATTGAACTCGCTTACCGGCCGGTAATATCCCATTACCCTCGTCCAGACCTCACATTCCTGGCGTTCGCTGTCATTAATGACAATCGTTCCTTTTGGATTGTCAATCTTCAACATTTACTTCTGATCTAGTTAATTAGAAAATCAATAATATTAAATTTTTTCTCAAAATAAGGGCAATCAAAGTCGGCATTTCTAAAATGACAAGATTCTTTTATTTTTTCAAGTTCCCCTGAAATTGGACTTTTTGCATAAGTCGGATTTACATTACACAAAAACAAACCGCTTTTATGTTTGCAATTTTTACAAAGAATTTCA
>CAYTTK010000194.1:0-4424 GCA_964440735.1 uncultured Pirellulales bacterium
TGTGCTGCTCCTTGATGTTGGAAAAGGTCGCGTGATCCAGGATCCCGACCATCGGCAGCGGGATGTGGTAGGCCCGCGCGCACTCTTCCCGCGTCAGCTTCCGCCCGCCCAGGTACTCGCTCTCCTGCGCGTCGAACGATGCCTGCTTCCAGGTCATGCCCTCTTCCAGGATCGCCGTCTTCCCGCTGTTCTCCCCGCCAGAATACAGCGCCTCGAACTCGGCCTTAAAGCGCGCCCTGGCCGCCTCGCTCCATTCCGGTGCCGCCGCCGGCCGCTCGATCATCCCGCTCATCCGCGCCGCGTTCTGCCAGAAATGCTCTCGGTAATCGCCCGCGGCGTGCTCCTCGGCCAGGACCCGCCGCAGCGTCTCCAGCGGCGAGAGGCCGCTGATCGCGCTCTCGGCGTTGTAGCCGCGAAAGTGGACGATGTCCCCCGGCGGGATGTCCATCGTCTTCCCGCTGAGCCTGATCTTGTATCCGCTTGGCAGCAATCCGCCCTGGACCTCCACGTAGGACGGCGGAACACGCAGCAGACCCGCGGGCAGATCCTCGCGCCGCACCTTGAGCCAGTAGGCGTTGAAATAGACGCCCAGGTCGGCCACCAGGCTCTCGATCAGCCGGTAGCGCGTCACCTTGAACTCTGCCGGCAGCGGCTTGCCCAGCACGAGCGCCAGCGGATGGTCCGTCAGCCGCTCGCGGTCCGTGTCGCTCACCCGCCGGAACACGTGCAGCCCGAGCTGGGCGATGTTCCTGGCCAGGAAATCCACGCACACCCGCACGTTCGGCTGCTCGCGGTACAGCGCCGCGTAATCGCGCGTGTAGCCGTCATACAGCCGCATCGTGCCGTAGCGGCCGCCAGGTGGCCACCACTGCGGCTGCACGTCGACCAGCGCTCCCACACTCACGACAACTGGCATAATGGCACCGCCTATAGGACCTGCAGAAAGTCGACGTTGCCGGCCTCGATCACCAGCTCGCCGTCCATCCGCACCGTCTCCCCGCCGGGCTTGATCATCTCCGCGTCCCTCAGCACCAGGTATCCCCACGCCTTGCGCCAGAGGACGCCGCGGAACGCGCGGTCAGTCTTCGTGTTGACCACCACCCGGCGCTTAGTAGGGTAGCGATCGAAGATCATCCGCTCCCTCCACCACGTGCGGTGCCACCTTGCGGATCGCCCGCACCTTGAACGGCCCCATGCCGGGGATGGCCAGCAGCTCCTCGTCCGTCGCCGCCGCCAGGTCGTCCAGGCAGTGGTAGCCCGCATCGTAGAGCATCTCCAGCCAGATCAGCCCCAGCCCCGTCTTGTACAGGTCATTCATCGGCCTTCCTCATATGCCCGAAGGGCAGCCCCAGGCGGTCGCACGGCGCGTCGTGCAGGTCCTGCTCCAGGCCCAGGTAGCGCTCCGTGGTCCGGATGCTCGCATGCCCCAGCGAGAGCTGGATCTGGTCCAGGCCCGAGCCGCCGAGGTGCGCCAGCTTGGCGAAGGTCCGCCGCAGGTCATGCGCCGCCAGGCCCTCGAGGCCGCACTGCCCCGCGTGCTCCTTGACCACGTCCGCGATCGTCTGTGGCGAGATACTGTCCCCGTCCAGGTGCCCGTGCCGGCTCAGCGAGCGGTAGACGCGCCCCGTGTTCATGCGGTCCAGGATTCCATCGGCAATCCCCGCGCGCTGCGCCCATTCGTCGATCGCTGCCTTGCACCAGCTGGGCATCGGCACCGTCCGTACCCGGTTTCCCTTCCCCACCAGGTCGACGATGATCCAGCGCCCCTCGCGCTGCTGGATCTCGGCAAAGCACAGCGCCGCCGCCTCCGAGCGCCGCAGCCCGCAGCCGATCAGCGTGGCCAGGATGGCCCGGTCGCGCAGGCCCTTGAGCGTCGATACATCCGGCGCGTCGATCAGCTGCCGCGCCTGCTCCCGTGTCAGCCAGTTGCCCGTCCGCCGCCCGTGCTGGGCCACGCCCTTGACCCGGGCGATCCCGCCGGCCAGCGCCGGGTCCAGGGCCCCATTGTCCGCCGCCTCCCTGGCCAGGGCCCGCACTGCGCACAGCCGCTGATTGATCGTCGCCGGTGCTAGATCGCTCTCTAGGAGGTGCGCCTTGTAGTGCTGCACCGTCGCCTTGGCCAGTCCCGGCCTGCCTTCCTGCTCGTACCAGCCTATAAAGTCCAGCAGCGCGTACTCATAGACCCGGCGGCTGTGGGGCGAATTGAGCCCATCAAGGACCAGGTTCAGGACCCGTCTGGCGCCCGTCAGCGCCGGCAGGCGGCTGCCCGGTCCTTTTTCGGTGTAAAGGGACATTATCATAAGCTAGACCTATGGCCTTAATTCCAATTAGGCGAACTGTTGAACGCCCAGCGCCGTGATCAGCACGACGTTCGCTGGTGTCTGTTCCGTTCCCGTCATTTCCTCCGTGCCTGCCACGACAGCGACGTCGTCGGTGGTACAGCCTGATACCGTCGCGCCAATGATCTGCACGTCCCGAACGCCACCTCGCACACGAATGCCGAAGCGCTCGCTGCCCTGCACGCGCACATTGGCAAGCTGCACGCCGGTCATTGGCCCGACCTCGGCCAGATTGGTGATGTCGATCCCGCCGTCGAATCCTGCCCGCTCGATCTGTACGTTGCTGACCTGGACCGCCTTTGCGTCGGGGTGGGCCACAAAATGTGCGATCGTGATGCCGTTGCCACAGTCGGCAGCGTGGTAGCCATTCACGCTGATAGCGTTACCCTGGAGCGCCAGGGCACGACCGCCCGCGCCCCGGACGGTGATCGTCTCCAAAATGTGGCCCGTGCCCTGCACCTTGAGGCCGTACTTGTTGCTGTCGCGGCTGATGTAATCGATGACGTGACAGTCGGCGGATTCATCGGCCAGGAACAGCCCGCCACCCTGTTGATCCTCGCCTTCGTCAAAGCCGCTACCGGCATCGGAGCACTGTGCGATTTGGAACCGCTGCGACGGGACCGTACCCGCGACATTTAGTTGAACAGCAATGCCGAATGCTGTCTGGCCGAGTGCAACCATCCCACAGCGGGCCGTGTGAACGTTCAGCAGCACCCAGGCCGCACAGCCCCGGAATGCTGCCCCGACGTTCGTTGCATCCCAGATCCGCACATTGTCCAACATGCCGTCGTCGCATTCATCCATTCGTAATGGACACCACAGACCGGACGACTGATTCGCCTTATTGCCGTCGAACGCTAGGCCGCATATCCGCAATCCCCGGCAGCGAGTAGCATGGAACAGATGTGAGTTGCTGTCATCTGCCAGCTTGAGCACCGCCCCAGGCGCGCCGATGAGGGCGAGAGCGGATACATCTACCGCTGATAGGCCCGTTACCAGCGACACGCCCGCCGGAATATGGATCACCCGTTCTGCTGCCAGCGCAGAACGCCATGCCGCTGTATCGTCCGACGTGCCATCCAGCATAGCGCCAAAGTCGCGCAAGCTTGGTGCATCGTTGTGCCGCTTGTGCAGCAGGAGATGGTCGTCCACGTGCGGTCCCGCTACCGGAAATGTCGTCCTAAGCATAGTCTCCCGCGTATCCGCCCACATATCTGCCCTCTGGCGGGGGAGGCGCGTCCCCGCCTACGTAGGGTGGGCTAGATCTTCCATCACCGCAGGTGGTAGCGCATGATCCCAGAGAGCGGCATGGGCGAGATACCCGTGCCACAACCATGTCGGTGTGTTGTTGATAGCGCCAATCACGGCATCATTTAGCTCGCCTGCCCACAGGCCCAGCCCGTTTTGCGTTGCGCCGACTTGCAACCCGCCAAAGAAGGCCCTCATTTCATCCGCGATCTTGTCCCACGTCAGCCCCAGGCACATCGGACCCGTGGTCGTATAGCCCGCCTGACTCACAGAGTTCACCACGTCGTTGGCCTCGTAACGCCATTGAAGTTCGTTATTAGTGGTCGTTTTGCGGATATAGACGTTGTGGCTGGCGCTAACCTGAAGCGCCAGTATCGCCCTGTGATTGCCGTCCGTCCAGTCAGCAGCATCGAACACCCTGGGCCACACCAGTATAGAGCCTTCAGTACCATTGGCGGTGGCCTTAAGGGCCGCTGTCTCCACATCGGTGTAGTCAGTCGCTCCGTCGTAGAATGGGCATGTCCTGCCATCCCCGATGCCCGGCTGCCCCAGCGTGACGCCGGTATAGGTGCCGTTCTGCGCCGGGTTGACAAGGCAGTGGGCCACGTTGCCCGATGGCTCCCACTGCGGCCAGTAGGCGATGGGGGCGTAGGACAGCACCTTCTTGCAGTATTGCCGCTTAGCTGCCGTCAACAGCACATGCCGCCACATCTCACTCATATCTGTTCCCCTAATAGTCCTTGTCCCTACGCGCTCCAGATCCGCCCGCAGACGAGGGTGATCACCGTGTCGCCGACCTGGTTGACCGGTGCCGCCGCCGTGCCCGAGCGCACCTTG
>CAYTTK010000195.1:0-4397 GCA_964440735.1 uncultured Pirellulales bacterium
TCAACGCCTTCATAGCCCATCTCGGCGACGGCTTTGAGGGTCCCCGGCAGGTCCTGTGCGCATTCCTCGCGCACCGAGTAGAGCTGAACCGCAATCGGTATCCGCGCCATCTTCATCTCCCCTTGTGTTCTGAAATAGCTGCGTCGCCAAGTCGAGCCCCCAGCGTATCAGTCGCTGGGCAACCTGGACACCGCTTTGGCCCTTTCGTAGGAGACGTACTGATAGCCCTGTGGGGGGTGGAATCCGGGCCACTGCTCCCTCAGCGTGTCCAGTGTCACTGGGTTCGAATAACGGCCGACGGTCTGCAAGACAATGGCAAAGCCCATCTCCGCACCCGCGTAGTACGTGTTGAACTCCTGTCGTGTCATCCCCGCGTGGTCTCTCACGCGTGGCCAGAGCTGCTCCGGTGCCCCCTCCAGAAGCTGGTGCACACGGCACACGCCGGCGAGAGCCTTCACTGGTGATGAAACGTAGATGAGGATTTGATCGCCCTCGGCTATTCGCGGACGCACCCGTCTCAGTTCGACGGTTTTCTCGCCAGCGAATATCTTCTTGGCATGCCCTGGGCGGATGGACAGCAAGAGAACAGTGTCAGCCATTGCGATTACCCTGGGAACGTCCCTGCCTCCCGAGGCCGTAGATCCGCAAGAACGTCCGAGCCGAGATGCGTGTGGGTGACTGAAGCGGCGCGCCCCGGTTCTCCTCTTCGCGAAGGATGCTTTTGAGTTCGTGCCATGGGATCGGTCTGGTGAGAAGCTCAGTATCGCTGAATCGCAGGACCATGATGTCGTTGTCAACGTTGTTGTCTGCAAGCTCCAACACCTGCGTCCATTCGTAGACCCCAAAACGTCGGAACTCGCCGAACAGCTCCTTGGCCTTGCCGACTATGACTTGGTCCAGCCGCGAACAGGCTCGCAAGTGCTTCGATCCGGGCACGCCCTCGTCGTGGGATACGTACCAGAGAACCCGCGCCGGGGCCACGAGGCCCCCTGGCCTGACGGAACGGTAGTACACGTTCTCGCTACTCAGTGCCAGTTCCTCTTCGGCACCGAACAATCTCCACTTGGCAAGCTGTGCGTCGAACAGGCTCATCGCCCAAGCCGGTCGGATCGGGACAATGAAACACGGCACATGCAAGTCAGCGATCTTCGCAGGCCAGAGCTTGCCCTCGATCCCCCACAGCTCCGTGGTGTCACCGGAGGCAGTTGCTCTGCGGATACGCCGTGCGTACTCGCGCAAGGGTAGCCCCCACTCCGTCAGCTCTCCGGCCAACTCCCGTAAGTGCCGTGCTAACTCATTACCGGCTGCTGCGACCGCGATACTGAACCGAACCCAGCCGGCGTCGCTGCTAGCGAACCCAGCCTTCTGAAGCGCCTCGTACAGATGTGGCGGAAGAAACGGCTCAGTGACTCTGGTGACGGGCCTGCCTTCGCGAGCTGCCAGCATTACGGACTGAACCAGGAGGTGACGCCGCAGAGTCGCAGCTATCGGTCCCCGCCTGACTCTCACAAAGGGAACCGCCAACTCGTGGTCCACCGCCCTGTCGTACGCTATGAACGCAATTGGCCGCGCGCCGTCGCGGATCAGCCGGGCTTCAACAACCCGGGGCTTCGCTAGCAGGTCACGCATTCGCCGGATGAAGTCCGATTTCTTCTCCCTGAGATCAAAGCACTGGAAAGCCTTGGCCAGGGCATCCTCATCCTCCTCAGTGCGGATTCGGGCGGTTTCCATACGGCAGCCCTGAAGTCGCTCCGGCGAGTAATCCGTTTCTCGCACTAGCTCGTCTAGCTGGACAACCAACTGCCAAGGCCGGACTATGCGCAGACCGAATTCCCTCCGCACATCCGAGGCCACACCAAGTAAGTCACTGTCACGGGTAACGAAGAAATCCGCATCCCCTGCGATCGCTTGCGCCAACTGCCGTACATCAGAGTGATCGCTCACTGTCTTTCGTTTGGGAAAGAGGCGCTCAACTTGAGCGACCACTGTATCAACACGCATGTGCTGGGTACGCAGCTGGGTGAATCGCTGTGCGAATCGCCGGCACGCCGCGCGCCTATCGTCGTCGGGCATTCGGTTCATCTCGTGAAACATCTCGTCGGTGAGGCAGAGTTCGACCTCATCCTGCAACCAGGCCTCCAGCAGGTACCTTGATTCCTTGCTGGCCGCGTCATCTTCATCTTGGAGATCGTAGAAGACGTTAGCGTCTAGAACCGCAACCGCCTTGCTCGCGACCACATCCTTCACAGCGTGGCTGAAAAGGGACGGGTGCTCGTGGTCGAACCACCAGTAGGTAAGCAGGGCACCTGTCTGACTACGCCCTGGCCTTTCCTCGAGGGGAACGAATCCAAGTCGTTCCCACACCTTGGTCGCCTCATAGTCGCGACGACAACGCAGGCCGATGCCCCGGAACTGAGTGGTCGTGTCCTTCAGGTGATCCACCAGATTTCGTCCGACTCCCTTACGGCGGAACTCCTCGTCCACGCACAGATGAACGATGGTCACGACCAGCTTTCTGAGGGAAATCCGATACAGGAGGTATCCCGCGCACTGCCCGTGCTCGTCCAGTGCAACGAGAATGTGGCCGCGTTTCGCGTAGTCCTCGAATGCTCCGTCGGGGAACAGGCCTAGCGTCGCACTGTTTGCATTCCCGAGGCCCTTCACGTCAAAAAGGTAGCCTGGGGCTTCGCTTATGGGTGTTACCTCTATCGACATCATCGGCTCCCGCGTTTGCAGGGACGGCGCCGGCGTCGCTCCCTGCATCAGGCTAGCCCACAGCGTCCCCACTAGCGCGGCTTCTTCATCGTGCCCAGCAGCTTCACGCACGCGTCCGCGATTTTCTCCCCCGAGCCCGCCACCAGCTTGCTCGAGCACGCCATCTGCGACTCATACCCGCCCTCGTAGGCGTCCTTGGTCGGCACATACCCGACGCAGCCGTTCGCCAGCTCCACCACGAAGGTCGGCTCGAACTTGCTCCGCCGCTTGATGTCCAGCCCCAGCGAGCAGAAGTACTCGCCCGGGTTCGACACAAACGCCGCGCCGCCCACGGTCAGCGCCTGGATCTCGCACTTCACCCGCTTCTCCTGCTTGTTCATCTTAGCCAGCGCCAGCCACTCTCGCGCCCAGATGCTCTCGGTCCCCCAGCGATCCACCAGCCGCACATCGCTCTCCAGGTGCTCGCGTGCCCACTTGAGTTCCTTACGGGTCGGCTGCCGAGGCGTGAGGTAGATTCGCTTACGCGCGCCCGCGACCTTGACTTTCTCGTGGAACTCCATCTGCACGAGCGCCTTCATCGCCTCGCCCGCGACGGTGCAGCCGACCTTCCGCGCCATCAGTGGCCCCGACCACACCGTCTCTGGCGGCGCGGTGTTATCAACCTGCGTGACGTCCCCGCACGCGCCCTGCATATAGACCACGCCGAAGTCGTCCCCGAAGACATCCTGCAGGCTCCTGCCCAGGAAGTAGATCCAGTCGGCCGAGGCGGTGCCGCCCACGCCCAGGCCCGTGGTCCCGTGGCAGGTGAAGTTCACGATGCACCCGCGCAGTCTGCCTTCGGCGTCGGACACGCCGACCACGCCCACCGACGGGTCCAGCTCGCCCTGGGGGTGGTCCATGTTCTCCTGTTCGGCGCGCGGGTGGCTGCGTTGGGAGCCGTCCTTCATTATCCAGCGCCGGTGATGCGCCACGCCCGGGGCTTCGCCGACGCCGACGCCGATGAACGACTCTTCACGCCGGCGGTGGGCGTCAATGACTGCGGTCCCCATCTGCCGCGACATATGTCTCAGGTAGTCCGGGTCTGACTCGGAGGCGAAGGCATCGCACGCGGGGCCGCCCGAGTGCGTATGCGAGGCGCCGAACATCACGTGCTCGGCGGGGATGCCCACCGCTTCCTGGATCATCGCCCTCGCGTCCTCGCACACCGAGTGCTTGACTGAGAGCGCATCAACTCCGACCACGGCGATGGTCGCCTTCCCGTCATCAATCACGCACGCTGTCGCCAGGCAGTCATCGTGCACGCCCTGGATGAAGGCTTTCCCCATCCCGCCGGGCTTTTCCATCCCGTAGCTGGGCGTGATGTTAGCCGAGCTGAACCCGATCTTCATTGTCGCTCACCTGCCGACGCGGAATGTCTTCTACCACGCTGCGGTTCTTCGGCGTCGGCGCGATCAGACCTCCTAACCAGGCGGGTTATGGGTTATGGGGAATGGGGAATGGGGAAACGGCCTACGGCGGAAGCTGGAGGCTGGGGCGGTTTGTCGTTCTCCCCTCTCCCGAGCTGTTGTTGCGAGGGAGAGGGGAAAGAGACCGCGCAGCGGTCTCAGGGGTGAGGCTGCCGTTAGTTGGAAGTCGGATGTCGGAGAAGGACACTCCACCCCCAGCGGCGAATGAGTCCCCGC
>CAYTTK010000196.1:0-4374 GCA_964440735.1 uncultured Pirellulales bacterium
CACGTCGTCGGGGTGACAGGACCCTGAGCGAAGTCGAAGGGGACGCCAGAGGGGCAGCGCCCCTATGGAAATTTGCCAAAGGCAAATTTGGGTTCTAAGGCGAAGCCCGG
This sequence comes from uncultured Pirellulales bacterium, assembly GCA_964440735.1. Lineage (GTDB taxonomy): Bacteria > Planctomycetota > Phycisphaerae > Sedimentisphaerales > Anaerobacaceae > CAZBWE01. The sequence goes on from CAYTTK010000196.1 coordinate 111, forward strand.
AATCCCGCCCTCTCCGCCATTTTTCGTAAAACGAAAAATGGCGAGATCTCGCCCATCCACCAAGCGTTGCTTGGTGGATGAGGCGGATCCGTCATCAAGATAGACTATGCATTACCTTTACATTCTTATTAACGAAGCTAAAACAAGGACGTATACTGGAGTCACGGACGACGTTGAAAAAAGTTTAGTAGACCACAATAGCGGGAAAGTCAAGTCGTCGCGGCCATAACGACCTTATAAAATAATTCACATTGAATCGTTTGGAACATTAAGTGAGGCTCGGCAAAAAGAAAAGTTTTGTAAATCTACAACTGGGCGTCGAAGAATAAAGGGAATATTTTTTAAGTGAACCTTCTGATCCGTTATTTTGCAACAGTAAAGTAACGGTCGAGAATATAGGGATTTGTGGCTTACGTAGTTCTTTGAATTTCAAGGCCTGTTAAGTCCGGTAGTTAGTCCGAGCACTAACTGTTCTATTGCGACTTCGGCCTTTGTCTGACCGGTTTTTATCGCATAATCAATCGCTGCCAAATTCTGTATTGCAGAGCCAATCTGTTTTAAGCTCATCTTGCGAACCTGCGAAAAAAAGCCATCTCTATTGCCCCAGATTCGTAATTTGCCCGCAATATCAGAAGGACTAAAGCCCTCTTCGAGTAAGGCCTTGGCGCCGAACATCCTGCGCAGATGAAACGCAAAAGCGCCGACGATGGTGTACTCGGCAGACTTATCCTCCGCAAGCATATTCCTCAGCCGCTCCATTGCTTGTGCGACATTGTCGGCTAAACAGGCATCTATCACTGCAAAGGCGCCGTATATCCTGTTATGACCAATCAACGCCTCGATATGTCGCACATCAATAACCTTTTCCGCATCTGCAAAAAGTGCCAGCTTGTCAATTTCGCTATACAGTCTTGGCAGCTCATCACCTGCAAACTCAACCAGAATTTCAGCTGCATCTTGAGTTAATTTCTTTCCGTGTGCTTGCAGAGCATAATCAATCAAACGACTCTGTAATTGCCGGCCTTTAGGTTGTGTTGCCGTAATGAGTTTACCGCTGTCCGGAAGCATCTTTGCTAATTTCGTCCGCTCATCCCATTTATTAACCGTCAGAATCAATATCCCTGTAGGGCAGGGATTATCGAAGTACCTCTCCAGAAACTCGCGGTTATTGGAAATGAATTTGTCCGCCCATCTTATAAGAACAATTCGCCTGTCCGTCAGAAAAGGGATTGTTCTCAGCTCATCCAGAATCTCGGAAATCGAAACCTGCTTTGGGTCAGCGTCGAACAATCCGGTAGCTCTTTGCGATGGCTCTATCAGCTTATCAAGTAGCTGCTGGCAGTAGAGATTGACCAGAGGTTCATCTTCGCCGGCAATGACATATATTAGCTTGTTTTTTTTCTTTGTGTTTGTATTACTTTTAGCCATTTGAGCTCATACCGGCCCCGCACCAATTGAACTCAAGTAGGGACACAGCAAGCAAAGTGAACGAACATGTCTCTCGATGAAGGTCAATTGGTGCTGGGTTATTTCGATTTTCGGGTCTTTTTCTTTGGCTTTTTCCTGGGTTTTTTCTTGGTTTTTACTTTCGTTTTAGATTTAGTTTTGGGTTTGGTTTTTGGTTTTGATTTTGCTTGCGCCTCCGGTTTGGCTATCGGCTTTGATTTGGCTTTTGCCTTGGATTTCGGGGCTGCTTTTTGATTTTTATCGGAATTTTCTTTCGTCTTGATTTTATCCGGTTCACCAACTATTTTTTCGGCTGCAACGAGCTTGTCGCTGGCTTTAAGCTTGATTAAGCGGACGCCCTGTGTATTTCTGCCAATCGAGCGGATTTCATCAAGACCCGTTCGGATAATCATTCCATTGGCGGTTATTAACATTAAATCATCATTGCTCTGGACCGCTTCGAGGGCAACGACCTTACCGTTGCGGGCGGTTGTTTTTATGTTTTTAAGCCCCACCCCACCCCGGCTTTGTGGCCGATAGTTCTCAAAACCCGTTCGCTTGCCATATCCGTTTTCGCAGACCGTAAACAGAGCCGCTTTTTCCTCTACAATCACCATGCCGACTAAGGTGTCTCCGGGGCGAAGTTTGATGCCTTTAACACCCCGCGAGGCACGGCCCATCGAGCGAACGTCACTTTCGTCAAAGCGTATTGTCATTCCGTCACGTGTGCCGAGCACAATATGGTTGCTTCCCGTGGTGAGTGTAACACCAATCAAATCATCATTGGGGTCGAGCTTGATTGCGATGACGCCTGTTGCCCTTGGGTTGCTGTAAGCCAGCAGTTTCGTCTTTTTTACTATACCGTTTTTGGTTGCCATAACGAGTTGTCGCTGTGCCTTCTCGTCTTCGTCGTCAAAGCTGCTGACATTGATTATCGACGCTATCTGTTGATTTGTGAGGTTGAGCAGGTTGACGATATTTCTGCCCTTGCTCTGTCTTGACATACTGGGGACGTCATAGACCCTCAGCCAGTAGCATCTGCCGCGATTAGTAAATATAAGCAGGTAATCGTGCGTAGAGGCGACAAACAGGTGTTTTATGAAGTCACCTTCTTTCGTATCCGAGCCGATTATTCCTCTGCCGCCACGGCCCTGTCTGCGATAGGTATCAATCGGCATTCGCTTTACGTATCCGCCGTGACTGACGGTAACGATAACTTCCTCTTCGGCAATCAAATCTTCTACATCCAGCTGCTCAACCTCGGCTGTGATGTGCGTCCGCCTTTTGTCGCCGTATTTTTCTTTTACTTCGTGGATGTCTTCACGAATTACATCCATCAGAATATTTTCGTTGGCCAGTATTGCTTCATATCCTTCAATTTGCTCGGTAATTTCGGCGTATTCTTTGGCCAGTTTTTCCATTTCCAGGCCGGTCAGTCTTTGCAGCTGCATCGTTAAAATCGCATCGGCCTGCGGGCCGGTCAGGAAATGTTTGTCTTTGCTTTTTTCCTTAACGAAGGCCTTGGGCAAAATTTTCTTCAGCGTAGCAGACTCAGCTAATTTCAACGGCTTTTTCATCAGGTTCAGCTTTGCTGTTGGTGTATCGGGCGACTTTTTTATCAGCTCAATGATTTCATCAATGTCGCTAACAGCTAAAATAAGCCCTTCCAGAATGTGGGCTCTGTTTCTGCATCTTATTAAAAGGTATCTGCTTCGCTTGCGGATGATGGTCTTGCGGTGGTCAAGGAAGTAATTGAGCAGCTGCTTGATATTGAGGATTTCGGGTCTGTTATTGACCAGTGCGATATTGGCAATGGCAAAGGTGCTTTGCAGAGAAGTATAACGGTACAGTTTGTTCAGAGCGACTTCGGCATCGGTGTCTCTTTTCAAATCAACAACGATTCGCAGTCCATGACGGTCTGACTCATCTCTGACGTCGGCAATTTCACCGATGGTTCCCCTATGAACACATTCTGCGATTTTGGAGACTATAGCGGTCTTAACGACCATATAGGGTATTTCAGTTATGATGATGCTCTGCCGCCCTCTTTTGCTTGTTTCGATATCTACCTTGCTTCGAACCGTCAAATGGCCTTTACCATTGGTGTAGGCATTTATAATACCTTTTTTACCGCAGATAATTCCACCTGTCGGAAAGTCCGGCCCGGGCAGGCACTTCATAATATCCTTGAAGCCGCAGTTGGAGTCTTTAATAAGTAGTAGCAGGGCGTCACAGACTTCAGCAACATTATGTGGCGAAATATTGGTGGCCATTCCGACGGCGATGCCTGTCGAGCCGTTGACTAAAAGATTCGGAAACTTCGAGGGCAAAACCGTCGGCTCCATCCGCGTCTCATCGTAGTTCGGCACAAAATCAACCGTATCGTGGTTAATATCTTCGAGTATTTCCATGGCCGGTGCTGCCATTCGTGCTTCGGTGTATCTCATAGCTGCCGGCGGGTCCGCATCAATACTGCCGAAGTTACCCTGCGGGTCAATCAGAGGATAGCGCATATTCCAGTCCTGGCCCAGACGCACAAGCGTTCCGTAGGTCGCCTGGTCGCCGTGCGGGTGGTAGTTACCGCCCGTATCGCCGACGATTTTGGCGCATTTGCGGTGTTTGCTTCGCGGGCCGAGATTCAAATCGTTCATCGCCACCAGAATGCGTCTTTGCGAGGGTTTAAGCCCGTCTCGAACGTCCGGCAGGGCACGCGAGACAATAACGCTCATCGCATAGTTGAGGTATGAGGTCTTCAGCTCATCAAGAATCCGCATATCCTCGATATTTTCCTGAAATGGTTGAGTTTTTTTCATATGTT
>CAYTTK010000197.1:0-4362 GCA_964440735.1 uncultured Pirellulales bacterium
CTCCTTGTATCTTAATAATAGATGAACGTTATACTAATCATAGTTATCAGTGGTGTGGCAGACCGATACCTCCTGGGTCACAATAGACCGTATGAAAGCGAGGGTCGCCACACCATCTTGAAAGAAAGCCCGAACAGTTGTCAGGGCTAGCCAAGCCCGTATCGTGCAAGGAAGGGCTATAAAGTAAGCGAGGAGGTTATAGTGAAACAGGAACTCACTTTCATTGGCATCGACGTTGCCAAGACGCGGCTGGATGTCGCTATCCGTCCCACGGACCGACAATGGCAGGTTGCCTATTCCGAGAAGGGTATTCAAGAACTTGTCGAACAGATTACCGAGCTTAAACCCACTCTGGTGCTTCTTGAAGCATCTGGCGGATTGGAACTCCCTATGGTCGCGGCTCTGGCTGCCTCCAATCTGCCTGTCGTGGTTGTCAACCCCAGGCAAGTAAGAGACTTTGCCAGAGCTACCGGCAAACTGGCTAAAACCGATGCTCTGGATGCTCAGGTTCTGGCTCATTTTGCTGAAGCCATCCGCCCTCTTCCCCGTTCTCTTCCGGATACGGAGACTCAGTCTCTTACTGCTTTGGTCGCTCGCCGAAATCAGGTGATGGGTATGCTGGTTGCTGAGAAAAACCGGTTGCGTACATCCCGACCGCCAGTAAGTCAGCGAATCCAGTTTCATATCGATTGGCTTGAGCAGGAACTGGATGAGATAGATCGAGGTCTGAAGGAGATGCTGCGTAACAGCCCGGTATGGCAGGAAAAGGAGAACCTGCTGCGTACCGTACCCGGTGTAGGGCCTCAACTGGCAGTCTCCATTTTGGCTTATCTGCCTGAGCTGGGAACCTTGAACCGAAAGCGTATAGCTGCCCTCGTCGGAGTTGCTCCTTTCAACCGGGATAGTGGTACATTGCGTGGGAAACGTGCTGTTTGGGGTGGCCGCTCCCGTATACGTGCCGCCCTCTATATGGCAGCTCTTGTTGCCAGCCGTCATAACCCTGTCATAAGTGCCTTCTATCAGCGATTGCTGGCCGCTGGTAAAGCCAAGAAGGTCGCCCTTACGGCTTGTATGCGTAAACTGCTCGTTATTCTTAATGCTATGCTTAAACACCATAGTTCCTGGCAATCCCTTAATCCTCAACTACTCAGTCCGTGCTCTTGACTTTTAAGACAGTTGCTTTCTTTGCTGATTTTGGGCATAGTTACCCCTTCAAAGAGGGGCGCCTCCTCCTATATCATTGCGGGCTGTAGGGTTGTTGGATTCCCCCATTTAAGCCTCAACCGTATGTCAGAGTCTTTGCTCTGCCAGCACTTCTTACAGGTGATGCAGTTCCCCCCCAAACCGTAATCGTGGAGGCAGGGGTCACCTTCTCCCTCTATGCTCCAAACTCCCCAGCTACAGGTCGGTCTATCAAGATGCGTGAAATCTATGCTTGCCCTCAAATACACATTTGGTAAATCTCGGAGCCTCGTTACAGCATCCCTCAACCTAAGAACACGCCAAGACCTTGTAGAGCCAAAGAACTTAACATCAGGCAGCCTGGCCGCTATCTCAAGCCATTTCTCCACATACTTAGCACTGTAGAAATCACCAACCACGTGAAGCCGAAAAACCGTAGCTTCCGTTTTTAATATTGCACAGACCATCCTTTCCACAAAGTCTGCCTGCTTACTCGCTTCAAGATTGCTTTGATGTATCTCTTTCATCCTCTGTAGAGCGAATCTCCCTTGCAGACCATAGCATAGGCGACTACAAAACTCTGTTTTGCCTGGGCAAGTCTTCAGAACGGGTAGTGAAAAACTAGGCAATACTCCCATTTTCATATTCCACTTGCTGACTTGCACCGGCTTTTTCTCCTCAACCTTTGCCTCTCCAAATAAGTCTATTTGGGTTGTCATTATCACCTCCTTTCTTTCCAGATTTTGGGCATAGTTACCCCTTCAAAGAGGGGCGGCGCCCCTCTAATCCTTAAACCTGGTTATATGCAGGCAGGCGTAGTGGGACCTGAAGTTGTCTATTGGGTGTTGCCATAAGCCGTTGCGGAAGTCCAGAAGCCAATGCCAGTAGCCCTGGTATTCTTGCTCTCTGACAGCTACCAGGTAGTCGGTGAATATCCTGACCTGTGCCCCTCTGCTCCCCCAAAGGACTACGACGGAGGGGATGTAGGCCGTATCATTCTTAAATCTGAAAGGATGATACTCCAGCTGTAGTCTGCCCAGCTTCAGGTTGTTAATCCTGAAGTGGCTACCCCCGGCATCATAGGAGCTGATGTAGATATCCTTACCTTCCAGCTCAGTAAGGATTTCCATTAGCTTATTGAGAGCTTCCCGCCGCCTTCGGCGTAGTGGGATCTGGATAATCCGACTGCCTACCCTAAGCTTGGTCATTGGCTCTGGCTGTTCCACCCCGACTTTGGCTTCCCCAAATAGGTCGAGTTGGCTTGTCATCTGTCTCACCTCCTTTCTCTCGGATTTTGGGCATAGTACCCCCTTCAAAGTGAGACACTTTGCAACACTTTAAGACAGTGTGCATCACTTTGATGTGCCTTAGATTAGTGACTGTGTGCTACCGTGCTTGGTGCGCTCCCGCTCCGCCTCTATCGCTCCATCAGGGATGTCCTTGCGGATAGTTTCAATAGCTTCCTTGATGTATTCCATCCGTTTGAGCTGGTCAATGAGGCGGCTGAGGCGTTGCTCCATATACCCTGGCAGATTGCTTATGTGCTTGGCTGCCTCAGCCTTTGTTTTGGCTTCAGCGATAAAAGAGTTTGCCAAGAGAACCTGGCGCTCCACCTCATCCATAGCCTCACTCACCCGGCCCGCGCTCCATTTAATAGGCATCTTCTCACCTCCTTTCTTTCCAGATTTTGGGCATAGTTACTCTTTCAAACTAGCCTACTTTCAGACTAGCTCTTAAGGGCTTCGGCTAGGGCTGTTTTGACCACTTCCGTCCAGCACTCTAAACCAAACTCTACGCCCTTCTTTACCTGGTGGAATACGTCATCGGTTATTGCCTCTTTGGGTATGGCCATCTCTTCGGCACAAGCGATAACATCTTCCATAGTCAAGATAAAGACCACTTCGCTAGCTCTAATCACTCTGTTCACCTCCTTTCGGGCATAGTTACCCGTTCAGTTCTTACCTAAAGCTGACTATTTGTTCTGTCTCTTAACTTTGGCTATAGAGAGGTAATCGGGGCACTTTGGAGAGCACCGGTGGGTGTGCCCCTTGAGGCACTCTCTACAAAGCCAATAACACCGCCTGGTGTTTTTACAGGGATAAACTATATCCATATCACTCCTTTCCTTGATTTTGGCAAAAAGAGGGGGTCGGTATTTCAGGGATTCCCGACCCCCTTCCCACTTGACCTGGTAGGCTATTTAGATTTCCCTTTAGAAGATAGCGTTAATGCTAGAGCGTAGCCCTTCAATAAGCTCACCCCCCAGAACATCAAGCCATACCTTCTTGGAGTTGGCGACGGTTTGCTCTACCTCTTGACTCTCTAGCTCTCGGAGTATAGCTTCCGCTATCACTCTAGGGTCTATCCACTCGGCCAGCTCGTCTAGCACTTTCTCGGACATATTACCCCCTTTCTAGCCAAAAAAGAGGGGTATCCGTTCCCCCCGCAGGGGGCGAATACCCCTGAAAAAAGCAAAAAAGCAGGGTCTCCCCCGCTTCTCTGCGTTGGCTTTTCTTTTGAGTGTCAAGCGTTCTTTTGGTGGTAACTCCTTGACTGCCAATGAGAAGTTTGACCGAGATGGTCTTGACCGAGTAGCCCTTATTCGTATGGCTTCGTCAAGGCGTTACCATATATCAAGCGGTTACCGCTTTGCGGTTACGCTTTTTCAGCTTTGTCTTGGCTACTGGCTCGGCTTCTGGTGCTTGCTCGGTTGGCTCGGCTAGTGCTACTGGCTCGGTTGTCTCGGCTTGCTTGGCTTCTGCCTTTGCCTCTTTATCGGTTTTCTCTTGCTTGCCAGCTTCAGCAGTTAGCATTGGCATTACTACCACCTGATAACCGTTTTGGCTAAACAGCGACGGAGAATAGGCATTGGTAAGGCTAAAATCTACCATACCGCCACAAGCCTTGAGCACACTAGCAAGGTAGCTTCCGTCTATCCTAACTGTACCCTCTCCGTTGGTATCGGCTACTAGCTCGGCTTGCCCCTTATCATCGGGATTAGCCATAACTATCTTACCGCCACCAATGGTAAGGTCAATCGGATAGGCTTTGGCATTGGCTAACACTTTGAGCGAATTGACCGCCTTGATTGCCTCTACTGTGTCAAAGTGGGCAAAGGTGTTAAACTCGGTAGGGATTAGCTTCTCATAGTCGGGATAGTTACCGCTGACGCTTACCCAC
>CAYTTK010000198.1:0-4337 GCA_964440735.1 uncultured Pirellulales bacterium
TAATGATCGTTTCTGACTGGATTGCGTTGATAAAATTTGGAGAGAACATAACCCAAGGTACGCCCGGAAGGGTCCAAAAAGACCCAGAGGTGATACGTATTTACCTGGGACAGTCTTACGGACAAGACATGAAAGAGGGAGAAGGTACATCATGAGTTTATTAATCCAAGTTCTTATAGGAGGCATGACAATCGGTAGCATCTATTCGCTCATTGCCATCGGCTTTGTTCTAATCTTCAAGTCGAGTGGTGTGCTCAATTTCGCACAGGGTTCGATGGTCATGGTCGGTGCATTTTTTACCTATGCCCTCGTTGTTCAATTACACGTTCCTATCATAGTAAGTCTTATCATCACGTTTTTACTTGCAGCGATCATCGGGATGCTTATTGAGCGGATAGTCCTTCGAAACCTTCGAGGTGTCTCAATTATTTCGATCATCATGGTGACGCTGGGCATCTCGTACATTATGGATGGGGGAGCGTTGGCTACCTGGGGCTCGAGCAATTTTACCTACCCAAAGCTATTTCCGAGTTTCACATTGACAGTGGGAGGCATTAGAATCGCCTCAGTGTATCTTTGGAGCTTTCTGACGGCGGGAGGACTATTGGTAGTCTTCCTTCTCTTTTTCAAGTATTCAAAGCTGGGCCTCTCGATGCGAGCAGCGGCCGACAATCAAAAGGTGGCAGTTGCTCTTGGCATCAGCGCCAAAAAGATCCTCTCGGTGACCTGGATCATTTCAGCGCTTGTGGCCACAGCCGGAGGAATTCTCCTGGCAAGTATCAGTGCGCTCCATATCAACCTTAGTTACATTGGACTTATCGTGTTTCCAGTGGTCATCTTGGGTGGGCTGGATAGTGTTGCTGGTGCGGCTATCGGGGGCATCATCGTTGGAATTATTGAATCAGTATCAGGGGTTTACATTGCTCCGTACCTTGGAGGTGCGTTTCAGCAGGTGGCGGCATTCATATTTCTCATGATAATCTTGTTGGTCAGGCCGTATGGGCTATTTGGCACGAAGGAGATAAGAAGGCTGTAGTCATGATAAAACAATGCGCACGAAAAAAATGGACATATCTTATCTACGTTGGGATTTTTTTGGTCTTTCCGTTCGCGTTCTTCAAGTATACGAATTATATTCTCTTCATGGTAAACATGACTGCGATTGGAGTTATCGGGGCGTTGGGATTAAATATTCTGACGGGCTATACCGGCCTGATATCCCTTGGACATGCTGGATTCATGGGGGTAGGAGCTTACAGTGTTGCTATACTTAGTATGCGGTTAGGTATGCCAGCGTACCTGAGCATCCCGGCTGCGGGAATAATAACAGCCTTTGTGGGAATTCTGGTTGGAACTCCCTCATTGAGGCTGCGTGGTTTTTACCTTGCCATGGCGACACTGGCTTCTGAGTTTATACTCGAGTATGTTTTCAAAAATTGGGAGAGCATGACCCATGGGGTGGGGGGGCTGTATATCACACCTCCGCAGATTTTCGGTATATATATTAATAACGATCGGGTCTTTTATTTTATTGCAGCGACCCTCGCTATATGCGCTGTTTTCTGTACCAGAAACCTTTTCCGAACGAATGTCGGGCGAGCCTTTATTGCTATCCGTGAGCGAGATATTGCCGCTGCTTTGATCGGAATCAACGTATTTAAATATAAACTGATCTCATTTGCCGTCAGCTCCTTTTATACGGGAGTTGCAGGCGGGCTCTGGTGTTACTATATGACCATTATTAATCCAGAGGCCTTTCAGCTCTATGTCTCCATTGATTATATCGCTATGATTATCGTTGGAGGAATGGGGACTATTATGGGGTCCGTTTACGGCGCCATCTTTGTGGTACTGTTACCAGAGATTATTCAGCGGGTGATGGAAGTGCTGCAGCCAATATTGCATATAGAATATGCTTTTGCAGCTTTTAAACAGATTGTCTTTGGCGTTATTATCGTAACTTTTCTTATCTTTGAACCTCGGGGGTTAGCTGCAATTTTTTCGAGATTTGGTGAAAGGATGAGAAAAAAGAAAGGAGGTGATCAAAAGCAAGAAGGAAAGTTGGTAGAGTTTTAAGTTGGAATCGAAATACTTTTTACAAAGGGAGGTTTAATTATGAAAAAGCTTGTCGGGTTTATGGTTACAGTTGTGTTCTGTTTGGTGTCTTTTTCGGTCTATGCGGGAACTATTCCGGTGGGGATCTATGGGACTCTTACCGGAACAGATACCGACGTAAACGGGATGTCCTATGGACCGAAAAATTGTCTTACGTATATCAACGAAAAATTCGGGGGGGTGATGGGGCATAAGTATGCTCCCATACTCCTGGATGGAAAGAACCAAATTCCGGAGGAAGTTAAAGTTTTCAAGAGATTGGTAGATGTCGAAAAAGTGGTAGTAATTAATGGCTGGTCGACTGGTGGAACCAAGGCCTTGAGAGACCAGATCAATAATATTGTGAAAATTGTATTTCAAGCCCAGAGTTTTTCACAGGATATCGTGGATCCTGTAAAATACCCGTACATTTTTATACAAGGTCCCACATATGAACAGCAGGTTCTTCTCGGTATTACCTTGGCAAAAAAGGCCGGGGCAAAGACTTTTGCCTTCATCCATGCGGATATCGAGTACGGGAGAGCCCCGTGCCGAAATGCTATCGAAATGAAGATACCACAGAAGTTGGGGCTGAAAGTTCTCGGTGAGATTGAGTATATAGGAGCTGCTCCTGACGTAACACCGCAGCTGCTCAGGGTCAAAAAGTTAAATCCCGATTACGTTTGGATTCAAGACTCGGTGAATAATACCGTTAAGATCCTGCGGGATGCTGCAAAGGTAGGTGTTCCTGCAACCAAGTTTATAGGAAACTGCTACGACTTTAGCCATGTCATTTACGACACCTTGGGGAAGGACGCCGAAGGTTTTAAGGCCCTGAAGGTCAACGCAGATTGGAACGAAGATATTCCCATGATGGATGAAATCCGTGAATTTATGAAGACACATAAGGTTGCCAAGAAAGACACATACTACATGAAGGGGTGGGTCCAGGGAAAGGTCATCCACGGGGTGGTTTCACGAGTGCTGAAGAAGACTAACGGGAAAATTCCGCCTACAAAAGAATTTAGAAAGATGATTAGAGACGAGTGGGAGGCGTTGGTGGATTTTGAAACTGCCGGTGGAATTCCCCCGCTCACCTATGCGGACCATCAGGGTCATCAGCAGGCTAGGCTGTTAGAAATTCAAGGTAACAAATACGTTAATATTAGCGATTGGATAAGCCTGAAATAGTACATCTGGACCTTGTGGGACCAACTAACTGAATCGAAGTATCTAAGAGGCTTTTGGGCAGGGGAGAGGTTACCTCCTCTCCCCTGCCCATTCTACCTACGTTGAGGAACAGGTTATGCTACTTGAATTCAAGAATGTCGAAGTCCTTTATAGTAACATCATCCTGGCACTGAAAGGTGTGAGCCTGAAGGTTAGTGAAGGTAATATCATCACGATCCTGGGTGCAAATGGAGCCGGAAAGACGAGTATCCTCAAGGCAATATCTGGTATCCTGAGTCTGGAAAATGGGAGAGTAAGCAGTGGTGAGATTCTTTTTCAAGGAGAAAGGATCGGTGGCAAGGACCCTTCAGACATAGCCAGGTCGAATATCTCATTCGTTATGGAAGGACGCGAAATATTCCGTACCCTCTCGGTTGAAGAGAATCTAAGAGTTGGGAGTATCATGCGCAAGGATGGTAAGCAGGAGATTAGGAAAGACCTGGATCTCATCTTTGAATTCTTCCAACCGCTGAAGGAGCGGCAGCGGCAGGTTGCGGGCACACTGAGCGGAGGTGAACAACAAATGTTGGTAATCTCCATGGCCTTGATGACCAAGCCCAAGCTCCTACTGCTCGACGAACCGTCGTTAGGGCTAGCCCCTCTCGTGGCAGAGTCAATGTTTGAACAGATAAAAAATATAAATAGGAATTTAGGAACAACAATCCTATTGGTGGAACAGAATGCATCCCTCTCCCTTCCGATCTCGCAGTATGCCTATGTGATCACCAACGGCCGTGTTGCATTCCAATCGAGGGCTGAGGAGATAGCAGGACAAAATATTAGTCAGTACTACTTAGGAGTAGAAAACCAAACCCAGAACAATTAACGTGTGAACTCCAATGAGCTTAACCCTCATTGAGAACCTTCAAGAGGATTTCTGGGAGCGGATCTTTTCAATTAATGTGAGGAGTATGTTCTTGGCTTGCAAATATGCCGTCCCTATTATAAAAAAACAAGGAGAAGAGGGCAACATCAATACAGCCTCGATCATTGGAGTTTGTCAGCGGCCTGGC
>CAYTTK010000199.1:0-4255 GCA_964440735.1 uncultured Pirellulales bacterium
ATATGCTCGCTATAGTTTTCGAGTATCTTCTCTCGTATCTCATCCATCTTCGGCCCCCTTTCTAAGCATCTTAGCAACATCCTGTAGCGAATTAAAAATCTCCTCCAAACTTGGCCCATCTTCCCATTTCTTAAAGGGATTCCATGGCCGTGAGAATAGACGTTCCTTCCACGTTCGAAGACATCTACTCTTAGCTTCCCATTGTTCAGGTTTAATAGAGAAACCTAAACCGTATTTCTTGTATTTATACATTTGCGGATTCCTTCAAGGCATAGAAGTAATCCTTGAATACCTTTGACTCGAAGTTTTTGATAGCCACCCTCATCTCGCTGGAGATGGGCGGCCACTCGTTGCTGTTGACCTTTTTGTCTAACAGCTTCAGCTCGATGCCTTCGTGGGCTTTGACGAACTCCGACACATCCTCGAATAGGGTTTCCATCCGGCCTATGGTTGTCGAGAAGAAGCGATAGGTCATGTAGAGCTGGGTTAGGAAGCCTGCGGGGTAGGCGTTCATCACCTTATCCATAAAGCGGATGAAGTTGCTGTCGGCGCACTTGAGATCCATCGGTCTGTGGGGGTTCCACCCTGTAATAGGGTTGCCTTTTGGCGACATCCGAAACGCAAACAATGACGGATACCACGATAAGGGGTTGCGGGCGATCATAAGGGCGGGCTTGTCCCCGGGTGGCAGTGCCATGTGGTGGACCTCAGCCGTCCTTAGATCGATAATCTCGTGGTCGAAGGTGTAGGGCTGCTCGGGCTCCATAGGCAAGACGAGAACCGCGAACGGAACCTTGTTGAAGGTCAATAGCTCCCGGATATACATGCCGCCTGTTCGCGGGATGTGATGGATGCAGCAATGGCTAAGTTGTAGCATGATTCCTCCTCAGCTTGTGGCTGGTCATGTCCTTGACGAAGGCTACCGCCTTTAGACCGAACGTAAAGTTCAGGCAAGACAGATACTTTAGACTGGTGAAGTAGGTGTTCCAGGCCCGGTCTCGCTCCTCGACGGCCCACTCGCCACCGATTGGGGCCGAATCCGGTGTGTGCTGAGCGTAGGCAGTGTAGGCTGTCGGCGGCTTCCATCCCTCTTTAACCTTAGCTGAATAGAGGTCGCTGCCGGGATAGGCTATGGCAACGTTGACGTTGGCCCATAGGGTGTTCAACTCAAGCATGAGGTTTAAGGTTTTTCGGTGGCTGTCATGAGTCGCCCCTTCCAAGCCGAATATGTAATTGCCGACGATGTTCATGCCATAGCTCCAGGTGAGGTTGGCTGCCTTGTAGATGGCCTCTAAGGTTTGGCCTTTCGAAGCCTTTTCGAGGACGGCCTCCGAACCACTCTCGAAGCCATACGCGACCCACTCGACACCAGCCTTTGCCATGGCTTCGAGCATTTTCTCGGTAACGGTGTCGACCCGAGCGTATACTTCGAAGTCAAAACCGTAGTTTCTATCGGCTATAGCATTGCAGAGGGCCACTATTCGCTTCTCGGACAAGGCAAACATCTCATCTGAAATCTTGATATGCTTCAGATTCGGATACATCTCCTTGACCCAATCGAGTTCGGCGATTACCTTCTCGATTGGTCGATAGCGGATCCCCCTCTTGCCGAATAGGACATTGATGCAGCAGAAGCTACACTTAAAGGGACAGCCGAACGAGGTATGCAGCACATAGTAGGGACTGCGTTTCTCAAGGTCGTTAAAGGCCATGAAGGGCATTGCTCGGTATTTGTTGATCGGTAGCAGATCCCATGCCGGAAGTGGCAGCGTTGCCAAGTCTTTCAGAGGGTAGGACGACTTCATTGTACGGCCTGAGAGAAAGTCATCTACCTGATCGAAGCCCTCGCCCTTTACAACGAAGTAGACCGAAGGGTGCCTTTCCAAGGTTTCCTCTGGTGGAAGTGCTGACGGATGCAGTCCGTGGACGGCGGTTGCGATGTCGACTCGCAGCCAAGGAAACACCTTATCGATCCCTACCATCTGCATACTGGATGCGGAGGGGTTGCTGCCGCTCACAATCATTAAAGCCAGTCGTGGGTGGAGGTGGTTGATGTTTTCGATGGTCTCCTTGTAGCTCCAGCCTTCGACCTCGGCGTCCCACAGCTCCACCTTGTGGCCCCTATCGCGCAGGTATCCGGCGAGGATGGCTCCCCATAAGGGTGGTTCACAGGCTGTCAGGTTCTTCTCTTCCAGCCCTGGATAGGTGAGCTTTTTGTTATTCGCCCGGAACAGTAGAATGTCAGGTTTGATCATTTTTCATCCTTTCTATGATCTCTTCATTCCGTCTGGCTCGTTCATCCTCTACGAACCTTTCTAAATCCTCGAAGGAAGCCACACAGTTAACTCCTTCACCATCAGACCAGTCTAGGGAAACACCATTGTCGATGGTTCCACACATGGAAATAGAATGGGTGAGAAAAAAGTCATCATGGATAGCACCTGCGGTTTTTATGCGGACTTTTGACAGCTCCTCTGGTATAGATCGATTCATAGTATTCATACTCTCTCCCTCCAATAATTTAGAAGATCGGTCAACGTCTGCTTGAGTGGAATCGTTGGCCGCCAGCCGGTCATGTCTCGGAACTTCGACGAGTCGGGGACTTGCTTCGTTACGTCTAAGGGCCGCAGTCTGCCATTATCTGCTACGCAGTCGATGTGGCTATCAGTGGAAAGGCTGAGTAGAATCTCCAAGACCCCCCGTATGCTGATGGTCTCGTCGCCACCGATGTTGTAGACATCGGGCGGGTAGCCGCCATATAAAAGGTTCCAATAAGCTCTTACTAGGTCCCTAACATCCATATATGTCCTTATTGAGGACAGATTGCCGTGTTTCATAACGATCCGCTTCCCGACCTCGATCTCGGCTATCTGCTTTGCAAAGCTGCTCTCAGCGAACATCGGACCACGACGAGGGCCTGTATGACTGAAAGCGCGGGTGATGTAGATCGGCGGCGTATAGGCATTTTTATAGACCTGGGACAGCAGATCCGCTCCGGCTTTCGAGACGCCGTAGGGAGAGGCAGGATTCAGCGATGTCTTCTCAGTCATGACGCCGTCTTGCCTGCCATAGACCTCTGATGACGAGCAGACGAGAAGTTTTGAGCGACCATAAGGGCAGAAGTTCTGAAGAACATTCAGTGTTCCGAAGATATTAGTTCGGAGGGTCTCGGTGGGGTTTTTAAAGCTGTAACCTGGATCGCTCTGAGCAGCAAGGTGGAAGACGTAATCGAAGTTGTTCTCCTCAAATAAATCTTGAACGGCGATGGCATCCGTCAGGTCGACATCGTGAAACGCTACCCTACCCCATAGATGGTCGATATTCTCGGTGCGGCTGCGGACCCGTTTAAGGCCGTGGACTTCGACATCCGGCACCGTCAATAGGTAATCAGCCAGGTGGCTGCCCGTCATACCAGTCGTTCCAGTAACGAGAACTTTAGATTTCATAAGCCTTTATCAACTCCTTGATTCCGTCTTCGAGAGAATATCGATACTCAAAAGGCATTGTAGAGAGAGAAGGCTGTGGCTGATCGAATACCTCTCCTGACCTCTCGTGAATGTAGAGATTCGGCAGCCGAACCTGGATCTTCTGCGCTAGATGCCGCTTTGAGATGATATCGCTCTCGATTGCCATCTCAGGGGCGGCGATCCCCTTCTCGATGATGTTGATGACGGCCCAGGCTGCGTCTCGAACGTGGATTAGGCTTCGTAGCTCGTCGGCCTTCTCAAGGACGATGTAGCCGTCGTAGAGGGCCTTTCGCACGAAATCGTTAACGATCAGGTCGTAGCGCATCGCAGGGGAGACGCCGTACATCGAGGCGAATCGCAGCGATATGCCATTCTCTAAGTCGGAGACAGCCTCTTCGCAGTTGCGTTTGGTCTCGCTGTAGAAGCTACCTTTCCGGTCTGCGACGTTCGATGAGGCATAGATGAGTGTTTGGCTGTTGTGCATGGAGGCTGCCATGAGTGATAAGGCGGGATACTTAAGCGGTATCAGCCATACGATGATGTCAAATGACTGGATGAGCTTCTCCTTGAAGACGAGGTCGTCGACATCTTCGTGGAGGATTGAGAAGTTCCGGTAGTGGCAGATGTTGCCTAAGTTGAAGGCGTGGGAGAAACGCGATAGGGCAACCACCCTACCCCAGTTCTTTTTCACGAGATACGGTGTCAGGACGCTGCCGAAATAGCCGTTAGCTCCGATTACAAGCAGCTTCATGGTCTTTCCTCCTTAAGGTGTTGACTTCCGTTGCAGA
>CAYTTK010000200.1:0-4232 GCA_964440735.1 uncultured Pirellulales bacterium
TTCTTCAGCCTGAGCTATCATACGGTTAGAAGCTACTATGCGAGCTTTCCCCATCATCTCGGTATACTCAATCAACTCACCACCAAGAACAAGTCTCACTATGGCAGATAAATCCTTTCCAATCCAGATGGCATAGATAGTATGTCCCTTGACTAAACCTAAAACCTTAGTAATCTCACTACCCGGTACTTCAGCAGAATTTTGAAGTAATATGCGAGTTTGCATCTCACCAGTTGGGAGTTCTTCTTCCTCAGCTTTGCCCTTTTTCTGTTCAAGGGCTACTGTCAGCAATACCAGCAAGATACCACCTAAAAGACAGTAAACGGCAATCTTTAACCACCAGGGGAAGAGGGGACTATAATATACCTGCCAGATTCCTCCCACAAAGATAGCAGTAAAAAGTCCAAGTACAAAAGCAAGCGAGCCAATTGTTCGAAAAAATTTCATGATTTTTACCTCCTTATCACAAAAAGTTTTTATTTTTAGACTTTAAGCTCGGTTTTTACTTTTAAGAATTTATCTATATTATACCACTATATTCGGTAAAATTCTCAAAAATCCTCTTTTTCGATTAAAAAAACTGAAAGTAAATATGATTAATCTTAGAAAATTTTTCTCCAAGTGTAATTTTGGTACTGTTGTTGCTGTTAATATAATCTACTCAAATTTAAAGAAACGAATGGCTAGTAATAATGATATACCTGATATAGCCAGGAGTA
Source organism: uncultured Pirellulales bacterium (assembly GCA_964440735.1). Taxonomy (GTDB): domain Bacteria; phylum Planctomycetota; class Phycisphaerae; order Sedimentisphaerales; family Anaerobacaceae; genus CAZBWE01. The sequence continues at coordinate 720 of CAYTTK010000200.1, forward strand.
CATAGAAATTAGGAAGAATTTCAGTTATTCCAAATCCCCGGGTAATGATTTTATTAAATCCGTTTATGGCCCAGTATTGAGGTGTAAATCGAGCAATATTTTGCATAAATTTAGGAACAATTTCAATGGGCCACCAGGCTCCTCCTAACATACTGGTCACCATTGAAATAAGCACCGCAAAAGCCCCTGCTTGAGCAGAAGTTCGCACAACAACTGAAAGAAGTGTTCCCAACCCGGTTACTGAAAGGACATAACTTACTACCAGCAGTAAAACTCCCAAGGGTAAATTCCCCCAATTTACTTTCAAAACCAACTGACCAAAAAGAATGAGAATCATAAATTGAATAAAACCTACTAAGAAAAATCCCAGCATCTTGCCGGAAATTATAAAAAACTTCTCTGTAGGGGTAGTTAAAAGCCGAGCTAGTGTTTTGTTATGTCTTTCCTGCACCATTGCCACTCCCGCAAAACATACCCCCATCATCACAAACATTACTGCAAATCCGGGAGAAGATGCCTCCACTCCTATAGGTATATTTTCATCCCTCTTTTCCACAGATAGAACCACATATTCTATGCCAATTGCAGGTGCTGGTTCAAAAAAGGCATCAGCTTTCACAAAAGCTTCCTCCCATATCCTCTCCTTCTCATCTTCTAAAATTTTCTCTTCTAAAACCATTCTTCTTTCACCAATTTTTTCTACAGTAAAATTTGCCGCCAGAGCATCAATGGAAATTCTCTCAGCAACCTTCTCGATAAGCTCTTCCAGAAAATAGGAGGAGTTCCTCTCTGATTTTAAAATCTCAATTACTACCTGCTCTCTAACCTCAAGTTTTTCTGAAAAATCACCCGGAATTATTAAACCTACAGAAATTTTTGCATCTTTCACCAGATTCCTCATTTTATCCTCATCGTCATCTGCCATTGCTACAATCTTAATGCTCTCTTCTTTTTTTAATATCTCCTCAAATACCTCTCCATATATTCCTTTATCACTATTTAAAAAACCTACCGGGATTTTTTCATCTCCACCCCCTGTCGTACTCATTGTCCCGAGAAGAGTGGTCCAGACAATGGGCATAATAATAAGCCAGATTAGATTACCTTTATCGCGAAAAGTTACTTTTAAAGAATTAAAGGCTATTGCTAATGCTTTTTTAATCAACTTTTACTCCCTTCGTCCTCAACCTGAAGACACCTAAAGAGAAGAAGACTATAGCCATACCCAGAAGAACCAGGACCTCCGGAAGGATGGAAACGACTCCTCCTTCCTGATACATCAGCTTAAGAAATCCATCAATAGCCCATCGATTAGGGGTAAATTTGCTCACCATATTCAGCCAATCAGGGAAAGCAGAGGCAGGCCACATTCCCCCTCCCATAAAACCGAATATCATAGCTAAGGCTGGTCCTATATTTCCAATCTGTTCTTCGCTTTTGGTAAGAGAAGCTAAAAGTGTAGAAAGACCTGAGAAGGCCAATACAGAAGAAAGAATCATAATAATAATTCCTAAAAGAGAATCTCCCCAATTAACTCGATAAAATATTCTGGTAAAAAATACAATCATCACAAACTGCAGAAGAGCAATCAGAAAAATTCCAAAGAGTTTCCCGCCCAGAATTTCTCTTTCACTTACAGGAGCAACCTTAATTCTCTCCAGGGTTTTATTCCTTCTTTCCTGGAAAATTGTTTCGGCGCCGGCATTGGTGGCAAATAAGATATACATAACCCCCATTCCCACGGCATAGTATTCCATAGCCAGAGGGTTTTTGTCCATTCTCTTCTCTGTCTTCTTATCCATCCGAATGAGCTCTTCTATATCCTCTATCTCCGAAAGCCAGACCAGCATCAACTGTTGAATTTCAGCAGGATTTATCAGATTCTTGGCAACTAAAATTCCCATAGAAGTCCCCAGAATGATCCTTCTCTTTAAAACTTCCAGAGTAAAAGCCTCCACAATATTTTTTATCACTCCTGCTTTAATAGGCTGTTCTGGGTCTGCCAATATTTTTATCCGGGCATCTTCTCCTTTTAGTATAGCCTGAGAAAATTCCTCTCCTATAATAACACCGGCAGCAATCTTCCCTTTATTTACTTCATTTATTATCTCTTCCTCACTCTCCACATACTTTATCTTTACCATATCCCTCAGTTGCTCAGACCCAAATACTTCCTCTAATAAAATCTTGGAAAATTCTCCCTTATCTTCATCAAGAACAGCAATATCTATGATAAATGGTGTACTGGTCCATAAAGGCTGAAAGACCATACCCAACACCAGGATCAAGAGCAAAGGCATAACCAACAACATAATAAAAGAAGAGGAGTCTCTGGCCCTTATCTTTACATCTTTAATTCCGATGAGAAAAATCTTTCTCATATCAATCCCTCAATTCCTTTCCAGTCAGATGAAGGAAGAGACTTTCCAGGTTTGGCTCTTCCACTTCCACTGATTTAATCCTGATACTATTATTGCCCAATAATTCTATTATTTTAGGCAGAACCTTTCTTCCCTGCAGAGTTAATATTTCAATAGCTCTATTCGCTATTTTCACCTCATCTGTCTCCGAAACTTTTTTAATAACTTCTCCCAGATTCTCCTTCACCTCATCAATAGTAGTAATCTTTAAAGAATCCATCTTCCCCGCTAAAAGCCTTAATTCATTTTGCGTCCCCTGGGCAATAATCTTTCCCAGATCCATAACCGCTACCCTATCACATAAAAATTCTACTTCTTCCATATAATGACTGGTATAGAGGATGGTAAGACCGTCTTTATTTAATTTTCTTAATGATTCTAAAATATTAGTTCTGGATTGAGGGTCAACCCCTACGGTCGGTTCATCCAGAATGAGAAGTTTTGGGGAAGGAAGAAGTCCCACAGCAATATTTATCCTTCTCTTCATCCCACCAGAATATTTATTAATTCTATCTTTACTTCTCTCGGTCAATCCCACTACCTGCAGAACCTCATCTACTTTTTCCTTCAGTCTCCTCCCGCTCAATCCATACATTTCTCCCCAGAAGAAGAGATTTTCCTTGGCTGATAGGGTGGGATAGAGGGCAATATCCTGAGGGACCACCCCAATTCTTTTCTTCACCTCAATAGGTTCTTTGATTATGGATTTTCCCTCGATATGAGCATCACCTGAAGTAGGAGTAATCAGGCAGGAAAGCATAGATATGGTAGTAGTCTTACCTGCACCATTAGGACCCAAAAGGCCAAAAGCCCCACCTTTTTTAATCTCAAAGCTTATACTATTTACTGCCTTTCTCCCCTCATAAACTTTAGTAAGCTCTTTCACTTCAATTATATTCATCATATCTTCTCCTATATTTTTTCACCAGATTTATACTCTCACTTAGCTCTTTGGATTTTTACCATAAATTTAAATTTTAGCCAGCCATTTTGTCTTAAAATCTGCAATCATTATATATTTTTTTACTATTTATTAATTTTTATATTCTATACTATCTTCTGAAAATCCTTCTTTTTTTTTAAAATAAAATTA
>CAYTTK010000201.1:0-4014 GCA_964440735.1 uncultured Pirellulales bacterium
AGGCGGGCGAGGAGCCGCTCGTGGTCGGCGAGGTCCGCGCCGAGGGCCCAGGCGGAGTCGTCGTGCTCTAGCGCGCGACGCCCTGCCACCTGGCCTTCCAGGATCGAGGCGGCGGTGGGCTGTGATCATCGAGATTGACTACAAGTGCGGCATCCCGCCGCATCAGCAGATCGCTGACGGCCTGGCACTGCGCATCCTCACTGACACGCTTCCAGCAGGCCAGGACCTTCCCTCCGTCAAGGAACTCTCCCTCCAACTGAAGGTCAACCCCAACACCGTCGAACGGGCCTACCAGGCAATGAAAGCACTCAGGCTGGTGCGCTCTGACGCTCAGGGGCGGTGGGTTGTTGTGCCGGACGAAGACCGCCACCCGAGCGCACTCGGCTCAGACATCACGAGTCGGGCATTGCAGCGAGTGATCAGGCAGGCCCGCGAGCTGGGCCTGCCCGCCGAGGCGGTTCAGGAGGGATTCCAGGAGCTGATGAGGGAGTACGATGGGCGAGAGAGGTAGCAGCGGCGATATCGTCCTGGAGGTCCGCGACCTGCACAAGAGCTACGGCCCGGTGCAGGCTCTGCGAGGCCTGGACTTCGCGGTGCCGCGTGGGGCGTTCTTCGGCCTCTTCGGGCGCAACGGAGCCGGCAAGACAACCGCGCTCGACATCATCACCGGCCTGCTCGGTCGGGATAGGGGCCGAGTCTGGCTGCTCGGGGAGGAAGCGGGGATGGAGCCCTCGCCTGAGACCAAGCAGCGCTTCGCCTACGTCGGCGGACACATCCAGCTTTACCACTGGATGACCCTCCAGGAGCATCTCAAGTTCATCGCCGGCTTCTACCCATCGTGGGACGAGGACCGATGCCAGGAGCTACTGAGCATCTTTCGGCTGCCGATGCATCAGACTGTGTTCTCCCTTTCCCCGGGAATGCACGTGCAGTTCCAACTGCTGATGGCGCTGCCGCGGCACCCGGAGCTGCTCATCATGGACGAGCCCGGCAACCTCGACCCGGTGGTGCGGAGCCGATTGATGGACACGATGATCGAGATACTGGAGGCCGATGACGCCAGCATCGTCATGGCCTCCCACCTCATTGACGAACTGGAGGGCGTCTGCGACCACATGTGCATCATTGACCAGGGCGTAGCGCTCACCGCTGGACCGGTGGCGGAACTCACGGAGAATTTCAGGGAGATTCACTTCCAGAATGTCCAGGTCACCGAGCTGCCAGAGGTGGAGGGTATCTGGCACAAGGAGATCGCCGGCTCTGAGATGAGGCTGGTCACGGCGGATTACACTGAGGAGAAGGCCGAGGCGCTGGCAAGGCAGCTTGGGGCCGAGGGCTACGAAGTGGGTAGACTTGGGCTCCAGGAGTTCTTCATCGCCCTGACCGCGGACAGGGATTGAGGCGAGTCGGCCAATGACGCCAGCGGCAAGTTTCGCGAGGTTGCGAGCGCTGGAGTTCAAGCGCATATTCTGCTTCCGCTCAGCATCGCGGGCGTACGGCGGGCGCCCTTGGACCGCGCTGGGGCACGCATTCTACGTGACCGCAACAGTCCTTGGGATCTTGTGGGGCTGGGGCTATGTCTCCTTCCTCCGAGGATGGTTCATCGAGTGGAGAGAGGCACCGTTTGGCCTCCAGGCAGCGGCCTGGCTGCTCTGGGGGCTCGGCGGTGCCATCGCGGCAGTTGCTGCCTTCTGGGCCGGCTGGGCCTGGCCCGATCGAGGACGCTGGCCGCCTGTGCTAAGCGGCAGGCCGCTTATGGATCTGCTGCCGCTCACTGACCGACAGTTGCTGGCAGCCAAGCTCCAGGCTCGGCTCGCAGCCTTTCTGGTCTGGTTGGCCATCAGCCTGGCAGTCTCGGCATCGGCCAGGTACCTGATGGTCACCTATCGTCTCGTCGTGCGGCCGCCATCCTTGTTTGACCCCTGGCTGATTGCCTCGCTGCTGCTCTTCCTCACGCTCTTCGTTGGCACGACCAAGGTCGCGTGGGCCATTCGGTGGCTTCACAGCGGCGTTGCCGCGGCACGTTCCGCAGCTCTAGTGCTCGCGGCCGGCCTCTTCGTCGGTGCAGGATATCAGGCCGGCTACATATATATCCACGAGTGGTGTGTGACCGTCATCGCCGGCTTCGCTGCGGCGGGGGTAGTGGTCGTGGGCGCCATACAGTCATTGCCAGGATCGCGACGCCTGGAATACAGACTTGGTAGAGGGCTAACCCGGAGAACCGGCGAGGCGCACCCAGAGGAGACAGAGCACCCACCACGGCGGACCGCCTGGTATCCGGCCACACCTGGGACCTTCGGCGAAGTAGGACTGCGCGGGCTAGGCGGAAGACGCGGACAGGCTGTGTGGTGGCTGAAGAGAAGCGTCGCAGCGGCGGCGACCTTGACGGTCGCCGTTCCGCTGCTGAGCATTGTGATAATGCTCGTGGCTCTGGCCTGGCAGGCTGGAGCAGGCGGAGGGGCGCTGAGTGGCGACACGGTTGACTTCTGCACGTATCTGCCGCTGCTCATCTTCAGCGGGCTCATCGTCCTCACTCCCCTCGCCGCGTGGCCGGAGATGAACGCCATTGATCCCTACAGCATGCAATCGCGTAGTCCTCTTCCGCCGTTCCAACGCAGGCATGCTGGGCTGCTGGTGCCGGCAGTGGCCCGCCACGTGTGGCGCAAGCGACTCCTCTCGCTGCTCCTGGTCTCACTTCTGATGGTGTTGGCCGGGATCGCCAGTCACCTGATAGTCAGCGCGTTCAGCCGCGTCGTAGGGCAGGCGCGTACGCCAACTGTGCAACCATACATCTATTGGCCCTTCGCGCTCGCGGTGTTAGCAGCCGTGTGGTGCTTCGCTTTCTTGCCGGTGCTGCGCCTGAGCGCCAAGACTTTCGAGCTGTCGGGATGCCTGCTGTGGGCATTATTCGGTATTGGGGCCATCGGGGCGACGCTTGGGCCTCTCCTGATCTACGAGCTTGGTGGGCCTGGCGGCGCGATGTTGCCGCCCCTGGCCCTGACGATTGGCATTGCGGCGCCGTGGACCCTTTTGCTGCTCACAGCCTCCTGGACGTGGTCTGAGCCGTCAGTGTGGCAGTTAGAGCGGGATGGCGCGCGCTCGGCGGCTAACGTGCTCCGAGCATTCGTCGTGCTGCTGGCGATACCCGTCACGACCGCGTGCTTGATGGGGCTGTTGATGAGCATTATTGAGGCGGTGCATAGGTAAACGAAGCGCCGACAGCTCGTACGTCGGGCTACTGCGTCTCGGCCAGGAGCGGGTCGGTGGCGTTGAGGTACTCCTCGATGTTCGTGTAGCCGTCGCCGTCCGCGTCGGCGTTGGAGTCGGCGGGGTCCTCAGGATCAAGCTCGTACCTCGCCTCCCACTCGTCAGGCATGCCGTCCTCGTCAGTGTCCGCAGGCGCCTCTCCCACCTCGTACTCAGGCCAGCCGCCCACCTCGTCCTGTGAGTTGATGATGCTGCCAGTGCCGGTGTGAATCTCTTCGATGATGCGAGCATCCACCGCGTCCCTGACCGGCAGCGTCGCCCCCGCCTGCTCGTAGAGCGCGTCGGGCAGCAACTGCGGCAAGTGCCAGGTTGTCTCAGGAGCCGGGAAGGGCTCCCCTGCGTCAACGTCCTCCCGACCCACTCCCTCGGGGAAGCGAAGCATCAGCCAGTTGTCCACGTTCGCGAGCGGGAAGCGCTCCATGAAGTCGTAGGCCGAGAAGACCCTCGTCAGCGCGCTGCCCACCGAGAAGGCGACCTGGCGTCCGCTCTCGCGCGTTGAGGGCCCGGCCTTGAGGTAGTTGCCGATGTAGTTCATCTTCATCGGCAGCTTGCCGTTGTAGCCCGCGACCCCGCCCCAGTTGTATATCAGGTTGCTGCGGAAGTCGAGCAGGAAGCCCGGCTCACCCTCCAGGCCGCCGGGACGCGGGCTGCGGGCGTTGTGATGGGCGTAGATGTTATGATGGAACGTGATCCCGCCCTCACCGTTGTAGCTGATGAGCGAGCCCATGCCGTGCGGGCCTTTCTTGT
>CAYTTK010000202.1:0-4000 GCA_964440735.1 uncultured Pirellulales bacterium
GATTAGCCCCCGCGCCCCGCCGAATGTTGCACGTGCAACATATTGCGGCGTCAACGGAAACTGTATTGCGAGAAGTGGGATAGACAGCGGAGCAACTGCGTACGTCACGAGATGCTGCTGGCATGCTGTCAGCCAAGCGTGCCCCGCGTGACGTTGTGACGTTGCTGGCCGTGCCGAGGGGCTGGAGCGGCGGTGAGCCGTTGGCGTGACGTTGTGACGTCACCTCGACAAGAGAGCGCGCGTGTCGTAGCATAGGACGGCGTCGGCCCGCCCTAGAGGAAGACGCCCGGCCGGAGGGCCGGGCGTCATGCTGACTGCTGCGGCGATCACCACTGGGTGGCGGTGTCTGCTGCGGGCGGGGCCTCGATAACAACCACGTTGGCGGCCCGTGGGCCCTTGTCGTCCTCCTCGACGTCGAACTCGACCTTGGCTCCCTCAGGGAGGCTGCGGTAGCCCTCGCCGGCGATGGCGGAGTAGTGCACGAACACGTCCTCCCCGTCATCGCGCTCGATGAAGCCGTAGCCCTTTCCATCGTCGAACCATTTGACTGTACCGCTTGCCATACGAGTTACCTCCGTACTACTGTTTAGCGGTGCGCCGTTCGCCCGCCGCCCACAAGGGGCGGTCCCCACGGCCACAGCCCCGCCCGCCGCGAGGTAATCCCGATGGCGATCCGAACATCCACACACACCCGGGCGGTGCTCCCGCCCTGTACGCGGAGAAGACGATAGCACATTGCGCGGCTGTACGCAAGGCCTTTCGCTGCATTTCCAGCGGGCCATGAGTTTCGGCCGTGACGCGGCGTCGGGTAGCGTTTCTGACGGGTACCGACGAACTGCCCCGGCCCATTGCGGAGTAGCGCCGCGACGATGTATAATCCCGTGGCTTGCTTGCTCTGACACGGATGACCGCATGCCCGTTTCTGCGGTTCAGCCATCCATTGACTATTCCTGGCACTGCTTGCGGGTGAACCCAACCACGGATTTCAGTGGAAGGCTGTTCACATCGGCTGAGGCACTGAAAGGGACGAGGGGCTCGATGGCTACCGAAGTCGTAGTTGACTGGGTTACCGATGCCAACACGTGCTTTCTCCTTGGCGCGGGATGCAGCAAGTGTGCGGGCAAGCCCCTGATCACTGAGCTTACGGCGGAGGTGGAGAATGCGCTGTCGGAGGATGCGAAGGCAATCCTGTCGGACCTAAAGGGTACGTGCGGTCGCTGCGCGACAGTCGAGGATCTGATGAGCCATCTCTTGCAGTTGGGGAAGCTCCTGTCGTCGCGGAGGACGCCGGACGAGGGCCTGTGGACACCAGACAAGATCGAAGAGGAGATTGGTGGTATCCAAGAAGCCATTGTCGAGGCGATCGGGGAGGACTGGATGAGCTGCGCGGTTCACGCGGACTTCCTGCGCAGATTGGCCATCCGGTCCGCCCGGAGGCCGTGTGATATCTTCTGCCTCAACTATGACACGGTCATCGAGGCAACTCTGGAGAGTGTGAAGCTGCCCTACACCGACGGGTTCTGCGGCGCTGAGAACGCCTACTTCGACCCAGCTTTGCTGGAGCAGCAAAGAGGGCGAGGGCCGCACTTCCGCCTCCACAAGCTGCACGGGTCGATTAACTGGATTCGGGACGAGAATGAGGTCGTTCGCCGCCGGTCGCCGTATTCCATTGAAGACCACAGGCGTCTGGTCGTGTACCCCGCGGAGCAGAAGTACATCGAGACACAGTACGGAGTGTACGAGACTCTGCTATCCGCATTTCGAAAACGTCTCCGGTCATCACTGGCGAACAATAAGCTTGTTGTTTTGGGCTATAGCTTCAGCGATGAGCACATAAATGTTGCCATCGAAGACAGCGTACGAGCAGAGGGAAGTGATCTCACGGTGCATGCCTTTCTGGGCCCAGAAAGCGATCTGGGCGCTCAGGTGGACCGACTTGCGGAGTTGGCGGAGCGCTGTGACGATAGATTCAATGTGCTGATTGGCGGGCACGGCCGTATCGGGCCTGCGCTGACCGATGACGAAGCTGCTGACCTTCTGGCATTGGACTTGTGGAAGTTCGAGAACATCGTTCAGATGCTTACGGGGGCATAGCCATGACCCAAGAGGTCTTGCGAATCGGGCGGGTCATCGAGGTCAATGGGTCGAGGACGGTAGGCGAGCTCGAGGCGAGTGTGGAGGACCTCTACAGGACCCACAGGAGCCGTAAGTACGTGATCGGCCAAGTGGGGTCTATAGTGAAGATAGCTACGGGAGACGTCCTGGTGTTCGGTATAGTTACTTCTCTGCGAATGGTCGAGGCGGAGGATGAGCAGCGCGAGCGTGCAATGCGCTCCGAGCCGTCCAACGCGAAGTGGATCGAAATCGAACTCTTTGGCCAGGGGCGCAGGACGGGGATGGAAGAAGCTGACTTCGATTTCGAGCGGGGCATTTCTACGTATCCGCTGCCCGGACAACCCATATACCTCGCGACCATCGACGAACTCAGGCGCATCTATGCGAAGCCCGACAAGGCGACGATACCGGTCGGGAGTGTCGCACAGGCTCGGGGCTTGCCAGTGCACCTGCTGATGGACGAGCTTCTCGGGAAGCATTTCGCGGTCGTCGGGACAACCGGTGCTGGCAAGTCGTGCGCGGTGGCACTAGTGCTGCAGGGCATCCTGGAGGAGTGCCCGTACGCCCACATCATCCTTCTTGATCCTCACAACGAGTATGCGCCGGCGTTCCCGGGAAGTGCGGAGGCAATCGATCCGACCAGCCTAGAGATTCCCCACTGGCTTCTGAACCTGGAGGAGAGCATTGAGCTTTTCATCGGCAGGACAGAGTACGCGGCGACGAGGCAGACAAACATACTGAAGGACGCCCTGCTCAAGGCACGCATGGAATTCCCGGGGCAGGTGCTGCCAGACACTGCTATCACTGTAGACACGCCGGTCCCGTACAGACTGGGCGATCTCCGTGCAAACATTGCAGCAGAAATGGAGCAGCTCACACCGTCTAAGCAGGAGTCACATGAGAAGATTCTGGGCAAGCTCGACACTCTGAGCAGCGACAAACGTTTCGAGTTCCTGCTGCGGCCAGACGACGATGTGTCCGACAACCTGACGGACCGCATCTCGCAGCTACTCAGGATCCCGGCCGAGGAGAAGCCGCTCTCCATAATCGACCTATCAGGTGTCCCTTCCGATGTGATGGACGTAGTGGTGTCCGTGTTGTGTCGTACAGTGTTCGACTTCGCGCTCTGGAACCCGCGGAGACGAGAGATGCCGCTATTGCTCGTGTGTGAAGAGGCGCATCGCTACGCGCCGCGGAGCGAAGAGGCTGCTTTCCAACCGACGAAGAAAGCGCTATCCCAGATTGCCAAGGAAGGGAGGAAGTACGGAGTTGCGTTGGCCCTGGTGACACAGCGGCCGTCCGAGTTGTCGGAAAGCGTTCTGTCGCAGTGCAATACCATAATCGCGCTTCGGATGAGCAATGAGCAGGACCAGCAGTTCGTACGAAGAGCCCTCCCCGACACGGTGAGGAGCCTGGTCGACACGCTGCCAGCCCTTCGGAAGAGGGAAGCCCTGGTCGTCGGAGAGGGGACGGCGGTTCCTATCCGCCTGGTGTTCGATGAGATTCCCGAGACGCGACGGCCAGTGAGCGCAGATGTACCGTTCGCGGAGGCGTGGGCGACCGACGTGGCCGATGTTGCCGCGGTCGAAGATGCTGTTCAGAGGTGGCGGGAACAGCGGCGGGATCAACAGCCACCGGTTAGTACGTGAGCCTGCGTCGAGACTGTGAGAAAGGGCGAAGCCGATACCTACGTCCAGAAGTCGTACTGGGGTTTGTGGGTGAGCATCGCGAGGAGGCACCAAACGGCGGCTCACGACGGCTGACGACCGCCAACGACGGCCAACAGCGGCCAACGGCGGGAATGATCCCCCCTCGCCAACGCTTCCCCCCTCGCCAAGGCTTCCGCCGTCGCTCCTTCGGAGCTATGGCGGACGAGACGGCGGGC
>CAYTTK010000203.1:0-3943 GCA_964440735.1 uncultured Pirellulales bacterium
AAGGGCACACCGGTTTTCGAAACCGGCTCCTTAAGCCGCTCGGACACCTCTCCAAGACATTTAATATTGACTATTTTATATTTACTATTTTCTGCCACATCTCAGTATAGCAGCATAAAGAACAGGTTGCAATTGGAAACCTTTGCAGGCGGATATTACGCCAAATAAAGCTGAGCAATATTTAATAATTGACGAAGTGTTTGTCGATAAAATAATGCTCTGCCGTTATTCATTGAAATAACAGGATAGCTATCAAGGATTTCAAAGGACCAGAAATGTATATCATACCGGCAATAGATTTGAGAGATGGTCAATGTGTGCGACTTATCCAAGGGGAATTTCACCGACAGATAACCTATCAGGATGACCCAATAAAGCAGGCGAAGGAATTTAGCTCGGCCGGAGCAGAGTGGCTGCATATCGTCGATTTGGACGGTGCCAAGGTCGGCAGGCCGATTAATACAGATACAATATCAGCCATAGTGAAACTTAGACAATTCAAAATCGAGGTTGGCGGCGGACTTCGCGACGAAGCTTCCATAAAAAAACTGCTCGATATGAACGTCGAAAGAGTAGTAATTGGCACTAAAGCCGTCAGTGACTTCGAGTGGTTCAGTGAGATGGCCGGCAAGTTCAGCGGCAAGGTCGCACTTGGGCTTGACGCAAAAGGTTCAAGGGTGGCAACACACGGCTGGATACAAGATAGCCCCCAATATCTGCTGGAATTTGCAATCAAAGCTGCAAAGTTGCCGCTGGCGGCAATAATATATACCGATATCACCAAAGACGGTATGATGACAGGGCCAAACTTCGAAAGAACAAAGGCGCTTGTTCAGGCAGTGAAAGTTCCGGTTATTGCATCCGGAGGGGTAACAAAAATAAGCGATATTAAAAAGCTTGCTGAATTAGGCGTTGAGGCGGCAATAATCGGCCGGGCTTTATACGAAGGAATGCTTGAACTTTCCGACGCAATAAAGGCAGCGAGAGACTCCGCTCGGCAATAATACAAAACTCGCACATCTCTGACCTATGACCTGCACATCTTCTTCAGATAAACCTGTATCACCGTAACATCAGCGGGGGTTACACCAGATATCCGGCTTGCCTGGCCAAGCGTTGCTGGCCTAAAGACCGATAATTTCTCCTTTGCTTCCGCCCGAAGATGGGTAATACTGCTATAATCAAGGGCCAGCGGAATTTTCTTGTTCTCAAGGGCTCGAAATCCGGCCATCAGACGCTCTTGTTTATCCAAATAACCTTCGTATTTGGCATCAATGATTACTGCCTGCAACACATCTTCAGCTAATAAGTTCATATTTCTAATATCCGGGTTCTCCGCCAGTGTTTTGGCAACAACACTATCCGGCTTTCTAAGCTGCTGCCACAAACTCATACCATCTGAACGAGTGTTTGTCAGATAACTTTTAAGCTTATCAATGCCCTGCAGCTTACTCTGGAATTTTTCCCAGCGCTTTTGGTCCACAAGACCGACCGATTTGCCGATTTGCGTTAATCTTCTATCCGCATTATCAGCTCTTAGAAACAAACGATGCTCGGCTTGTGAAGTGAACATTCGATACGGCTCGTCAATACCCTTTGTTAGTAAATCATCTATCAGGACACCGATATACGCCTGGTCCCGGCCGAGAATGATTGGCTCTTTGCTCTGAACTTTCCTGGCTGCATTTATACCAGCCATAATGCCCTGCCCCGCTGCTTCCTCATATCCGCTGGTGCCGTTTATCTGGCCTGCCAGAAACAGCCCGGATATTTTCTTTGTCTCCAAATTTGGCTTTAACTGAATAGGCGGACAATAATCGTATTCAATAGCGTAGGCATAATAAATAATCCGGGCATTTTCCGTCCCCGGAATCAATTTAAGCAACTGCTCTTGAACATCTTTCGGCATAGAAGTAAAAATGCCATTGCAGTAAATCGTCTTTATGGTTTCTTCTTCCGGCTCCAAAAAGATCCGATGCTGGGTTTTATCCGCAAACCTGACGATTTTACCTTCAATGCTCGGACAATAACGCGGGTCGGTGCCTTTTATCTGGCCCGAAGACAGGGGAGCACGATGCAGATTATCACGAAGCAGCTTGTGTATCTCTTCGTTTGTATAAGTTATCCAGCACGGCACCTGTGGTCGGTTTATTTTTTCATTCATAAATGAAAACGGTATCGGTGACTCATCACCCGGCTGGACCTGCAATTTATCTACATTCACGGTTCTGGCGTCTAATCTTGGAGTTGTATCTGTTGCCATTCGCCCAAGCTCGAGTCCAAGCCGTTTTAAGCTCTGCGAAAGTTCAACACTTGGCGGCTCATCAAGCCGGCCACCAGCCCATCGCTCGCTGCCGATATAAATCACTCCGCCAAGAAATGTCCCAGGCGTTACAATAACTGTTTGCGCTTGATAAACCGAGCCGTCCCTACAGGCGACCGCTTGCACCTTATCATTTTCCGTTATTAACTGGCTTGCTATTGCTTCAACGAGTGTCAAATTTTCAGTTTGCTCAAGTGCGTTCCTCATAAATTCGTGGTACTTTTGCCTGTCTGCCTGGGCGCGTGGTGACTGGACAGCCGGGCCTTTTGAGCGGTTCAGGATTCGAAAATGGATACCTGTTGCATCGATTGCCAGAGCCATCAGTCCGCCGAGGGCATCAATTTCGCGCACAATCTGCCCCTTCGCCAGCCCTCCGATAGCCGGATTGCAACTCATTTTGGCTATCGTGTCTTTGCTAATAGTTATCAGGGCCGTTTTGGCTCCGATTTTAGCGGCGGCGTGAGCGGCCTCGACGCCGGCGTGACCCGCTCCTATGACAATGCAATCAAACTCGTTTATGTGCGTCTTCATAGGCATATTTAATCAGTATAGCTTTTTGAACCTCCTAATCAAGTCTTGACAAATGATGTCATTTTTAGGACAGTGGTAATAAAATAGGTGATACTATTATAAGTTTTTATACGGAAACTATATAATACATGGTCAGCGATAAAGGAAAAATTCATCATGGATTATATCTGGTATGCTGGATATGGCTCAAATCTTAGCGAGCAGCGTTTCCTATGTTATATACAAGGAGGGTCTCCCCATTTTGGCAGGAAATGTAATACTGGATGCGAAGATACAACGTTACCAGTGGAAAATAAACCGAAAATAATACATTATCGGCTTTACTTTGCCCTACCTGACAATTGCAAGAAAACATGTAACTGGGGCTGTGGGGGTATTGCTTTTATCAGTCCTCACAAAGATAAAATGTCAAAAACTCTTTGTCGGATGTGGAAAATAACAAAAAATCAATATGAAGAAGTGAAAAAGCAAGAAGGCAGGTCTTACAACAAAGAAATAAAACTTGGGGAAGATAACGGAGTTCCCATTTATACTATCACTAATAAAAATGATTTAAGGAACATTCTCTGCCCTTCTGATTGCTATATAAAGACAATCGCACTTGGCATTAAAGAGGCCTATAATTTTGACGTGGGAAAAATAGCTAGCTATTTAATTACGAAAGATGGAATAAGTGGCAATCTACAAAAGGACCAAATACTAAAACTGATAACTCCTATAAAAAATGCCTGACAAATTATCCTTAATTAATAACACTAAACACCACTGCCGTAATTAGGCCTTATGTGCTTTAAGAGATTGAGATTTAAAACAATTCCGTAATGGCAGGCCACCGAGCAGGTGAAATCCATATAAATATAAGAAATTATTGGTATAAATTACTTGATTTTTAAAGCCCTTTCTGGTATCTTAATAGTAGAGGTGATAAGAAAATGAGAAAGAACCATCAGTTACCTATATTAATAGAAAAAGATGAAGATGGATTTTATGTAGTTGAATGCCCTGTATTTTCGGGATGCTACAGCCAGGGCAAGACCATAGATGAAGCCCTAAAAAACATTCGAGAAGTAATTGACTTATGTCTCGAAG
>CAYTTK010000204.1:0-3938 GCA_964440735.1 uncultured Pirellulales bacterium
CTCTCATGGTATGCAGTCCTTGAAGAAGCGGAGGCAGGGCGGCATCGCCTGGATATTGAGCCGCACAATCAGCCGTTCCATAGGTCGCAACCTGTCGATGGGATCGCTTGACCACTGATATCCGAGCATCTTGACGCAGGTCTGATCATAGTAGGCGATGATGCGCAGGCAGGCACCGAGCAGCTTGCCCCTGATAAGCCGCCAACGGGGGGGATCGGCCTGGTCTGCGCCAGCTACATCTACTTGCCAGCGCTTGCCACCGATGACGAGGCTGAAATCGTCTGGCGCTGGTCTGTTCCAGATACCCTCGTTGGAGGCCGGCTTGTAGCTGGTGGGCCAACGGGTCTCAAAATAGTGCTTGACATGATGCTCCAATGTCAGTCCGTTGATTGCTGCTATGCACCGCGTCTCCTTACTCGCTCCTGGGTTGCGCACCACCATGTGCTCGATTCGCTGCATGCTCTCCCAGGCGGCCCTTTGCACGCAGTCACGGTTGAGCTCGATGGTAACAAAGTCGTCCGACGTAACGCCTGGGAGGATGGGCGCTATCCACCGCTCTAGTGCGAACCAAGGCCCCTGTTTCCTCACGGCTGGGCGCCTGAGGGGAAGCCGCTCTCTGAATCGCTCATCTTCTCGGTGACCGGGCCGCTCGTGGCCTGGTACGGGCACAAACGAAAGGCGGTATAGTGCAGCAGCCCTGATTGGCTCCATCGCATCGGCCAGAACCTGAACTGCCCTATCGTAAGTCTCTGAGCTAGGATTCACCGACGATCTCCCCGATGCGCAAGCGGCTCTTGGCAATCGCCTCGGGATCGATATCGATGCCTGTGAACTGGCGATTGAGAGCCACGGCGACCACGCCGGTCGTGCCGGCTCCACAGAATGGGTCCAGAATGTGATCGCCCTCGGCGCTGAACCGCTCGATCAGGCCGGCCATGCCGCTCTCAGACTGTCCCCATTCGTGGAAGCGCTTGTCGTTGTCGTTGACGGCGCTCTTGACCACGTCACCGATCCACTCGCCGGTATATCTGCCCCTGACGAACCAGAGGACCGGCTTCCAGAAGGTGTTGACCTTGCGCTGCCAGATCTGGGCCGACTGCCCGCCGGGTGTCAGGTACGATACGGTCCAATGGTACGTCAGGTGGGGCGTCATCAACTCCAAGATGGCTGGCAGATACGACTGGCCCGCCATGACTAGCAGCGATCCGCCCGGCTCGAGCAATCGTGCCGCCTGTTCCGCCAGCAGACCATAGAGCGGCAAATACTCTTGCGGATACGGCGGATCGGTGATGATCGCACGGTATCCAGCAGATGGCAGCATCGATGCTAGCTCGGCAAAATCGCCGCAGAGCAGCGTGTAGCGGTCGGAGGAAGCGGCCAGCTGCTGCGCGACCTCCCTTTGTTTCTGCTCGCGCTCTGCCTTCTCTTGCTGCTTCTGGCAGATCTTGGTAATCGCTGGCTGTTTCACCTGGTAATCCAAGGCGATCTGCTCTTGCGTCTCACCTTCCTGCCAGCGTTCGTAGATGATCGGATGCTCTTTGCGCGGGATTTTTACTCTGCAGTCGGGAATATTCCTATTGTGAGATTCATCCTCACTCACAATAGGAATATTATTCTGCCAAAGGGAGACCGCACTCCGATCAACGCCAATCTCATCTGCCACCTTTTGCTGGGTCAGGCCGGCGCGACGCATCTCCAGAGCCCTGGCATATAGCGCCTCTCTGCGCTCTCGCGCCTTCTGTCCAACCTTTGCCATCTGCTCACGAGAGAGATGTCGCCGTGATAGGTTGAGCTCCACCGCAAGCTCAAACGCCCGTTCCTCCGGCAGATCCAGAACCGTGTATGGCGCGCTGCCGTTCGACAGTTTCCAGCGGTGATGACCGTCGATGATCCGACCGTCGGGCAGGACCAGGATGGGCTGCTTGACCCCATCCTGGTCGATGCTCTGCTGCAGCGCTTCCCGTTCGAGAGGTGCGAGAGGCGGCAGCACGTCTTGGACTTCTAGCCAGGGCCGGATCTTCACGCAAGGGCCTCTCTAGGCCACGGCTACCAGGTGCAGGGCGGCCTGCTCGCAGCGCAGGGCGAGCTCGATGCGCTGGGTGCGCTGGACGACGTAGCGGCGGATGATATCGGGCGTGGCGCCGCGCGCGACTTCGGTCTCGATCGCCTCGGCGAGCTGGGGGTGGTTGTCGTTGAGCCACTCCCAGGAGATGGCGTCGAGGGCGGATCCGATGGTGCTCAGGGTCTGTGCCTTGTAGGCCATGTCTTCCTCCGTCGTGTGATGGATTCGGCCTGGAGCGGGTTGGTCAGGCCCGCCCCAGGCTATAGAAAAAGGAGCCTGGGGTACGCCCCCAGGGCTCTGCGTCCGATCGAGCGATCTGCCGATAAAGCATCGGGCGCAGAACCCCACGGGCGGGCTAGAACTCGTGGTCCTCCAAAAGGCCCTTCTCTTCCTCATCGTCGGGCCAGATATAGTCCTCGTCCTCTTCCTCATCAGCGTCTATCCGATTGTCTTCGCGCAGGTCGGCCTCTCGCGCCTCCAGCCAGCCGGCGACGTAATCGTCCAGTTCCTCCTGGCTGTCGAGCGCGAGCACAGCGCCGTGCCAGAGGGCGGAGGTCCTGTCAATCTGGTGCTGGCGCAGGCGGGGAGTCCGACCGCCTTCCACGACGCGGCCGGAGACGGTCACAGGTCGCGCGTGCGTCAGACCATCGGGCAGGATGAGCAGGCAGTCTATCTCGGGCTCGCGCAAGATCGGGAAGCGGCTCAAGGCGTAGACGCGATACCAGGTCTGCTTGTGGAACCACTCGCGCAGGGCGCTGAGCTCCTTGGTCGGTCCGATCCATTCTGTGCCCTCTGTCCTCTCACGCTCCCTGGCCAGGTCCAGCACAGTGTCCAGGCGCATGCCGTGGTAGGTGATCGTCTCCCAGTCGCCCAATCCGCGCGGCACGATATCGTCGGCCAGGATGACGTCGCGGCCCCACTGCTCCCAGTGCCAGAGCCTATACAAGTCGCCCTCGTGGAAGACGGGGGACTGGCCGGCGCGCTCGAGCTCGTCATCGATCTTGCCGTGGACGTACTTGGTGATCTCCTCATCGATCCACGCGATCTGCGTGTCGAGATCGAGCGTGCTGTGTGGCCCTGCCTCCACCGTCACGCTCAGGCTCGGCTTGACGTTGCAGTAGTCAGGCAGGCTGTGCGTGCGGCTGTAACTGACGGTGATGCTCGTGATGTCCATTGCTTTCCTCCATGTGTGATCGTCTCTCTTGCTGTCTGTAGTGCTCCCCGACGCGCTCGTAGCGGAACTGGTCGAGCTCGCCGTCGGGGTGGATGAGGAAGCGCTCACCGTCGCTCCAGCGGGTCCACAGGTCGCCATTGTCGCGCAGATCCATGTTGACCAGGTCGTGCCACCACTCGCCGGCCAGGACGTCAAGCTGCAGCTCCGTCGGCTCCCCTGGGGCGGCGGGACGGTAGCGCGGGGACCAGGGCTCGAGGAGCGGCGCTGCCCTAGCCACCGCGTTATCACCCAAGAACGAGCGCAGCTTTCGGGATCGAGCCATCAGCAGGCCTGGCCGGGGGATGTGCCCCGTTCCTTGCGTGCGCTCTTGAGCTCGCTGGTGCGGCACAGCTCCCCCAGCCGCCAGGCCGACAAGCGAAAGCGCGCTGCGGCCTCCATGATCGTCACTCGCTCAGCCATCGCGATCCTCTTCCGGCCAACATTCCTCCAGCAGAGAGGCCGTGTATATTGGGTCGAGCTCCCCATTTACCTCGAACTGATGGACCTCGCCATTGGCAGACCGAATAGCGACGTACTGGGACTCGGTGAACTCAGCTGAGGAGCAGTCGTCGTTCTCCGCGTAGAGCTCTGCCGCCTCCTCCGCAGTGTGAGCATAGACCTTCTGCCATAGCTCCCGCTCATCCGCCTTGTCGAGCCAATCCA
>CAYTTK010000205.1:0-3924 GCA_964440735.1 uncultured Pirellulales bacterium
GGCGAATACAGCGCTACCCCTTACCTGTTATATAACCCTGAAAACATTGTGTTTCAAGCACAAGTAAATCAGGCTACATTCGGTAAAAAATTCGCAACGGTGACATTCGACAATGTGGCAACCGGTGTAATTGCCGATGCCCTCTCAGGGTTCACCGTCTATATCGGGCCTACGGCTGGCGATATTAAAGACGCGAGAAAAAACGGTTTCGTCGGCAGATGTAGGGCTGGCAGCGCCGGGGCAATCTTAAACATCAATGAGAACAGTGAAGTCATTACTGATGACTGGTATATCATGGTTGTCAAGGATGTGGCCATCCGCCAAATATTGGGACTTTATGAAAATAAAGTTATGAAGGTTGACTGGGATATTGCTTATCGCCCGCCGTTACCCAGAGTCACAGAATTAGATAGTTGTTATGTCGGTGTGTTGGCCGCTGGACAGGTGGACTTCACATTCCCGGCTGTAGGTCTGCCAACCACAAGCGGCGCGGCGATTAGTAGCTGGTTGTGGGACGCGGACGGCGGTGCTTTTGTTAATGGCACAATAGCGACAGACGCACAACCGGACATTCGCTATACAGTCGCCGGAGTCTATTGGCCGCGGGTGACGGTGACAGATGACAACGGTCTGACAAATTGGTTTACAATGCCGGTGTTTGTGGCATCGCCTGACTTGTCTGATGATTTCATTGTGACCGGACTGGAAGCATTATCCATATCATCTCAGATGGCAAGTGGTCAGGAAATGCGCTTCAATTATTTCTCTGATGAGTTGGACGATGTTGTGCAGCAGACCTTTGTCGCCTTGTGGTGTGTTGACGATTATAACGGTAGTAGCACTCCGATCCTTAACCAGATTGCTTTTGTGGGCAGGATGCGAAAAGAAGACCCAAAAACACCCGTCGACGCTGAAAGCGGCCCATTGCCGGAAACAACTTTTGTTTGTGAAGGTATCCTGGCGCAGATGTTACGCCTTCGTGCTCCGCAGACGGCATTGAGATTTGATGCTACTCCGACAGTATTCCAGGAAATAAACAACATGACGCAATGGCGGGCCGCGTCGTTTATCATCACGGAATTTAGCACGGTTGCCAATGTATGCAGCTTGTCATTTGATGTGGAAGATAACACCTATCTAAACCGTGAGGATCAGACCGACAATACCAACCTGTTAGCTGGTATTAACGGATTGCTGGCGGCGCGAAAAGGGGCCCTGAATCAATCGTCTACCGGGCAATTGTACGGGGCCCGGAATGCCAATTTCATGACAACCGCCCAACGGAACGCCCTGGATACCATTACGACTATAACCAATAATGACACCTTTGCCGATACAATATCTATTGACCAGGCCAATGCAATCGGGCAGATTACCGGTTATGCCGGAGCTTATAACAGTGTTGATGAGACCTTGCGGACACTTAGAGCCAGCGCCCCAGCCATTGCCAGCAATGCCGGGCAAGGGATAGGTTCTCCCATTAATGGAATTTTGCTGGCTTCAAATAGCACACTTACTGCCAAAAAAATAGAGATTGAACAGATTGTGGCCGACGGTCTGGCCGATGCCAATCCAAAGGATATTGTCAAAGAGGAAATTCTGGACGGTTACTGGTTTCTGATGCCGACTAACTTTCAATGGTACGGTAAACTCATGGCGGCAACCGAGAACAACCGGGGTATCGTCTACGATGGGACAGATAGATTTTTGTTGACCGGAATGAATATTGCTTTTGATAATGCACTATCCAGTTGGAATGTTACCCCTACCCTGTCGCATGAGACGAAAGGTGGGGCGGCGCAAACGATAAGTCAGGTACAGCCGGATGCTATCCCTCCCGCTTTACCGGGTATTCCCAGCTTGCCAGCCTATCCAAGTTTTCCGCCGTTGCCTAGTTTTTGGATACCCGACGGCTCTATTATTATTCCGCCGATCAGCGAAGGGGATGCAAATATCGTTAATAATCCAGTTGAACCATTTGCCCAGGTCGAAGCCAAAAGCCTTAAAGGTGAGGTCGGTATGTGGTGGGATGCTACGGAGTTTTATATTGCTTTGGATGTTGCCAGCAATGTCAATCCTACCTGGGAAAGCAAATTTACTGTTACAGCGCCTAAGGCTATCCAGGACGCTAAATTTGACCCGTTTGATTTGGGCGCATGGGTGTTAACTAACGATGGGGCCGGAAATTCTAAATTGTGGTATACGGCAAATGTCTTTGAAAGTATACCGACCTGGACGGAAAGCACAACGACATTAGATGATATTGATTACACGACCATCCGCACCACGTCCACGCCGGGCCGGGTGTACATATTTGGAATTGATGACAGAGTTCCGCCAGCAACCGTCACCCTTCTAAACGGTAGCGGTAATGCCGGTTTATCGCCGTCTGGATTGTCTGCCCCTCATGGCGGCTCGAGTAATGCGCCCGGAATTTATAGCAGTGGTAATGACTGGTATTATGGCCCGGAGGGTGATCTTGGTGGGTTATGCGCCAATGTTGAATACAATTTGCCTGCCCGCGCCGTATTGGATAAAGTCGTTTATGTAGCTAAAGGCCAGCGCGTTGGGGCGGTAAGTGGTGAGCGAGCTTGTCAGGTGTCATTGGATGGGATTTCTATCGGTGGAACAAACTCATTTGGTGCGGGTGGCGCAGCCCAAATTCTGACAATCCCTAAAGGGCCGGGCCTGGCCTTGACCGGTTCGACCATGTTATTCCATGTGTCTATAGATACCAAAAGTACAAGTTATGCGCGATTGACATCAATTGTCTTGACCCTTACAGATAGCGGTAATGCCCAGACGGCTTGCCGATTGTCAGATGACTATGGTGATACTCTTGGTAATTTGCTGGCGATGGGAACTACCTTTTCCGGTGGAGACGATGATCCCGGTTATGACTCCGGTGCAGCCGACGATTTTGCTTATTGCGCGGCTGATGCCATTATCCGCGAAAGTGACGATCAGGCGGCCTCAGCAGATAAAACCGACAGCGATTCGGCGGCGACGTTCACGAAGGCAATCTGGGCATATGGCAAGAACGCCCAGGCAGATATTGTCTTTGCGACAGATGCCGCTTTCGGCGGAATCACTATGGCCAAGATTGTCAATGATGTAGCTTCGGATATTACGCCGGACGATGGTGTTGACGATGGTCTGATTATTAGTCGTAATGCTCTCTGTATGTCGCGGGTATCTGATGTACATATATGGTGCATTTGCACCTACAACGTGACCGTCAAATTTGCCTACACAATTGACGGGGGAACCGGTTGGACGGTCTCGGCGCTGGTACTGACTACCGGAGCTATTTATATCAGGGTGAAAAACACGGATACCAAACAAGTTTATATCATGGATTCCAATGTGATAAAATATTCAGAGGACGGCGGCGCTAATTTCTTAACCGATAGAACCGCGCCGGGAATTGCCGGGCTTGGATTTGAGGTAAGATAATGACGGCAGACCAATCACCAGATCAGGCACAAACCGAAGCGCTTGTTTATGAACTGAAAAAGCGTTTAGGCTTAATCAAATATATGGGCACACTCGGAGACAGTGATGATCTGTCAGTGTCTACAGTTGACGCACCCAGAAGACCGGGTTGGGTTCGGGTTCGTTTACATCTTGACGATGTGCCTTTTCGGGAAGTGAAGTGTGGTTTGCTGGGCGCTTATTCTCCGTATCCAGGTTCGCCGGTTGTGGTCGGCTATGATGAAAAGGGCGATCTGGCAATCGAGAAAGCTGATTTTGATGCCTTGCTGGAAGCCAAAGTGAATCCTCTGATTTTTAACTCCGGTGATAATCGGGTGTCTGGTTTCGCACAAACTGACAGCCTGTTACCGCTTTGGTGTGGGGCGGTGTCTGAAGAGATCGGAACAGCGTCCACAAAAGTGGGTGTCAACAGCTACCGTTATGTAGATA
>CAYTTK010000206.1:0-3828 GCA_964440735.1 uncultured Pirellulales bacterium
GTATTTAAGATGTTAACTAATCAAAGGGTAGAAAAGATAGATAAAAATAGGATCAAAGAATTAGAAAAATTTACTCGGAGATTATATATCTACCGGCAAAAGGATAGGCCAGAAGATGAAATAAAAAACGGAAAAGGGAAGGGGGATTCTAAAAATGAAATGTCGCAAATGTGGTAAAAGAATCATTGTAGATAGACAATCCTACAGGGGAATCGGAAAGCGATCATATAATTATATTGATGGCTATACCTGGGAAGCGTATGAACATACTGATTGTAATGCTCCACTATTGCCAAAACCAAAGAGTTTTAAAAATTTATGTAAAAAGTTAAATAAAATTATTAAATAAAGGAGGTATTTTAAAATGTTAGAGGCAAAAGAAGAAAAAGAAGAAATGCAAGATTTAAACGATCAATTCAAAGATTTTTATGGAACGGAAAACTATTATCAACATTTTGGAGGAGTTTTTACTGACGGGATCAAAGAAATGGCGGATCGATTCAAAGCATACTGGCTTATTGATGTGGTGTTTTCTTACCAGGATAAAAAGACTAGTTCAATACCTTTTCAAATTTGGGAAATCACTTCTACCGGAGAAAAGGCAACCGTTGAAATGAAAGAGGACACCGATCAACCCATTTTAGTGAGTCAAAAAATAGGCTTTACAGATTTCCCCAGAGGTACACTTAAAATGTATGTTTGTAATAATGTCTTAATGTTATCGAGTGAATACTGATCCTGAAACCGGGAGAAATCCCGGTCTATAACTAAAAGTTATATTGATAAGGGATAAAAATATAAAGGAGGTTCCTAAAATGAGAATATGTAAAGATTGTGAAAACGGGGAACATGATAATTATACCGAAGATGTTAAACTTGTTTACATCCGCGATCCTGATACAAAAAAAATTATCCGCAGGGCTTATATGTGTAGATGGCACAGAGATATGTATGAAGATGACGGATACGAAGTTCACATTATTAAATAAAGGAGGTTCCTAAAATGAAATGCTGGGAATGTAAAAAGAAAATTTCTTCCGCTATTAGGGTTTGTTATCTTGAATATCATGAAGAAGCAGGACTATCTAAAGAAAAATTTAGAGACGTTTGCAAGGAATGCTATCCTAAGTTAAAATTTAATTCTTGCCATTTTGTAGAGGTTAAAAAGATAACCGGGAAACAAATCAAGGGTGAAACCGGGGAACCGGGATATAAAAAAAATAAAAATCTTTTCTTAAAGCCTAGCGGTGGCTTCGATCTTATCGAAAAATTCCCAATCTACGAAAAGAAAAAGATTACAAAAAAAAGAAGGGGGTAAAGATAAAATGAAATGGGTTAAAAAATGGATTGTAGAAAGCGAAAGTGGTAATGGTAAATATGCGGTTTCTTTGTCGGATGAGAATACCTGGGGCTGCTCTTGCCCGGTATGGAAATTTAGAAGGCAAGAATGTAAGCATATTATAAAGGTAAAGTTAAATCCGGAGAGATACGAAGAAGTTAAGGATCAGTTACCAAAACCCGAATATGTATTGGCCAGGGTTGAAAAGCCAGAATACGATAAAAAAAATAATCGGCTTTTGATTCCCTTGATCAGGATTGAGCCCTATGATATTAAAATGGAAGCGATTATATGCTATACTATGGCTAAATACGGTTATAAGTGGAAAGAGATTGCAGAAATAAGAAATTTGTCTAGTGTCTGGACCCTGACCAAAGTTAAAGAATATTATGAAGGGATGAAATTAAATGAAAAAAGATTACGAATTTGAAATATTTTTAAAGACTCTATTAAAAATCGCTTGGGATTTAATACCAAAATTTACTAAGATTGCTGTCCTGATTATTTTTGCAGAGATTACATTTATAATCATAACAGTCAATCCCCAAGATAGATTTGGTTTAATCGTTGGATTTATGTTTATGCTGCCATTCATTTTGGTTGTGTTTTTTATGTCAATAATCGAGCCTAATAAAAAAATAAAGGAGTAATTATAATGATTAAAAAAGAAATTATCAAGGTCAAAGAGGAAGATGATAGAATCACCTTTAGCGCGGGATCTACCGAAGTGAAAAAAGAAGCCCGGGAGTTGGCCAGAAACTTTAAGCCTATCAAGATCAGTTTATCTGATTTTTGCCAGATAGCACTAAAAGAATTTATGGAAAAAGTCAAAAAAGGCAAGATAAATCCTCTTGATTATTAAAAAATATTTGACAAGTAATAACACACTTGCTATAATATTTTTAGTAAGGATGTTACTCCAAAAAGCCTTACAAGATAGGAGGATAGACAATTTTTAAGGTCAATTATCCTGCCTTAATTAATTGTCCACGTAGGATGAATGAAAATCGATCTAAGCAGATTAAGAGAACTAAGAGAAAAAGAAGGTTTGAGTAGAATAGAACTTGCAAAAAAAATTGGTTGCAGGGAATATACTATATATAGATGGGAAGAGGGAAAAACTCAAAGACCGCTACCAATATATCGAGAAGCATTATCTAAATTTTATAAAACAGCATTAATGAAAACGAAAACTGGTTTTTATAAAGAGGCATTAACGGAAACGGAATAAAAAATTCTTTTAAATGTTCTAGGGTTAAATTTAACAAAAAGGTGTTTTTAACTATTACTTTACATAAGATATATTACAGGATATAACACTTGATATAACAAATAACATTAAAACCCTGAACATTTAAGGATGTTCGGGGTTTTTTTATGTTATATCAATTAAAATCAAAATCAAATAGCCAAAGCAATCAGACCGAATATTTTAACAGGTTCTCGGTGCTCCTGTTATTATTTGGTCTTTTTTGTTTTGGCTATTTTTATTTTAAGAAACCCACCTGGGGAGATCTACCGAGGGTTACAAATAGGCTTCGATAATGTTTCTATAACTATACCATAGAGGGTATAGGTAACTCCCCATTTTGAAATAAAAACAAAACTGACAATGAGGAAGGGGCGGTTTGCCTGTTTACGTTCCTGATAAAAAGGGGGTGAGAATAATTGGTAATTGTTGAAGAAGATATGAAATTAGGAACCAAAAGAAAAGTAACTTTTGAAGAAACCTTTCGTAATTTAATAGTCACCAATGGATTAACAAGAGTTGCATTAAATTATCTTTTGCTAAGTAACATTAAAGTAATGAATGAAAGATTTGCATATCAAAGGCAAATAAGGGGGTGATCCTATATACCAAAACAGGTATGCAAATTAATAAAAATTAAGGGGGTAAGAAATGAAAATCATTAATTTGAAAAGCAAAAATATAAAGGGAATCAAGGCAATTGATATAACACCAAAGGATGACATGGTGATTATATCCGGTAAAAATGGAGCGGGGAAAACCTCGGCGCTTGATTCTATCTGGTATGTATTATGTTGGAAAGCTGGGGCGAAAGAAACTCCCATGCCAATTAGAAAAGGTGAAAAAGAAGCAGAGGGTGAAGTAACCTTATGTGAAGATTTATCATCTGATGATCTTGCAGCAGGTAAAATACCGGAAGTGCTATTTGTTGTAAATAGGACATGGAAAGCTAACGGTGATACTAAATTAAAAGTAACCAACGGAGTAGGGAAAAAACACGATCCACCGCAAAAATTATTAGACGATTTTATCGGCTATCTAAGTTTCGATCCCCGGTTATTTTCGCAAATGAAGGGAAGGGAACAACGGCAGGTTCTTATTGATTTAACCGGGTTTGACATTACCGAAATAGAAAAAAAGATTGCCTATCTATATGATCAGAGGTTAGAGAAAGGCCGAGAGGTAAAATTATTATCCGGTAACCGAGAAGAAATAACCATCGAAGATCTGCCGGAAGAAT
>CAYTTK010000207.1:0-3810 GCA_964440735.1 uncultured Pirellulales bacterium
AATCTAAAGCGATGTTCTTCGCTTCGGTGGCTACCTGCGCCGCGGCCAGGGCATCAGTTTGCGCGGTCTTGGCGGTACTGTAGTTGCCGAGCGTCGCCTGCAATGCGACCAGATCCGTAAGAGGGTCCATACTGGGAAAATCCGCTGGGTGGGCGATATAGCCTGCTATCATAGCGTTGGCCAGAGCCACTATATCCGCTTCTGCATTGGGAAATTGTGCCATTTGATGTAAACTCCTTAAAATAAAGAACTTAACTCAGTTAATTACACCGGTACGATCCGAAAATCATCGTTTTTAAGCCGCAAAACGAACTTAATTAGCCCCAAATCAAATTGAGTTAGCCTCAAATCAAGTTTAGTCAGTCGTAAATCAAATTGGTTTTGCCTCTGCACAGCGTGCACAGCCGAAAAGAAAACCGCCTTTGCCGTAAAGTCAACTGATTTTGAGTGTAAATATGGTTTTTTAAGGGTTTTTACCACCTAGACATTATCCGCAGATTACACCGATTTCACAGATTTTACAGCCACGAAAAAGCTCAAAAAGAATCTTACCACGAAGCTCCCAGCGCGGCCTAAAGGCCGCAACCAAAGGGGTGAATAGCGTACTGCTACGGCCATTGCGGTGCCCTGGCGTTTTTATTTTTAAGGAAAATCGCTTGGATACATTGTGAGTCTTATTACTAAAGCGAGAATATTGAACGCAAATATTGAGGCTATTGGTATCAACGATAATATAAGCCCCTTCGCAAAGCTAATATTAAAAATTCCCTTATGGATAACACTACATACGGGTAGGCCGATAATTACACCAAAGCTTCTCCAAAGAAAAAATGAACCTAAAGATTTTTCTACAGTAAGAGCCAGTCCAAAAAATATGATAAACCAGATAATCATATTAAGCCCAACAGCAGCATGCACTTTTCCTTTTGGGGGAGGATTATCTTTGGGGCGCCATCTATGTGCTGTAGCAAAAAATATTACGGAACTAATAAAAAAGGTCGTTAGGCAAATAATAAAAAGTATCGTAAAGTCTGTTAGTTTAACTGGCGCATCAGATTTATCTGCCAGAACAACTGGGTGTTGAGCCAACATCATTATGTCTAATATAGATTTATTCATTTATATTATTCCTTTCCGCCGTGTCCGGCCAACTTAGCTTGATGCCCAGAGATAGAATATGAAATACACAGATATGAACTCGCATAAGCCAAGCCCAATCATTATGGCGGCCCTCCACGGCTTTCCCGGCAGCCAGGGTAACCCAGCGGTCAATATGGGTATTATCGCCGATGGAAATTAAGTGGGGTTTGATAATATATACCCCAAAATCAATAACGGCACCCTTGCCGAGATATTTTAGCTTTCGTTTATAATATCGATAACGCAACCTATGACCCAATATTCCGGGAGCATAGGTAATCAGTAAATTAAAAATTTCACGTACAAAAGATCGAATTAAAGAAAACTTATTTCTTATACTCATAATCGCGGATATTTCCTTTTTTGTATATCCCCACGATGAAGCAAACATTCGTGGTGGCGGTTCCGCCGATATTCAGCGTCGCGACTTTTTTCGCACCGGGGACTTGGTAGTCGCCGGCCGTTTCCGTCACCTGCTTATACGCGTCGAGCAATTGGCGTGCGCCGGTGGCGCCCACCGGATGGCCGCCGCCGATCAGACCGCCGGAGGGATTGATGGGAAGTTTGCCATCCATTTCTATGACTCCCTCTTCAATAGCTTTGAAGGACTCGCCGGGCTCGGTCAGACCAAAATGGTCGATCGCCATATATTCGGAGGTGGTAAAGCAATCGTGGGTCTCGATCAGATCCAGGTCCCAGCAATTTTTGATGCCGGCGCGCTGATAGGCATCCAGAATGGCTCTGTGTGTCCAGGGCAAAACATACTCATTCTTCTCGGAATCTTTCACTTTTGCCGCAAATTCAAGGGGAGCCGTCGTGTGACCCCAACCCAGGATTTGCGGAATTTTCTCTAGGGGGATTCCGGCGCGGTTTGCATATGCCGCCGCGAATTTCTCCGACGCCAGATAGAAACACACCGCTCCATCCGTAATTTGCGAGCAGTCCGTGACCTTGATTCTGCCGGTAACCGTCGTATTGTATTGCCCCCGAGTGCAGGCGTGTTGATAGTTCATAAACCAGTGGCGGGTTTGGGCATTCGGATTATGTTTAGCATGGGCATAATTCAAGGCGGCGATCCGGGCCAGATACTTGTCATCCAGGCCATAGCGGCTGTCATAGACGTCTCCTAGTTTCCCGAATAATTTGGGAAACGGATATTCGATTCCTTGCGATTCTTTTTCGTACCAGGCCGCCGTACCGAGATAATCTCCCCCCCGCACCGCATCCACCGTTTTCATCTGTTCAACGC
The DNA here is from genome assembly GCA_964440735.1 of uncultured Pirellulales bacterium. Lineage (GTDB taxonomy): Bacteria > Planctomycetota > Phycisphaerae > Sedimentisphaerales > Anaerobacaceae > CAZBWE01. The sequence continues at coordinate 2,390 of CAYTTK010000207.1, forward strand.
CGATCAGACAGATGCAATGGTAGATGCCGGCTTGAATATGTGCAATGGCGGATAATCCCGCTAAAGCGCTGGACGCACATGCCGCTTCAAAACGTTGGGTGGGTAAGCCCTTAAACCCAGGATCAAAATCCACAAAAAAGGCGCCCAGATGGCCCTGCATACAGTACAATTCCGCCGCAAAATTGCCTAGAAAGGCCGCATCAATATCCTTCGGGAGAACATTGGTTGTTGCCAGAGATCCTTCGTAGGCTTCTCGCATCATGGCGGAAATATGTTTATTTTCCCGCGCCCAGTTCCGGGCAAAATCCGTTTGATAACCCCCTAATAAATACACGTTCCCTTGGTTCATATTTTTTCTTTCTCCATTATCGTGCCGGAAAATATTTGCCTACATTAAAGTGAACCGGTTCTGCCTGCGTTTCTTCTCGTAAAGACTTGGGTGCCGTCAATCCGTTTGCTTCCAGCAATTCGATAGCCCTTTCTTTTCCGCCCAGCATATGAACGATCATGCTCGGGCCCGCCCAGTTAAACCCGGTGGTCATGACCCGGTCTATTCCCGTGATACCATAGGTTTCATCCGTGACGGTCCCAACTAACATATAGGCGTATGAAATGTACGTTGCCAGGATTTCCTGAACGATCTCTGCTTCCGGCCCTTTCGCCTTGAGGATCGTGTCAAATGCCTGTCGGTACATTCCCAGATGGATAAAATATTTCGCGGTTTCCACAAACTGAATATGCGGTGCAAACGTGGGGATGTAGGTACGGGTGGCCGGGTCGAAATATTCATATTGGCCGCTTTCCAGCCTTCTATAAAATCCCCCTCGGTTCCTGGTCTTTCTGCCGAGACAACCCATCTGAATCATGGTATCGAGATAGTCCGGGACCGTTAATTTTTCATGCATGGCGTCGTGGGTATTTTCCTGAAGACTGTGGAGGATCGCTCGGTGAATATCTAAACCGACCAGATCGATTGTGGCCAGGGGCGACATAATCCGTCCCGTATAGGGCCCGATCAGATAATCCATCATCTCCACGCCATATTCCGCCGCCAATTCCACGATACGCGCAAACAGTAAAAAGGCAATCCGGTTGCCGGCAAACGCCGCCTGGGGCTTGACGGGAATAACCACTCGCCGTAAACGTTTTTCCAGAAAATCCGCCATATGCTGGATCACCGCCGGATCGGTCTGGCTTTGGCCGGAAATTTCACACGCCGGCATCTTGCCCGGCGGATTGTAAAAGTGCGTCGAAAGAAAATGTTTGCGAAACGATTCGCTGCGCCCCTGGGGAAGATCTTCCAACACGAGACTCGAAGTTACGGTACTGACGACGGATTCCGGCTTGCGATATTTATCTACCCAGGCATACATTTTTTGTTTAATGGAAATGTCTTCCGCCACACATTCCAGAATCCAATC
>CAYTTK010000208.1:0-3712 GCA_964440735.1 uncultured Pirellulales bacterium
CCTTGGTGATATCGATTACACTCACATTCTACACGATCCGCAGTGCCTGATCCGGCCTCTGCGCGAATCTCGGTAGGTTGTGTCGCTGCAACGCCGGTTGTGGCAATGTGGCCGGATACGATTACATGGAGAACGGCGAGTCCCTCCTCACACAGCTCTAGGGTGCTTGATTTGAGTTCGCGAGCCAGGCCTCGATCCTCTTGTCCCATGCCGTCTGGGCTTGCAGGTCAGTCCCGTGATGGGTTTCCTGGTCGTAGCTTGCCTGAGTGTTCGCAAGTTGAGACAGGATCTTTTGGCTTGTCGCGTCAATAAGTGCCTGCAACGCCTGTTTCGCAGCGTGGGATGTGCCGCCTTCTGCACTTAGCGGAGCGAGGGCCGCTTGGAGCTTCCGCCGATACACTTCGTTTAGGTCAAAATGGCCTTGCTCATGGTTCAATGTGGCGCTGTTCTGTCTGCTACGGTCGACCCAGGAGGAAGCGGGGACCATCGTGTTTACTACTGTGAGCGAGGGCCGGTCGATGATCGCCGTCCATATCTGGAGCTGGTAATCGCATTCCATGATCAATTGGAGCTGCCAGCGGATTGTCATGTGAATCTGGGCAGCCTCCATCATGTCTTGCGCCTGCACCGGCGGCTTTCCCTGGAAATCATCCCATCCAATGGGACGGTTCGGACTCCACGACACTACGTCTGCCGCAAGGCTGGCAACGCAAATCACGCTGATTGAGGCGAACACCACGAGAAAGAGTACAAGTCCCAAGACCACAATCCCTCTCGTTCTCATAGTAATCCCCTTCCGTGAACTTCGCACGCCAAACAAGCACCCCGGGATGATATCCGCTTGAGGACTGGTTGGCGAGGCGCGGCAAACGATCGCCAAATAGGATTGCGGTCTCCTTTTCTAAAAGCAGTTGCCAGTCGCTGCTTTCATAGTGAGATCTTTCGTACAAACAGACCAGCCTGCAAGCATAAGCTTGAAGAGGTTAAATGAGCAGTCCTGCTCTTCGGTCATTATTGCCATTGGAGCCCAACTCTTCGAAGTTAAGGGTTGGTTCGCTTCCGCTACTTGTTTCGGTCCACTGCGAACAAAGCTCTTTTGAGATCTTGAACTCGGATCACATCAAATTGAACCTTTCGGACGAACTCAATGGTCTCTGTGTATGTGCACTCATCGGCCAAGAATTTGGACATCAGACTCCATGAGTCAAGATACGGTCACCATGCAGAGGCCGAAGGAAGTCGGTCTCACTAGCCGCGGTAAGCACCCCGAGAAGGATGAGGCCCCAATAGGCCGAGCGCCACCTAGTGGAACGTACTTTTAACATCAGCAAGAGACGTCCTCCTATCCTGCTATGACATGCACAACATGATCGCACTTCAAGAGATAATACCGCTCTACGGGCAGGTTGGCGAGGCAGTGCTCAGACTTGGACTTGGCTTATTGCCGGCCCTCGTTAACAGGGCATGCTGCGGTCGGTTAGTTAGGATGGACCCCTTAGAGAGGCCAATAGTTGGTTAAAGGAGGACTTGAAATTCAGTCAGCACTGACGTAGGTTAAGTCAGCTTGACAATGGGGAAGAGGTTTGAAATGGGGAAAGAAAACCAGACAAAAGAACTACTGATTCACGAGTTGGAAGAATTACGCCAACAGGTTGCTGAATTGAAAAGCTCAGAAGCCAAGGATAAACAGGCGGAGCAGCTGAGAATGGAGGAAGATCTGATTCGATCCATGATGGAAAACCTCTTCTGGGGCATCACGGTGATAGACACCGATTACAGGATACGCATGGCTAATAAAGCGGTCGGCCGCTACTTCAACAAGGCGGCCTCCGAGTTAGTCGGCCGTAAGTGCTTTGAGGAACTTGAGAAACGTGAGTCAATATGCCCTCACTGCCCTGGGAATCGGGCCGTAGTCACCGGAAAGCCCGAAGTGGCTGAAACCGAAGGGGTTCGGGATGATGGGAGCCATTTTTCAGTCCGAATTCAGGCGTTTCCGACCGCCGACTCAGACGGTGCAGTAACGGGGTTCATTGAGATTGTGGAAGAGATTACGGAGCGCAAGCAGGCAGAAAAGGCGCTACGAAAAAGCGAGGAGAAGTATCGTTCGCTGGTGGAGTCTACCGAAGATAGCGTCTATTTAGTAGACAAAGATGGCACGTATCTATTCATGAACAATCACTATTTATCGAGGCTCAGCTGCCCAATGGACAAAGCCATTGGCGTCCCATACGGCAAGTTCCATTCCGAAGAGAAAACAGAAGAGTTTGTGGAGAAGCTAAATGAGGTATGCAAAACGGCTAGGTCACTCCGTTACGAACACAAAAGCGAAAGAGGCGGCCATTATTTCCTCCGGACACTGAGTCCTGTTACGGATCAAAACGGCCAAATATCTGCTGTAACGGTTATTTCCAAAGACATCACCAAACTCAAGCACGCAGAAGAACAACTGGCTCATACGGCCACCCGCGATCCCTTGACCGGCCTGCCAAACCGACAGGCGTTCAATGACCGCCTCTGTCTAGAGCTATCCCATGCCCATCGTGACCAGCAAAAGCTGGCCGTGATGATGCTCGATCTGGATCACTTCAAGGACGTCAACGATACCCTCGGGCACAGCGTCGGTGATCAGCTGCTGCAGGCAGTCGGCGATCGACTTAAAAGCGTTGTCCGGAAGAGTGACACCGTCGCCCGGCTGGGCGGCGACGAATTCATGCTGATCTTGCCACAGATCGCTCAAACGAATGCCGCTGAGAAGATTGCCCAGAAACTCTTAGAGGCCGTTCGAGAGCCGCTCGTAATCGATGACCACAAACTTCATGTCACCACCAGTATAGGAGTTGTCGTCTACCCCGAAGGCGCCGAAGATGTTGAAACGCTTGTGAAGAATGCTGACATTGCCATGTATCGCGCTAAGAGCAAGGGCCGAGACAACTACCAACGCTACACTCCAGCTGTGGACGCCAAAGCCTCGGACTGACGGGAAGCATTCACCCAAATTGCTGTCTGTCTAGGAAGCTAAGATAAAAGATCAGAAAAAGACAAAACGACAACTGATCGACGAACTGCTGCAAATGCGCCAACGGATTGCCGAATTGGAAGCGGTCGACGCTGAGCGCAGGCAGGTGGAGCAAGCCGTTCAGGAGGCGCGAGAATACGCTGAGAGTATTGTGGAGACGGTGCGTGAGCCCTTGCTGGTACTGGATGCCGACTTGCGGGTCGTCTCAGCCAGCCGTTCGTTCTATCAGGAGCCGACGTGACTGTAGATAGAACTTTTGTGTTGACCTGCTCCTGGAGCTGAAAGAACCTTTGAAAGGGGGTCAGTCCCTACCGGCCTGCGCTTGGCGTTGAACAGGCCCTGGAAGAAATCGCGCAAAACAAAGGAACACTCTACGGCCCGGAAGTTGCCGATGCCTGTCTGAGGCTGTTTGCAGAGGAGAGATTTGAATTTCAAGAGTAGTGCGTGTCTACCAGCCACCCCCGCCCCCGCCCCCGAAGCCACCGCCTGAGAAACCTCCCCCGAAGCTTGCGCCGCCGCCCCAGGCCGATCGGCCGCTCGAGCTGGTGCGCGGCGCAGAAACAAACGTGCGCTGCATCCCTGAAGCTAGGTGCATCATCGACAGGCCGAATAGATAGCCGTTGAATACCGGACTTGTGCCGACGTACCACTCCGGTGGACGCTCAAACAGCCCCTCGAACTGTTTGGTCCAGATCG
>CAYTTK010000209.1:0-3705 GCA_964440735.1 uncultured Pirellulales bacterium
CAATTCTTAACCTGGGTCTTTTTTTGGTTATCTTATTCATAATCAATTCTCCGTTTTGAAGGCAATCGTCAAACAATCTCAACCAGCTCAATATCAAACGTCAAATCTTTCCCCGCCAGAGGATGGTTTATATCTAATGTCACCTTTGATTCGGATACGTCTGTCACTTTCACGACAGTCATCCGGCCACTCTGGTCGGTCACCTCCAATCTCTGCCCGCTCGCTACGTCTGTCGGGCATTCGCTTCGTTCCACCACCCGTGTCATATCACTACGGTGCGGCCCAAAAGCCTTATCTGCCGAAATCTTCGCCGTTTTAGATTCACCTGGGGCCATCCCGACCACAGCTTCTTCGAAACCTGATATCATACGACTTTTACCGATTACAAATTCTAAAGGTTCCTGCTCACTTGAGCTGGCGAAAACTTTACCGTCATCTAATCTGCCTGTATAGTTAACCTTAACAGTATCACCTGATTTTGCTTGTGCCATTGTTTTCTCCCTTTATGTCTTGAGTCCTCATAAAAAGATAAACCGGAAAATTCCGACTAAGTTTTCAAATGCTAACAATAACTCTTACCCATAGGTTCGGTTCCAATTTACTACCTTGCTGTTCTGTAAAATTTTAGCTCTGATTGTCAGTAGCGACGCCCGCCGCCGCGGCTTCCACCGTAGCCTCCTCTTCGGCCGCTGCTTCTACGGCTTCCCATCCTTGGGTGAGCCTCACTAACATTCATATTTCGACCCTTTAAATCCTGGCTGTTCAGACCTGTGATTGCGGCTTGGGCTTCGCTCTGAGAGGGCATCATTACGAATCCGAATCCCCTTGACTCACCACTAATCCTGTCCTTTAAGAGATTGACAGATTCGACCTGGCCAAAAGATTCGAAAGCCTGACGCAAATCATTTTCTGTCACTTCTCCCGATAGGTTGCCTACATAGATATTCATTTTAATTTACTTACCTTTCTTTAAACCTGAAATAATATTTATGCCGGAATTCCAGCCGGCATCGTTTTAAATTAAAGCACCTTACTTAACAAAAATTGGCAGAATAAGAGAAATGATGAAAGAGGCAGATATCGAAGCTTTTGTTTCTTAGCGCTGTTTCTGCTGTTTCAACGCTCTATTACACAATCATTTCAATTCAGCTTTTACACAATTATACTGTTAATATCGTCTGAACGCAAAAAATATATTATTTTTTCAGCAAACACAGTCAGCAAACTCACACGCAATCTCAGTGCATACTTTTAGCAAGGTCGATAGATTCAGCCAAATCGTGTTTTGTGGTTATTTTTTCGGTTATTCTTCTTCGTTTAGCCCCCAACTTTATGTTGGGGGTCTTTCTTTTTCGTTTAGTAGTCGCCGCCAAGGCCACCTGTTAACTAATTTTTTCTTGTGGCGTGTGACTTATGACCTGCTTATTGGAAGTTGAGCATTTAATATCAATGATTTATCTCATAACTCAAAATTCCTTGTTCAATATTCGATATTCGAATTTTCCGTCCTCCGCCCTCCGTCTTCCTTTTTCTGTGTCCTGTATTCTTTCTTCCCCCTCTTTCCAAAACTCTCTTGACATTTGCAAATGATATTCATAAACTCATTCGTTTTATAAATATAAAGTTAAATAAATAATAAACCCGAAAAACAAAAAACAGCTTAAGCAGACGTAAGCACACTAAATACAAGCTTCTGAAAGGAGTTATCATAATGGCAGAAAAGAGGGTTTACTTTTTTGGCGGCGGCAAGGCCGAAGGCAATGCAAAAATGAAAGCAACTCTCGGCGGCAAAGGCGCAAACCTCGCGGAAATGACCAACATCAAAATCCCCGTTCCGCCCGGCTTCACCATTGCAACGAAAGTCTGCGATGAATATTACAAAAACAAGGGCAAATGGCCCAAAGGCCTGAAAGAAGAAATCGATAAAAATCTCGCAAAGCTCGAAAAAGCGATGAACGCAAAACTTGGCGACCCCGACCGCTCGCTTCTCGTCAGCGTTCGAAGCGGTGCCGCCATTTCAATGCCCGGTATGATGGACACCGTTCTCAATCTCGGCCTGAACGATAACGTTATAGAAGGCATTATCAAAAAAACCGGTAACCCGCGATTCGCATACGACATTTACCGCAGGTTCATCGATATGTTCGGCGATGTAGTGATGGGCTGTGACCACCAGCATTTCGAACACGAAATCGACAAAGCCAAGAAAAAAGCCGGTGTAAAACTCGATAATGAGCTGAACGCCGACCAGCTCAAAGGCGTTGTCGATGCCTACAAAAAAGTGTACAAAAAGCACATCGGCAAACTCTTCCCGCAGGACGGCCTAAAGCAGCTCCATCTCTCAATCAATGCTGTCCTTGGTTCCTGGATGACGCCGCGAGCGGTCAAGTACCGACAGCTCAACAAAATAACCGGCCTGCTCGGAACCGCAGTCAATGTTCAGGCTATGGTCTTCGGAAATATGGGCGATGACTGCGCAACCGGCGTCTGTTTTACACGCAATCCCAGCAGCGGCAAAAAAGAATTCTACGGCGAATTCCTGGTCAATGCTCAGGGTGAGGACGTCGTCGCTGGAATCCGAACCCCTCTGCCGATGAATCAGCTCAACAAAATAATGCCAAAGTGCTACAAACAGCTCACCAGCCTGATGACCAGACTCGAAAAACACTACAAAGATATTCAGGATATGGAATTTACGATTCAAAATAGTCGGCTGTATATACTCCAAACGCGGACGGGCAAGCGCACCGCGGAAGCGGCCGTCAAGATTGCGGTCGATATGGTCAGGGAGCGGCTGATAAACAGGCAAGAAGCCGTAACAAGAGTTACCCCGGAACAGCTCGACAGACTCCTGCATCCGCATTTCGACCCGAAAGCAAAGCGAGAGGTAATCGCCAAAGGGCTGCCTGCATCGCCCGGAGCGGCAGTCGGACAGGTCGTCTTCAACGCTGACACGGCTGAGGACTGGAAGAAAAAAGGCAAAAAGGTCGTCCTGGTTCGTATCGAGACCAGCCCGGAAGATATCGGCGGTATGGATGCCGCTGAAGGTATCCTGACCGCCCGCGGCGGTATGACAAGCCACGCCGCAGTCGTAGCTCGCGGAATGGGCAAATGCTGCGTCGCAGGGGTCGGCGAATTAAATATCAATTACAAAACTGCAAAAATAACCGTAGGCAAACTGACAATCAAGGAAGGTGACTTTATCAGCCTCGACGGCAGCACCGGCGAGATGATGAAAGGCCGGCTCGCAACGGTCGAGCCTTCAATGAGCGGCGATTTCGGAAAATTTATGAAAATCTGCGACGACGTCCGAAAGCTCGGTGTCCGTACCAATGCCGATACACCCGAAGATGCAAAACGGGCAAGAGACTTCGGCGCCGAAGGTATCGGGCTCTGCAGAACGGAACATATGTTCTTCGAGGGCGACCGTATCTGGGCAGTTAGAGAAATGATACTCGCAGCAGACGACTACGACGAAATGACGAACAAGCTCAGCGCCGCTCAAACAGATAAAGAGAAAAAGCAAATCGAAAAGCAATATTCAACTGTTAAAAATCAGTTCGAAGGCTCATTGAAAAAATTACTGCCCTACCAGCGAAGCGACTTCGAGGGCATCTTTACCGCTATGGCGGGCCTGCCGGTAACAATCCGCCTGCTGGACCCGCCGCTGCACGAGTTCCTGCCGCAGGAGCAGGCCAACCAGGC
>CAYTTK010000210.1:0-3681 GCA_964440735.1 uncultured Pirellulales bacterium
AAAGCAGCTCCTTGCTGAGGCGCAACCCTTGGCTGTTGCCCCACTTCTGGACCTTCGTGAACATCGTCGCCCCCTGTCATGGATAGCCAAAGTATATCCCCGAAGTCGCCGGCGGGCAAGATCACCCTCACCGAGGTCAAGAGGCAAGGTGTGACCACCGCGATTCGGGAAGTGTTGACTAGGCTGTGTCCTTCAGGAGAGTTGAAATCTGTACCTACGTCTCCCGCCAAGACGAGAACACCAAGAATGAAGACCAGACCCCAAGCTTCGCGCTAGGCCATCATCCTGATCAAGACGCCATCTCTGTAGACCGTCACGGGGCCGTCATGGCTGACCTTTGCCGCCAAGCCAAAGGTACTTGCATAACTGGCAGCTGCACTACGGGCGCCTTGACCTTTCCTAGTATGTGCCGACGGGACTTGAAGAATTACTCCCGCATCGAGGACCGAGGACTGCCCCATCTTGGGCGATGATCAATGCGCCGTCGATGGCAGCAAAGCCTGCAAGCGAAGCGAATCTCATTTCAAGTATGTTCCCCAAATCAGTTCCGCGGAACAAGCCTTTGACACCACCGCTGGTATGTGCTTGTAGATCGACTGGTACGTCTGGAACTAGAATTAGGCTACCCACTCTGTGGTCCGAAAGGTACGTAATAAGCTTTGACACACAATCCGCAACTTGAGCGGGCAGATGGGTCTCAAATTCCATCCGCAGCGGCGGGCCGGATACTCGATACCATCCGGCTCGGGTCCACTTCAAGACACACCCTGATCGGAACAGGTAGAGCTCTCCTCGGCGCGTGGTGACAAGACCAAGATCCCGTCCTTTGAGAAGCCTTGGCAGGTGTCTGAAACGTGCCGGGACAGACTCGTATTCGGGTTGTTCCCCATACAGCCCTGAATGGGGAAAATGGACCAGATGGCCCACCTTGCCAACGGATCGCATGACGAATATCGAATTACCGCCGTCCGAAAGGAGGTGCATTGCCTTTATCTCCCGAAGCACCGAGCGAAGGTCAACTCCTCTTGAGAGGTCGAGAATCGAGCACCCTTGCTCACGCAGATGTGGCTCCAGTTGGTGCCAATTCCAGGTGACGAGGACACCTAGCGCGACAGGCTCGCCTTCATAGCGGAACAGCAGCGTGTCCCGCGCCGTTGTAAGTACCTCAAGTGCCACATACTTCTGATTGCCACGGTAGAAGCAAGACAAGACAGTATTGTCCCAAAGGAATGCTCCTTCGCGTATGAGGAATGCCTTGAGATCCCAAGACTGCTTTGCTGACTCTGCGAGGCGACGACTGAGTGCGACAAAACCGCCAGCGATCCTCCTTGCAAACGGATCGTCTGAGCACTGCGGGGTCAACCGTAAGAAGTTGCGCCCCACCTCGCCACCCGGACCAGCCAACCTAATGAGAAGATGCCCCGTATCCTCATGCAACGAGTCTGCCTCTGGACAGAGTGCGAGTCTGAAGGACTGCAATTCCGCAGGATACCCGAGAAGGCAGCTGAGCTGTGGAAGGAGATGCTCATAGGTTTCACGGAGGGAGGCTCCCAGATTCTGAGGAGTCGAGAATCTCAGCACAATACCCAACCTCGTCTTGAGTCGGCCCTACACGGATTGGTATGCAAAGGTGCTGCGTAGCACTGCCAGCCATACGACTCACCAATCACTGCACCCATGCACTACTTCTCTCATTACATTCGCACATATTGCCACCACCATCCCTGCTCGAATCCTACTAGCATCAAGCTAACGGAACAAGGCGCACGACTCGGAGGATGAGTGACAGTTACTCTGACAGAGCGTTGCTCTCTACCCATGGAGGAAGCTTACATCCGCTGAATCGAGCGGCCCTATAGCTTTAACCGCAGCAGACGAAGGTTGAAATCCATACCGATACTATGCGCTCTTATGGAGACGTTGCTATGGGAGGGTGGAGACGAGGCTGTGTAAATTGAACATTCGATGTTGAATCTGCAAGACTACCCCTGTTCACGAATGCAGGTAATCGGTGCTCCGAACCTTTGTGCTGGCTGAACGCTCTCTTGAGGTTGGCTACGACTGCGAGTGCGCCGCTGAACCCCGCGTGCGGCGGCGGCGAACCTGCCAGATGATGAACAGGAAGACGAGGCTGAGCGCTGCCATCGTGGAGGCGAAGACGACCCAGGTCGGGTTGACCACTTGGGAGGCTCGGTAGGTGGGGCGGACGTCGAAGTGGGGCCAGGGGCTGACGTCGCCGAGGGCGTAGATCAGGACCCGCACGGCGTGAACGATCACCGCGGCGGCGGTGAACCGGAGGGGGAGCCACGCCCGCGCTTCTGTCCCGGCGATCCACCACCAGATCGCACTGAGGAACGTTCCGACGTTCACCAGGAACTCCAGCACGAGAAGCGCCGATACCCACCACACCAGCGCCTGCAGCGAGCCGTCGGTCGTCATGACGATCGTGCGGAACAGTAGAATCCATATCCCGAGCCCGATGAGCGTCGCGTAGGTGCGTTGTCGATTCCAGATCAGAAGACTCATGATCCTACCCAACGGCTTACGACTAACCGCTTGTTGCCAGCACCTTCTTCACGTGCGGGATCAGGCCGCCGTCTTCGAGGATGGCGAGGACTTCCTGCGGCAGCGCGGGAAAGTGATATTCATTACCTTCGTGGCGCACGATGCCGCTGCCGAAATCGATCGAGACGGTCTCGTCCTTTTTCATCGCGTCGATTCCGTTCTGCAGTTCTATCACCGGCAGGCCGGTGTTGATCGCGTTTCGAAAGAAGATGCGCGAGAAGGATTTGGCGACCACTGCGGCGACGCCGGCGGCCTTGAGGCAGGTCGCGGCCTGCTCGCGCGAGGAGCCGCAGCCGAAGTTCTTCCCGGCAACGATGACGTCGCCTTCCTTCACTCCCTTGGCGAAGGCGGGGTCGAGATCCTCCATCGCGTGCTGCGCCATCTCCTCGGGCTCCATCGGCTGGTAGGTGTACTTGCCCGGAAAGATGACGTCCGTGTTCACATCGTCGCCGTACTTCCAAACGCGTCCCTTGTTCATCGATGCTCCTTCACCACTTTATTGCTCTCGCAAAGACCTGTCTGCCGCCTGCCTGCCCTTCGGACGCAGACAGGTACCGGCACAGGCAGACGCCAAGAACGCAGAGGAACCCCAGACTCAGATGCAGACCCCACACCATGTAGGGCAACCCAAAGACCTTGAGGATTCTGGTCTCCCTCCGTCAGGCCCTTCATCATCTTACTCCTGCTTCTCTCTGCGCACTCTGCGGTTCTGCTTCCCCTAGAAGAACTCCCGCGGATCGGTGATCACACCAGTGATCGCCGAGGCGGCGACCGTTGCCGGGGAGGCGAGATAGATCTGTGCCTCCGCCGAGCCCATCCGGCCCTTGAAGTTGCGGTTTGCGGTGGACAGGCAAACCTCACCGGGGGCGAGCACTCCCTGGTGCGCACCGAGGCACGGCCCGCAGCCGGGATTGAGCAGCATCGCGCCGGCCTTGACCAGCGGGTCGATCAGCCCTTCCGCAAGCGCCTGCACCAAGATTTCCTGCGAAGCAGGCAAGACGAGCATCCGCACGCCATCGGCGAGCGTCTTGCCCTCGAGGATCCTCGCCGCGAGCCGCAGATCCTCCAGGCGGCCGTTGGTGCAGGTGCCGAGCAGTGCCTGGTCGATCTTCGTGC
>CAYTTK010000211.1:0-3648 GCA_964440735.1 uncultured Pirellulales bacterium
GAAGATACGGCGTCGACTATGTGATGAGCGACTGGGGACTAAATGGAGACGCAGCTTTGATAGTTGACGCTGGACCGGAGAGTCTCTTTTTAGGCGCCAGCGGAATCATCTGGGGAAAACTTCTGGTTAAGGGAACACAGGGACATGCGGGGTACCCCTTCAAAGCCAAAAACGCCATTGAAGAAGCCTTGAAACTGCTTGCAGAGTTTGAACAATACAGAAAACTAGTTGAAAAAAAAGAATCAACTTTACATGCGCCCTCAGAGGCTCCGAGAAAGTTTGTTTGGGGAAGATATTCCGTAACAATGATCAGAGCAGGCGAAAAAGAAAATGTGATACCTGGCACATGTGAAGTTCGTTTTGACCGGAGACTCCTACCTGAAGAGCCGATAGAGCAGGCTGAGAGAGAACTGAACGATTTTTTCCAGAAGGCAATTGAGAAGACCGGTTGCGAAGCGTCTTTGGAGCTTGTGAACAGGCAGCAGGGCTACCACACATCCAAGGATTTAGTTTTTGTGCAAACAGTTTCTGAAAACATAAGGAAGACAACGGGTCAGAGTTTACCCTATGCTGCGGAACTTGGGGGAAACGATGGAAGCTTTTTCGCCAAGAACGGAATACCGGTGGTTTGTTATGGCACCATCAGAGCCGACACCCGCTATCATGGGGTAGATGAATTCGTTTACCTCCAAGACATGAAGAACACACGAGACCTCATAATTAATTTGGGAAAGGTTCCCAGAGAAAAAATAGCGCAAAATGCTGATTAATTCGGTGCTAATTTTTAGTCCAATCAGCTAGCATTAACGATTCTTGGTGGGCTATCATTTTATATTCCTTGAAAAACCGTATCAGTGTTAATGGAAAGAGGAGGTGATAAAATGTCTGGGATGGCAACTTCAATAAAGAAAGCGGCTCCCATAATCGTTGTAACGTGGATTCTCTCTTTAGTCACCACCTTGGCTGTGGTTTACGTTGCACCAAACATCCTACCATTACAAACTACCCAAATCAGTGATAACGCAGTTACATCAGAAAAGATAGCTGACACCGCCATCATAACCACCAAATTAGCTGATGGAAGTGTAACTTCAGCAAAAATACAGAATGGAACATTAACGGCTGTGGACTTGGCTGACGGCTCCATCATAACAATCAACATTGCCGACGGAGCAGTAACAGCCTCTAAGATTGAAGACAGTGCAGTAACAGGCTCTAAGATTGCAGATGGAACAGTAACAACCACCAAGATTGCAGACGACGCAGTGACAGCGGAAAAGATAGTTGACAGCGCCATAGTGACCACTAAATTGGCTAATGGCAGTATAACTCCAGCAAAAATAGACAATGGGACACTGAAAGCTGCTTTCAGCTTTCTAATTTGGAGAGACGGCTCAACCTATTATGCAAAGAACGGTTCAACTGGAGCAATACAATATTTTGGAACCAATGCAACAACCGTCATAAACAACGCAATTTCAAGCTTACCTACTGGCGGTCTAGTTTTCCTCCGTGACGCAACTTACAATATAGACGGCACGATTAATGTTGTGGAAAAACTTAACATCAACATCATTGGACAAAGCTGGGAAACAAAATTCAATCTCACGCAAAATTCAAACACTGACATGATTAGACTTACAAATTCGAATTACACTACCATAAAATCGATTTATTTTCAGGGGAACAGAGACTCGCAAGCAAGCGGCAAAGGACTAGTTGCAAATAACTCAGAGAGAGTCTTGATTGAAAGGTGCATTTTCTATGAAATCAAGCAGACTGCCATACATATCTTTGGTACACCGCCGATGAGCAGTCTTCAACCGTGGATAGTCAGGAATCGGATCGAAAAAATTGGCAACAGTAGCTCAGATCACGGAATATGGATAGGCGACTACGCTTCCGATGCTCATGTAATTGATAATGACGTTGGAAACGTAACAGGCAGTGCCATATATGTTACTTCAAGTGGATTTCTAATTGTATCAAACACCTGTTGGGATTCAATGTATGGCCTAAATGCTTACTTGCTGACTAGCGGAAACATCGTTGGAAACCTGTTTGATGGCAACGAGAAAGACGGAATCAACATCGACTCATGCAAAAACCTACTAATAGCATGCAACACCGCAAAACTGAACAGCAACAACCCAATAAACGCATCGAGTGGAATTTACCTATACAATACTAGTTACACAACCATATCTGGAAACAGAGCTGGGTCTGTTGATGACTACAAAGTCGAAACTCAACAGTATGGAATCAAAGAATACGGCGTATACTCTGATTACAATTTGATCACTGGAAACAATGTCTACGGTAATCTAGGCTATGAAGACATCTACTCTACGGGACCAAACACTGTTGTTTCAGGCAACCTAGGAAGATACACTGCTAAGAACCCTAGTTAACCATGGCTACAACTTGTGGGCGGATCGATCTTTGGATTCTGGTTCTCTACGCGGTATTTCTTACGTGATGTAAAAAGGAAGTTTCGTTGACCTGCAAGAAAAAAAGTACGACAAACTAAAATGGTTTAGAGAGTTTGAAGAATCTGGCGTATGCGCGCACGCAAGATTGGTTGATAGTTTATTTAATAAAGATTCTCACGCACACGCAGAACACAAAAAGATTTGAACAAGATTATAAGTGATGGATGATGAATTTACAATAAACGGGGATATGCCTGATAATTATTTGGTTTATTTTGCTTGTTCTTAATGCCATTGATTATATAGGCGGATTTTTTGGGTTATCACTGGAAATTAGAACAAGCATGATTATGGGTCTTTTTCTAGTTGTAATTGGAATGTTTGTTGCAAAAAAGAAGAATAGCTAGTGTTCCTTTCTTGTAATCTTTTGCTATTCTATTTGGTTAAAAACTAATTGTGGTATGAAAAGAGGCATCATAGAAGGCAAGGGCAGCAGATAAGGTTCTGAGGATATTTTGCGTTTATAGGAAAATCGCCATTATGTACTCGTCTACATAGTTACCTTTGACAAACCGCTCTTTGCAGAGTTTTCCTTCTATTTCAAAACCCGCTTTCTTGTACACATGAACGGCTCTATCGTTGTCAGTGTTTACAAGAAGCAAAACTTTTCTCAGCTTTTTCATTCTAGCGATATCAAGCAGATGCTTCAACATCGCCGTGCCTAATCCCATGTTTTGATAGTCATCATGCACGGTAATGCTAAACTCAGCTTTATGTTTGGATGTTTCCTGCGGGTTGAACTTAAGTGATGCTGAGCCAACAATTCGCTGCTCGTTTTTTTCTTCTGTGACTGCAACGATTGTCAGGACTTCGTCATAGTTTATGTTGCGTGTCCAGCTTTCTATTCTTTCTCTAGTGAATGGAGGAACTAGGTTTGACAGGCTTTTATCTGACATTGTCGAGAACATTTTCCACAGCATTTCCGTGTCACCAGATTGTTTTGGGCGAAAGTCTACCTTCTTGCCATTTTTAGCTGTGAATACAATTTCCCATTCACTTGGGTACTCCATATTCCTGCCTCAAATCTCGACAAGCATACTTTCCTAAACGCATAACATTTCTAAATAGTCTCTGGATAAAACTTTACCTTATTAGCAGGTCAGGTGGAGAGCTGCCACAACAGTTCTGGATTCTATTAGGTGGTTGAAGGTTTGGC
>CAYTTK010000212.1:0-3627 GCA_964440735.1 uncultured Pirellulales bacterium
ATAACCAATCGCCCATCCTTACGTAGCATCATATTCTCCAATCCTGCAAAAGGCTTCCCGGACTCAATTATGGCTCGGAACTTCCTCTCGAAGCGTTCTCTCTCTTCTGCGGACATAAAGCAGAATGGCGTCTTGCCGATGATTTTCTCTGGCTCGAATCCCAATAAATCCTTTGACTTCGGACTGACATGGGCGTAGATGGCCTCAGCATCTATTTCCCAGTCCCAGTCGCTTGCAACCTCGACTAGAGCCTGGAAACTTTCCTCGGTCTTCAGCATTTTCATTTGCCAACTTTCTGTTATCTTCTCTATCTGAACTTTATCTTTAGCACTACATAGATAAAGCAAAAGCTAGGAAAAGGGTAGAGTGAAATCTCGTAAGGACCTAATAATATTTCACTTCTCGAGTAAGGTCATTCACGGTGAGCAAGCCCTCTTTTAGAGTGTACAAAGTAGCTTCCGTGCGTGTATCAACTCCCAGCTTTCGGAAGATGTTCACAAGGTGGGTACCAACTGTGTGGGGACTGATACAAAGTTCAGCTGCGATTTCCTTATTGGTCATGCCTCTAGCAGTCATCTTAAGTACTTCTAGCTCACGCGGGCGCAACAAACCAAGAGATATCTTCTCCCTATACTTTTCGGTGGCTATACCACGCAGGACCTTAGCCGTAGCTTCGAGACTAAACACGCCCTGCCCAGAGTGGACCATTCGAATAGCATTGATAAGCTCTCTGCGTGGCGTGTGCTTTAGTAAATATCCGTCCACTCCCGCCTCTACAGAAGCAAGTATGTAGTGAGCATATTTATAACCACTAACTATGATAACCGCCGTGGTTGGACAAGCTGTCTTAATTTGCTTGGCAGCCTCAATACCATCCATTTTGGGCATCTCAATATCAATTAGGGCAACATCCGGGAGGAGCTCCTTCGCCAGCCTGACTGCTTCCTCACCATCCTCAGCCAATGCAACACAGTCCATATCCCCCTCACTTTTGAGGAGTGGGCATAATGCTTCGCTGAAAAGTGTATGATCATCAGCCACGAGAACCTTGATCTTTTCCATAGACAATCCCAAACTAAGTAGTTTGTAGCCTAAATATAGCTCTTATCAAATAATCATGTCAAGCGATACAAACATAGATTATAGCGTCGAGTAGCATGATTGTATCAACAGGTATGGATAATTTTAATTAGCGTACTATGTAAAAACAGCCCATAGTCGCTAATATTATTTTCATACAAAAGTAGAGACGATGTGGGATGTAATTTCAGATGCCAAGGTCTACAATTTAGCGTAAGTAAGTCTTTCCTTTTCACTTTCCCATTTCCCTCATTTCCGATGTTACAAGAGAAGCATCGGAAATGAGGGAGAATTCCATTGCGAGATTCAGAGAGAAGTTTATTGAAATACGAGGTGTCTTGACAGAAAAGGATGCTGATAAAATAGCCCAGGAAATGAATAAAGAGTCTACATCTCTAATACAACTATCCCTTCCAGCCTGGTTCTGGAAAAATTTTGGATACCAGATGAGTAGGACTTAATCAAGGCGGTAACTGAGATTATATAGTTGGATTTAGTCCATTCTTTAAAATATAGAGAGGAGTAAAGGCAATTGGTTTCATACGATGCTCTAGCTGAAGGTGTTATGAGTGGAGATGCGAGTGTAGTCGAATCTGAGGTCAAAAAGGCCCTAAATGAAGGAACTGACGCACGAGACATTCTGGCAAAAGGACTCATTGGCGGTATGAATGTTGTCGGCGAACGTTTTAGGGACGGAGATATGTTCCTCCCTGAGGTTTTGATGTCGGCTAGTGCCATGCATAAAGGGCTTGATATTGTCAGACCACTATTAGCCAAATCAGGCCAGGGCTCAGCGACAAAAGTTATTATGGGGACAGTGGAAGGAGATATTCACGACATAGGCAAGAGGATAGTTGGTTTTCTCCTGCAAGGGAATGGATTTGATGTTATCGACCTCGGTGTTGACCTTAAGGCTGAGGTATTTATTCAAGCTATAGATGAGCATAAACCTGATGTTTTGGGCATGTCCGCCTTACTAACCACAACGATGCTAAACATGGGAAAGGTAATTGAGTTGCTGAGGGAGAAGGGATTGCGTGAAAAGATAAAGGTCATGGTTGGTGGTGCGCCGGTCAGTGAAGAGTTTGCCAAGTCAATAGGGGCCGATGGCTATGCCCCGGAGGCAGGCTCTGCCGTTGAATTGGTAAAGAAATTAATTACCTAAGTTGTATAACCAGGCAAAAACTAAAATAAGTATATTTTGGGAGTAATTTAAAAATGATAAAGCTTGATCAGAAGTTTCATCAGCCACCTTATTTAGAAATTTTATCAGAAGGGCAGATTTATGCTATCCACTCTGCCAGCCTGGAGATTTTAGAGCGGACAGGCATAAGATGCAACAACGAAGAAGCCTTGAAAATTTTTAAAGAGAGCGAAGCCTATGTTGAGGGCAATAGGGTTAAGATTCCCCCGGTGATGGTCGAGCAGGCGCTTAAGAGCGCTCCTTCCAGGATTCTTGTAACCGGAAGGCGCGGGAACGGGAAGGTACTTCTAGAAAGGAATGTGTCTAATTACGGCTTAGGAACGGATGTACCAAATCACATTGATACCTACACTCACGAAATACGCCCCACGGTACTTAAAGATATTGAGAATATAGCCAAGGTCGTCCAAAAGTGTGAAAACATTGATTTTACTTCTAACTCGGGTCTTGCCTCTGATGTCCGGCCAGAGATGCAAGATCTGTATCACTATAAAGTCGGCAGTACTTATTGTGATAAGCCATTCTTTACTACTGCTGCCAATGGTGAGAATATGAAAGCCTTAATTGATATGGCTGCAGTTTTTGCCGGGAGTTATGAGAATCTTAAGAGGGCACCCTCACTTATCGTGTACGGAGAGCCTGTTTCACCTCTGTCGCTTGATAAACACGCCACGGAAGTTCTCCTGGTCTGTGCCGAGTATAAGATTCCTATTACATTCCCACCTATGGTTCAAATGGGCGCTACCGGCCCAATGACTTTAGCGGGTGGTCTGGCTCAAGGCAATGCCGAGACCCTGGCCAGTCTAGTATTGCACCAACTTAAGAACCCTGGGGCACCATTCATATGGGGTCCGTTTGTGGGTATGATGGATATGCGCACGACACTTTGTTGCTATGGCGGCCCAGTTCTTATGAAGTCTCAGGCAGCCCTAGGGCAGATAAGTAGGTTCTATGGTATACCTACCTTCGGATTCGCCGCTGTCAGTGATTCGGCAATGATTGATACCCAGTGTGGTATGGAGATGATGTGGTCAGTTCTCGTAAATGCCCTGGCGGGACTTAACCTCTGTCACGATGTAGGGTATCTAAATTCGGGATTGATCTTTAGCCTGGAATCGTTACTGCTAGGTGACGATATTATCTCTGCGGTGAGTCACTTTGCAGATGGCATTCAGGTAGATGAGGAGACACTGGCCTTAGACATAATCGATAAGGTTGGCCCTGAGGGCAACTTCCTATCGGAAGGGCATACTGTAAAATTCTTAAAGCAAGAGGGTTGGTATTCCCAGTTATTGAATAAGAAACAGTTTCAGGCATGGAAAGCAGGGGGCAGTAAGACAGTA
>CAYTTK010000213.1:0-3590 GCA_964440735.1 uncultured Pirellulales bacterium
GGTGAAAGAAAAGAGTTTACTTGCAATTATCAGTGTCTCAGGACCTGTGACCCTGCTACGGTTCAATATTGTATTGCCAAAGCCCTGATTGATGCCGTAGAAGGCAACATCGATAATGCAGTCGTACTTGCAGGAACTAACGTTTCGAGAGTGACAAAAATTGTGTCTGTAAAAGAATTGATAGACGAAATAGTTGCACAGACTATAGAAGAGCTTAATAGAGTTTGAGCATATGCGTTGATGATGCGGGGGAAATCCAAAAATATTTAGCTGCTTGTCCCCGCGTCTCCTTGTCTCCTGCCCCCGCGTCTTACGTCACGAGACGGGGCGGCGGGGAAGACAAGTGCGGGGGCAGGTTTTTTCCCTTTGTCATTCTGAGCGAAAGCGAAGAATCTCAATTTAACCGCGGATTAACGCGGATTACACGGATTTGTCATTCCCGCGTAGGCGGGAATCCAGATATTTAGCCTGCCCCGCTTTCCACAGTTTTCCCACATAAATATGTATGGTGTCCCCAGATTTGCACAGATTTGCAGATTTGCAGATTTCACGTCTTACTCTGAGGGGGATGTGGCTGTCGCATGGCGGAATAGACTGAGAGCTCACAGTACGTTTTGGCCAACTCTTCTTGAGGCATTTCTTTGAACTTGCTAATATTGCCATTATCCTTCAGGAATTCCAACAGCTTCTCTTTTGAGGTATTCTTATACACTCCATAAAAGAAATCGTATAAGTCAAGCGCATCCTTCGCCCTATTGTCCTGTTTTTTATATACTCCAAAGAAGGTGTCAGGATGTCGCCTGTATGCTTGTAATTCAAGGTCAGACAATTCATAAGTTCCCATTGATGTGTTGCCGTTTAGAAACCGATGAATACAGTACACCTTTTTCTCTTTCTCCGAGACTACGCAATCGACAAGTTCAGCCACAACTTCAGCACCGTTCTTATCAGGGATCAGATACTTCTCACCAATCTTCAACCTTGGTTCAGTTATTTCACCAAAAGCATACTCAGGAATTTCACCACCAAAGGTACATGGGATCTGATCGTATTCCCTCATAGCCCTCATTAAGTCGAACATGTCAATGTGCTTCTCTCTCGATGTCAAAGCATCTCGTAAACTTACGAAAGCGCTATCAAGCTTAAAATCTGTTATCTTAAAACCCTCTGCCAATACAGCAGGTGGAAAATCACAAGAATCCAAATTGTACAGGAAGGGATGATTAGTAATGAAAACATACGCCTCTGTCGCGGGTTTCCCATTAACGGTAATGGTTTTTTCGCCAGATCGCATCTCGCTCAGTACATCGTCTAACCACTTAAGCCTGTCCTTATCTTCAACATTTTGTGGTATGTTAAGGTTGATAAAGATGACTCTTTTGTGCGGTAGCTCCTTTCTTAGGGCGTTATAGAGTTGGTTACGTACAGCAACGTGTTGCTTGCCGATTTGACGATGTTTCGCTTCCACAGAATATTTCTGTTTTGTTTTTGTAGAGACAGCAACAAACTCGCCGTGCTGTGTTGTTGAATCATCCTCATTCTCAAGCTGAACCTGAAAACCCCCTTTAATGAATGATGCCACCACCATAGTCTCATAGAAGGCAGGGTAGAAACTCTCCTTTTCCTTCAGTCTCCCGATAAGGCGTTCGTGTAATCCTTGACCATGCACTAAATGAATGTTATGGGCAATAAGGTACAGATCATATGCCAAGGTTAAGTAAGCGAAGATCGCTCCCGTCAGAGGTGTGTAAATCGGTTCTCCCTCGTTCTGAAAGGCCTTTCTTTGCTCTTCGCATACAGAGCCATACCACTGCACAAGAGGATGTCTATCATCAGGACTCTTCTTCAGTTCAACATCAGCCCATTGCTGACCAAATAGACCTCTGATATATGAGCTCAAGAAATCATGAAATGCTGGCCATTTCTCTTCCTTCTCCCAATAGTATCTGTTGCCAACAGCGACAAGTCTATAGCCTTTGAATACAGATGAGATGATGGGTCGCCCTAAGCCTTGCTGTTTCTCCCTCTGGATCTGAGCAGCATTCATTTGCTCGATCCGTTTCCTGACCTCAGGGTCCGACAAAGGATTGAAGGCCGGAGGGACACTCGTTTGAAATGATGCCCCATGACATTTCTTGAATTTCTTACCACTGCCACAGGGACAAGGTTCATTCCTTCCAGTTCTACTCTTGTCATCCATATAACTTTTCAAAGAGGGACATTTACTGATTCCTGTTCCCTCATTCCGTTCTTCTACTTTTGTTTCTTTGCAGCTTCGGCCTGCTTTTTCTTCTTCGCACGGCCTGTCGTTCTAAAAGAGGCCTGAAATATTAAACGGCATTAATTATTCCTCAAAACCGATAGATGTCGTCAGATTCTTGTAAGTCAGGATTTTCCTTAACGTATTTTATGCCCTTATCGGTCAGAAGAGCCTGGCCATCCTTGCGCGTCCAACTTACAAGACCTATTCCGAGAAGCTCAGCGAAGCCCTGCATAAAAATACCATATTCGTCCACGTGAGGAAGGATTCGGAAGCTCCATCGCCGGCTGTAATCATCCTTGAAGTGGTACATTTGACGTTCCCAAAGTGTTGCCAAGATTTTTTTTGCTTCCTTTGACAGCTTAGTAGGTATTTTAGTGTCTTCTGGAAGCTGCGGAGAAGGTGGCTTACTTGTTTTACTAAACCGAAAAATTCCGTGACGTCCCTCGTACTCTGTGAAGCGGCCTATTAGATCTCTAAGCTCCTTGCGGAAGAAAAGCAAGATAATCAAGACAACTGCAGGCCAAGCGACGTAGTGCACAAGTTCCACACAGGATTCTACTAATAATTTTATAAAGTCCATGATCATATCCAAGATAAGATTAATATCCATAATTATCTTCGATCCAAAACCATCATCAACCATAAATCCAAGATGTCTCGCTTGCTCGCTCGTTAATAATTATATCACTTTTGGCCGGATTGGCAAGGGGAAATTTTTGAGTGAATTAGAGGATTAGCGGATTAGAGAATTCGTTATCAATTAACCAATCAACCAATTCACCAGTCAACTAACTACGGAGAATCAAGAATCGAGTATCAAGAATCGGTCGTTTCTCTGTGCCCTTTGCCTGTCCTCCGTAGCCCTTAAGGGGCGGAGGATGGATGTCCTCTGTGGTAAATAAAAAATCAGTGCCAATCTGTCCTGCTCCGGCTTCGGTCTTCGCCGAGACGAGTGAAATCTGTGGTTAAAAATAATTAGTGATAATTCGTGTGAATTCGTGGTTCAAATTAGTCTTTAGTCTTAAGTCTTTTGTCTGTAACGGTGTGTAAAAAAATCTGATATAAGTAGCTTCTATACGTAGAACTACGGAGAAAAATCAACCAAAAGCGCAGGCCTTGCAATTTATTATTGATTATTGATTATTTACTATCGTGAATTGAGATTCTTCACTTAGATGCGCTTAGTTCAGAATGACAAAAACATTGATTACTTCTCTGTGCTCTCTGCTTGCCCTCCGTAGCCCCTAATGGGCGGAGGATGGGTGAGCTCTGTGAGGTGCTCTACGAATGACGGACACTCGACGCGAGGTTATAATGCCCCGCAAGG
>CAYTTK010000214.1:0-3588 GCA_964440735.1 uncultured Pirellulales bacterium
AGGGCGTTTACGAAGTCGCTGCTCCACCGCAGAACATCATATCGCTTGAGTCTTTCCTGCATCAATTTGTTACGCTCGAACTGCTCCAACAGCGGCATCTCAAGGGCCTGTTTAATGGCCTGCATAATTTCAGCTTTATTGTTCGCATTGACTATCAGGGCCTCTCCCAATTCACTTGCAGCCCCCGTCATCTCGCTAAGAATCAAAACACCTCTACCGTCGGTTTTAGTGGCGATAAATTCTTTTGCTATCAGGTTCATTCCGTCCCTCAAAGGTGTAACTAAAGCAACATCAGCAGCGTTGTATAATGCCATAAGTTTCGCAAAAGGCATAAAGCGATAAAGATACCAGACAGGCACATACCCGATGGCTCCATGTTCACCATTAACTCTTCCTACAAGCTGCTCGAGGTGATTTCTCAGGACTTTATAATCTTCAACACCTGTGCGAGAGGGAACAGCCACCATAATTAAAGTGACTTTGCCCTTATATTCAGGGTTTTTCGACAAAAATAAATCGAAAGCTTCTAATCGTTGAATAATACCCTTTGTGTAGTCCAGTCTATCTACAGATATAATGATTTTACGCTTTCCCACCTTTTGAAGTATCTTTTCAAGTTCCCTCTTAACGCTGGCGTCGTTGGTTCCCTGTGAGTATCTTTCATAGTCGATGCCCATAGGAAACGCATCTATCTTAATAACACGATTGCCGACCCTGACGTTGCCCAGAGTATGTTCGAGCCCCACCACTCTGCAAACGCTACTGAGAAAGTGTCGAACATAGTCATAGGTGTGGAATCCTATCAGGTCAGCGCCCAATAAACCGCCTAAGATTTCTTCACGCCAAGGCAGCAGTCGGAACAATTCAAATGACGGCCACGGTATGTGCAGGAAAAAGCCGATTTCCAAATCCGGTAATTTATCCCGAAGAAGTTTTGGAAGTAACATTAATTGATAATCGTGAACCCAGATATAATCCCCAGGTTTGACGATTTTCATCACTTCGTTGCAAAACGTTAGATTTACCTGCTTGTATGTTTTCCAGAAATGCTCTTCATATACAGTACGCACAGGGAAGTAATGAAAAAGAGGCCAGATTGTTTTATTGCAAAATCCCAGGTAGTAATTCTCTATTTGCTTTTTAGGAAGAAATACCGGTATGCAGTTTTTAGCGGCCAGATTTTTCTCAATCTGGTCCTTGTCTTCAGCGGTAAGCTTCTCACTTGTTAATCCCGGCCAGCCCATCCAGAGACGCTCGAAAGATTCAGGCAGTGAGGAAAGGCCTGTAGCAAGCCCTCCCGGACTTGGATTAAAGCAGATTTCACCCCTTCTCTTGGTTATACTTAAGGGTAATCTGTTTGCAATGACCAGTAATCTATTCATGATTCCGTTTCGTAGCTAATACTGTTTATACCAAATACACAAATAATCGCAAGCTTAAATACTCAAAAATTGCGTCATAAACAAATCAATGGACTGACAGAGGCACTTTTCCAAGTCAAAAATATCTTATAACGAGATTTTAAGTTTCAATTTTAACAATGGTAAAAAACTTATTTTTTGTGATAATATGGATAATGCGAAATACGAAATGCGCATTGCGAATAAAGGAGTAATAAAATTTGGCAGCGGAGAACGCTCAAAAAAAGCCGCTTAGGCCTGTTCTGATTGCATCAGAACACACGGTCTATGAATACTCAACTTTTTTGGAGCACCTGTTGGTCGGCCTGGCAGATGAGTCAGTGCCTGTAGCTCTGGTTTGTCCGACAGACAGCGATGTTGATTCCATCATTTCCGGGGCTGTTGAGATTATCAGACACCCAGGTCTTAAGCTGCCGTTGATAGGGTGGCTAAATAGAAATATACTCATTGAGCAGCTTGCAAAATTTAAACCTACAGTTATACACTGTTTGTGTAAAAGCTATGCAACACTTACAAGACAAATAGCCCATCAATTAGATTTACCTTATTTGCTAATGGTAAATTCGTTGCAAAAGAAATGGGGCAATTTTGCTGTTTCGTTGAGCCATTGTGCAAAAATCATTGTGCCAGCTAAGAGTATCGCAGCTAACATTGCCAAAGTTCATCCTCGCTTTGCTGAGCGGACCGAGCAGATAAATATCGGCACTTTTGTGGAGCAATATTGCAGCTGTTTTAACAAGCCATCTCGGCTTGCCTGTTTAGTGGTGGCTTATCCACTGGATAATGCCGATGATTTTGAGAATTTATTTAGCGCAGCGAGGCATCTTGTAATTGACGGCTATGAATTTATGATGGTGATAATAGGTGATGGAAAGGCTGAGGGACAATTACGAAAATTGTTAGCTGCACTTGGCCTAACGCAGGTCATTACCATTGTCCCGAGATTGAAGCCCTGGCGACCGGTGCTTTCTGCCGGTGATATTTTCATTCAGCCGCAGCCCATCAAAAGTTTTAATCCTTTATTGCTGGAGGCAATGAGTGTTGGCTCAGCCATTGCCGCTTGTAAGGGCGGAGTTGACGATTTGATTATTGAAAATAAAACTGCTATTGTATTTGACCCTGCTGATGAGCTTAGTATATACAACTGCCTCAAGCAGCTACTCAACAGACGTGAATTAG
This sequence comes from uncultured Pirellulales bacterium, assembly GCA_964440735.1. Classification (GTDB taxonomy): domain Bacteria; phylum Planctomycetota; class Phycisphaerae; order Sedimentisphaerales; family Anaerobacaceae; genus CAZBWE01. Next base: position 2,601 of record CAYTTK010000214.1, read on the forward strand.
CCCGACAAATCGCCAAAAACGCGCAGCATTATCTGCGAGAAAATCACTCGCCCAGCAAAATGATAACCGCTACCCTGCAAACATACTATGATGCCTAAAAAGCTCCAATGCCACCAGGGCAAATTTAACTTAAAAGCCCGTAATCTCTCAATGTCTGCCTGAGTGTATACTTTTTACTTTCTTCCAGTGGTATCATCGGCAGCCGCAATTCCTCCGAGCACATATTCAGCATCGCCATCGCTGCTTTGATGGGTATCGGATTGGTCGCCAAGGTCAACATCCCCTTTGCCAAAGTAAAGAGCTTTTTGTGCCATTTCAGTGCCGACGTAAAGTCTCCTTCAAGAATCAAATCGGTCATCGCCTTAACGTCAGCCGGCACAATATTTGCTGCAACACTGACAACACCTTTGCCACCTAACGATGCAATCGGTAGTGTCAGTGAATCATCCCCAGAAAGAATCGTTATATCACATCGGCTGGCAATCTCGCTAACCTGGTCCATGCTTCCGCTGGCCTCTTTTATCGCAACGATATTTTCAACTCCTGCTAAGTGTGCTACCGTTTCCGGCGTCATACCGGCTCCGCATCGACCGGGTATGTTGTATAATACTATCGGCAGGTCAACCTCTTCAGCAATGGCCTTGAAATGCTGATAAAATCCTTCCTGTGTTGGCTTGTTGTAGTATGGTCCAACCTGCAGGGTTGCGTCAGCACCGACCTTTTTTGAAAAAGCAGTTAGTTCAATTGCCTCAGCGGTGCTGTTTGAGCCAGCCCCTGCGATGACAGGCACAGCTCCGCCGACGGTTTTGACAACCCTCTCGATAACTTTTTTGTGCTCATCATGACTTAGAGTCGGCGATTCACCGGTCGTTCCCACCGGCACTATCGCGTCTATACCGTTTTCCAGTTGAAATTCAATCAGCTCATCGAGAGTTTGAAAATCAATTTTGCCGTCCTGAAAAGGCGTTGCGAGCGCCACCATTGCCCC
>CAYTTK010000215.1:0-3586 GCA_964440735.1 uncultured Pirellulales bacterium
CGGCGGCACCTTGCCATAATGCAAGGGCAAATTAGCAATCCCCGTCCTCTGTCCCGAGCTAGGCATCTCTTGTTGTAGGGATATTATACAACAGCATTTGCCCTAATAGCATTGCAGTTTTGACACAGAAGGGCGTGCCCATTACTCGTCGCATAAACTACTAGACATAAAACGAATTTCGTATATACTTAAGCTAGGTGAAACGGCACATATTCTAAAGGATTGAAATTGACATGGAACTTTTAAAGAAAATCATTGCCTACTGGTATGACTGCATCAAAAATGAAGATATTTTAGAGAAAGACATTTCTATAAATGTTAGAAGCAAAGCCGTGCTTTATCCTTTTGATAATGATCCATTCGTCTTTGATAGAAGAGAAAACCTCGTCTCAGTTTCTGAGGATGAAAAATTAACCACTTTTTCAGAATATATCACCACCCAAGGCTACGAACCCTATTACGGATATCCGATTCTGTTTTATTTTGACGATGACTCAAAGAAATACCTGGTTGCACCACTTTTCATAATTAAGGTGAAGTTTATCAGGGAAAATGACGGCTTACACTTACAAAAAGACGAACAAAATCCTACCTGTGGAATTCAGGCATTTAGCAGGCTTGGATTTCGCACTGAGGAGATCGCTGATATAAGTCAATCTTTAGAAAGGTTGTTTAGAGGTGAGCTTTCTAACAGCAAAAATCTGGCGCAAAAATGTTTAGAGGTTATTCAAAAAGAAACTGAGTTACCGATCAATGAGCCTATAGAGCCTGATAAGTTAACTAATTCGGAAAAGATTTCGAAGAATATGGCTCCAGGTTTATATAACAAAAGCTTGGTCTTTGCCGGTGAAAATACTGCTTATAACATTAGCCTGCTTCAAGATTTACTAGAACTAAAGGGGAGAAATGATTTACGAGAAACGTCGCTTTCATTTATTCTTGAAAAGGTCTCTTCAGTTAAAGGGGTAGAAAAAATACCAATTCTTCCCTTTCCTTCAAATGAATATCAAGTGAAAGCCTTGCAGGATATATTTCAGAATAAGTTATCCGTTATTACCGGTCCGCCCGGCACCGGAAAAAGCCAATACATTTCAAATCTGTTAATTAACCTATTTCTCGAAGGAAAGTCAGTCCTCTTTGTTAGTCATACCAATAAAGCTGTTGACGTTGTTAATGAAAAAATAAATGAGCAATTTCGAAACTTGATGCTACGGACAGGTAAAAAAGAATTTAAGCAGGAACTTCAAGGAAGGTTTAACGAATTAATTTTGGATTCGGAAAGAAAACCATCGAGACAGGGACAGATAGGTCAAATACAATCCATGTGGCAAACGATTCTGAAATATCGAGAAAAATTGTTAGAACAAGACCAGCTCGAACAACACTTTGAGAACAACTATCTAGCTTACGGCGATAGAAAAGCTCTCTTTTGTGTAGGTTACAATTTAGAGCAATCATTTGAAGAATTATCCCCCAACTTGGACGAACTGGAAGTCATTAGAGGAAGATTAGAATATCTTAAGGCTAAAATAGAGAGTAAAAGATTTTCTTTGTGGGAGAGAATTATTCTTTCCTTCTTTCCACACTATATTGAGAACAAAAAAGAAAAATTATTTGTCAATTTGAGTCGTGTTACGCCACCTAATACTCTTAGGATTCTCCAAAATTCTCCACGACCTACCCAGATTAGAAATTGGAATGACCAAGGATGGTTAAGACTGTTAGAATATCTTGAACTATTAAAATGCTTCCTCGAAGTTGAAACAATCAGACAGAAATTAGAAGCTTTTCAGCCGAGGGCGATAATTGAACAAAAAGTTAGGAAGCTGGAAAAAGATTTTTATGATGCTTCAAAAAGGTTTGTCAGTGACATTTACATACAAAAAATGGTTGGGAAAGGTGAAAGTGTTGGAAGGGTAAAGTCATTTTTGCATCAAGTGGATTCCAGTAGACCGAACGATGAGGGTATCGATAGTTATTTATTTAAAGGAGCTCTTGATGTTCTGAAAATATGGTCGTCTACTCTAAAGCCAATCAGAAGAACCTTCCCTCTAAGTCCCGGCATTTTTGACTATGTGATTTTTGATGAAGCTTCACAAGTCGATCTTCCCTCCGCAGCACCAGCCCTTTATCGAGCCAAAAGAGCCATTGTTGTTGGTGACCCTATGCAACTAACCCACATCGCTGGGTTAACTCGGGACCTAGATAAAGGAATGGCTAAAGTCCACGGTCTAACAGAAGAAAAAGATATTTACCCTTCAAAAATAAGATATTGTGATATTTCCCTTTATAAATCTGCAGAGCATTCGCTGAATCATAAACCTATCCTGCTAGCAAATCATTATCGGTCAGAAGACCAAATTATTGATTTATGTAATCGCGCTTTTTATGGCAAGGGTTTAAAAATAATGACTACTCTAGACTACTCTCGATATCCCGACAATCTACTACCATTGGGCGTTCACTGGAAAAATTGTGAAGGCGAAGTTTTCAAACATCCTGCGGGGAGTAAAATAAATCATGCTGAAGTGGCAACAGTAAATGAGGTTTTTCAAGAAGTCTTACATAAGATATCGGGGACTGATTTAAGTGTAGGTGTTGTAACGCCATATTCCCGTCAAGAAGATGCAATTGCAAAACGAATCATTCAATCGACACCAAACTATTCAGAACTCAAAGATAAACATAAGATAGAAGTTCTTACTGCTCACAAATTTCAGGGTTCTGAAAAAGATATTATGATATTTTCTTTAGTTCTTGCTTCCCGCGGAAATGGAAATAGTGACCAATGGTATAATATCTATCCTCAAATTATAAATGTAGCCTTATCCCGAGCGAGGTATCTTCTATATATTGTGGGAGATAAAAACTTCTGCTATGGGCGGACTGGTGTACTAAAAAAGCTGGTTGAAACTTATGATGATATAAAAAAACAAGAGGAAGTTGAGAGGTATACAATAGGTGAAAAATTTGATACCCCAACCGAAAGGTATCTCTTCGAAAAATTACAGGACATAGATTTTGAGCATCTTGGATATAGATTGATTCCCAAGTTAGTGGTTAAAAGGTATACTCTTGATTTTGCACTTTTGGGCAGGAAGAAAATCAATGTTGAATGTGATGGATGCCAGCATGAAATTATCGAAGGTTTCCCTGTGTTGGAAGATGTCGAGAGGGATGATTTTCTGAAAAAAGAAGGGTGGGAGGTTCTTAGATTTTCTAATCATAAAATTTTGTCTCAAACTAACATGGTGGTCGAAAGTATTTTGAATTCAGTAAAGGCTGATGACTGTGGCACTTCACCTGGTGCAGCATAAAAGGCTTGTGCATGAAGGCACTCACTCAAATTTTTGCTTCGCAAGAACTTCCTTTAACTGTTGCGATACGTGAGATGAATGAAAGCAGTAGAAGTTAGAGAACTGGTCAAGGACTATGGGAACTTCAGGGCAATAAACGGAATCTCTTTTGAAGTAAAAGAAGGGGAGGTATTTGGTCTGATAGGTCCTAATGGTGCGGGAAAGACAACCGCATTGAGAGTCATTGCCACACTGCTTCAAATAACCTCTGGCTCGGTAACAGTCTTTGG
>CAYTTK010000216.1:0-3579 GCA_964440735.1 uncultured Pirellulales bacterium
ACGAGCGCCTGACCTTCCCCCTGGCTGAGCTGGCCCTGCGCATCGCCCCGGATCCGGCCGAGGACAGGACCGAGCCCCAGCTTCTGCGTATGCCGCTCTTCTGGGTCGGCTTCGGCGTGGCGGCCCTCTACGACGGGTCCAACATCGCCCACGCCTTCTTCCCACAGGTGGCGGCCATCGGGCAGAGCTATGACTTCAATGCGCTGCTGACCGAACGTCCCTGGAGCGCCCTGCGCCCGATGGCAATGACCTTCCGCCCCGAGATCATCGGGCTGGGCTACCTGGTGCCGGTGGATGTGCTGCTGTCCGTGTGGTTCTTCTACCTGCTGTTCCGCTTCGAGAACTTCGGGGCGCACCTGTTCGGCTACTCGATTCGCCAGTTCCCCTTTGATCGCCCCCAGGGGATGGGCAGCTACCTGGGGCTGGCGGTCCTCGTCATCTACACGGCCAGGAAGCATCTGGCGGAGGTGGTGCGGGCCGCGTTCGGCGGCCCCCAGCCACCGGGCGACGGCGAGGAGGCGCTGCCCGCCAGGGTTGCATTCTGGGGCGTCTGGGTCGGAGTGGCCGGCATGACGGCGTTTATGGTGGCCGCCGGGATGAACGTGGCGACGGCTCTGGCCTACGTGCTGCTCATCTACGTGTGCGCGCTGGTCTACGCGCGGATCAGGGCGCAGACGGGCCTGCCCATCACCTACGGCGTGCCGCGCGAGCAGATCGCCAGCACCATCCTGGCCGTCACGCCCAGCGACGGCCACCTGTCGCGGGCGGAGGTGCGCTCGGAGGCCTCGTTCGCGGTGTTCAGAGTGCTGGTGCGTATGACCTTCGGCCAACTTGGGGCCTTTGAGATGGAGGGCATACGCATCGCGCGCCGGGCCCGCCTCCGGCGCAGTCACCTGCTCATCGGCATAACTGCGGGCCTGCTGGCGGGGCTGCTGCTGGCCTGCGCCACGCACCTGACCGCCGCCTACAACTTCGGCTGGAACGTGATTGACGGGGGCAGCACCCAGGGCGGCTATCGCACGGGACAGGCGCGAGGGCAGTACCGCATCCTTCAGACGCGCGTGGACGAGCAGGTGCCGGTGGACGTCAACACGACGGTTGCGCGCGGGGTGGGGTTTGGCCTGACGCTGCTTACGCTATGGTTGCGCGTGCGCTTCCTGCGCTTTCCGCTGAATCCGATGGGGCTGGCGCTGGCCGGGACATTCGGCGGGCCGATCTGGTTCCCGATCTTCCTGGCGTGGCTGGCGAAGAGCCTGATCTTGCGGCTGGGCGGGGCGCACACGTATCGCAGGCTGACGCCGGTGTTCTTAGGGCTGGCGATGGGGCATTTCCTGATAGCGGGCGGCATCTGGGGCCTGGTGGGCGCTTTCAGCGAGGAGGTCGCGAAGCGCTACCTGCTCTGGTTTGCATGAGTTGGACTACGTGCGCGTTCATGTCCGCACATTCCCACATTCGGGCGGCACCTTACCTATCTGAGGCTGGGAACACGCATGCCCAAGCCAAGGCGTCCAGACGAGTACGGCGTCCCCGGGATTGAGGAGAGGACTGGGGCACACCCCGGTTTGGGGGTGCCGGCTTGTCAAGTCGCGGACGACGCCCCGCGGTGGAGACCGAAGCTGTCGCGGTAGGCCAGGACTATCGCGACGTAGGAGATCGGCCAAGTGACCAGCAGACCCAACCCGCAGGCAAGCAGCCCGAGGGCGTTGATCAGCCAAAGCGTAAGCACAAGAAGGGTCCAAGTCACTAACTGTTGCCCAGTAAGACTGATGCTGGTCTGGACTGCGGCCCAGAAGTCCATGCGCCTGTCGATGACGAGGGGCAACGCAAACATCACCAGGGCGAACCCCACTGCGGCTCCGATGCCGCAGGCCAGAGCGCCCAGGTTACAGATGACGCCACCCACGATACCAGCTAGCAAAGCTTGCACGAACACGTCGAAGCCCTTCGCGACGTCGGCGATCTGCGGCCGGTACGCCGGCTCCTGGAGCTTCCGAATGACGATGTAGACGTAGCCGCAGATGAGCGGCGGAGAGAGTATCCCACCCGTGGCGATGCTGCCGACGAATACGATCAGAGCCAAGACTATGTGCAGCCCCAGATCCTGGCTCACCATGTTCCAACTCTCAGCCAACCATTCCCCGATCGTCACTACGGGCATCTCTGCGGCTGTCCTTGATCTAACTGCCCCGTGTTCGCGGAGCAACTGGGCCATCTCACTGTCGCCACCAACCACTGCAGCATCCAGTGGGCTGATACCTTTAGCAGTCGGAGCGTTGATCTCCGCACCGTGCAGGAGCAGCACGCTCACGACTTCAGTGCTGTCCTTCATAGCAGCCATGTGGGCCACATACTCATCGGGGTCTTTGGCCAAGTACTCCTCTGCCCACTCTCGCGAGCCCCTGCTAGCGGCTACAAAGAGGGGGGTCGCGCCGTCAACTGTCCTGGAGGCCACGTCCGCCCCCCGCTCGAGCAGTAGCCTTACGTGTTCGAGCGTACCATATCGGGCGGCGATGTGGAGCGGGGTCCAACCACGCGTATCCTGGGCGTTCACGTTCGCACCCCAGTTGACGAGCACCTTCACCGCGTCAGAGTGGCGGTAGCGTGCCGCCATGCTCATTGGCGTGCTGCCATCTTCCTTCGTGATGTCAATCTCAGCGCCGTGCTGCAGTAAGGCCTCTACCACTTCCGCGTGGCCTTCGTAGGCTGCAGTGTGGAGCGCACTCTCATCGCCGACGCCCCTGTGGTTTACCTCAGCTCCGTGTTCGCAGAGCAACGTTGCCATCTTGGTGCGACCCCCAATGGCTGCCAGGCCTAACGGAGCCATGTCGCGGTCCGCTCCGGCGTTCGGGTCTGCGCCGTGCTGCAGCAACAGCCTCGCGATTTCCAGGTTGTCCTTCGCGACTGCCCAGTGCAGTGCCGTGCCGCCATCATCGTCCGAAGCGTTGACGTCCGCACCAGCAGCCAGTAGCCGCTTAACCTCGCCTACGTCGCCTTGCTCCGCAGCTTCGTGCAAATCGAGCATTCTGTTGCCTCCTCACGTTCACGCGAACGCCCGTCAGATCGGGGGACACCACACATGTCTCACGCTCGCGGCGGCTTCGCCCGGGCCAGCCGGGGCAGATGGATATCGTGTCCCCCGAACGCCGTCGTCACTCCAGCTCCGGCAACTCTTCCCGCGGGACCATCAGGCGGATGGACCTTGCCTTGCCAGGTGTCCTCTGGATCAGCCCAAGCTTGTCGAGTCTCACAATCATCCCGTGAACCGCTTCCGGAGTAATTCCGAAGTACCTCGCGAAGTCCGTCTGCGCAGGGGGGACCCGGTGGAGCTTCGTGTAGTAGATGAACGCGAGATACTGGCCTTGTCTCGACGTGTATTCCGCCATGCAGCACTCCTCTTCGGTCGGGCGATCCACGGCAACCGGCCGAGATAGGTATGGCGTGCCCCGATTCGCGCAGTATCCTGTCCCGTCGATCACCGCAGTCGGCCGGCCAGGCGCCTTGCTGGATGACACTGCTCGGGCAGCCAGGCGGGGTAGTCCAGGTCGTAGGGATTCGGGGTCAGCTTCACCTCCTCCATCT
>CAYTTK010000217.1:0-3554 GCA_964440735.1 uncultured Pirellulales bacterium
ATATATAAAACTACATGGGAAGCTGCTGAAGTGGTGAAATATATGTCTAATTCTTTCTTTGCTATTAAGATTTCCTTTTTGAATGAAATGTATGAGGTAGCAAAACACATTGGGGTGCCTTATGAAGATCTAAGGGATATGTGGCTTGCAGACCAGAGAATAGGTAATAGCCATGCTGATGTACCAGGACATGATGGTCAAATGGGATATGGAGGAAAATGTTTAGTTGTTGGAACCAAACTTATAAATGAAAACTATGAAATTGTTAATAATGAAGATATAGAGATTGGAGATAAGATATTTGATGGTACTAGTTTTACTATGGTTACAGCCATTGGTTCTAGGACGGTAGATAGTACAATAGGCGTTACTAGTAGGGGCAGGTTTTTACAGGGATCAAAGGATCATCCACATCTTGTATATGATAACGATAAGCTTATTAAAAAAGAATTTAAAGATTTGACATTAGATGATTGGGTTTTTATACCAAAACAGCCGGAATTGATTAATAGTATGGATGTTTGTTTGGGTAAAAAACCAAATAATTATATAAAAATATGGAAAGATATTTTGAATGTAGATAATAATTTTGCTAGACTAATAGGCTTATATTTAGCAGAGGGGTTTTGCGGTATTTACAATGGTAAGCATGTGGTTTATTGGACATTTGGTGAGGATGAAGAAGTTTTAGCAGATGAGGTATGTAATATTTTAATTAATAATTTTGGACTTAATCCTTATAAAAAACTTCAAATATCTAATGGGACTTATGGTGTTTCTAGATGTTGGGTTATTAGATGTAGATCAATATGGTTGTACAGAGTATTTGAAGATCTTGGGCTTGGTATTGATGCGCATAGTAAAAATAGTCCAATTATGCACTCTTTTATTGCTGAGAATTTGATTGGTGGGTGGTTAGATGGTGATGGCAGTTACTATGATGGTACTATAGAAGGATATTCTAGAAGTAAAAATTTAATCATGAAAATAGATTCAATGTTATTATCATTAGGAATAAATGCTCAAATATGTAGCGAAGGCGAAGAAATAAAAGTTTCAACAAGAAAAGACGTTGAAAGAATATGTAAATGGGTTAGTAGATTCCAATTTAATGGGTCTAGATATAAAACCGATATTTATTATGAGTCTCCCACTATGAAAAAGGCTAATGGTGGTTGGATTACTAAAATAAATAAAGTGGAAGAATTGCCAGGTCAAAAAGTTATTTCAATTGAAACAGAGAGTCATAGGTATGTCGCTAATAATGTTTTAGTACACAACTGTTTTCCGAAGGATGTGCCAGCATTTATTGAATGGGCCGCCGATAAAGGATTAGTATTAAATATGTGTAGAGCAGCTGAAAGAGTGAATGCTAGAGTTAGAAAGATTAAAGACTGGCTAGATATTAAAGGAGCCACATCTAAAAACGATTACGAATTATAGGAGGATTATATAGGGGAACATATAATGCCAAGTGTGAAAGATGGGAGGGCTAGTAAATTTAGGACTATTTGTGAAGTACATAGAGAAATTTATGATATTTTATTGGATGCTAACATTGATAGTGGTAAAATAATAGATTTGTTAGAAGAAGCATATGATATGGGTAAAAAAATGAATAATAAGTTAGTACAATATAAGAAAGGATATGATGAGGGTTGGTGGCAAAAAAATAAAAATTTTGGTGAGTCTTTAAAAAGGAGAAAAGAGAGAGATTAAAGATTGGCTAGACATCAAGGGGGTTACGTTCAAAAACGATTATAAATTATAGGAGGGCTATATATGAAAGCTTTAGTTACTGGCGGAGCAGGATTTATCGGATCCAATCTGGTTGATGAGCTTATTGATAGAAATTATGAAGTCATTGTTATTGATAATTTATTGACTGGTAAGGAAGAAAATTTAAATTTAAAGGCTGAATTTTTTAACCTTGATATTAGAGATCTGGAAGCCATAAAGCCGTTATTTATAGGTGTTGATTATGTATTTCATTTAGCTGCTTTGGCACGAGTACAACCATCTATAGAAGATCCGATTTTGTTTAATGATATAAATTCTAACGGCACACTTAATGTTTTGGTAGCTTCTAGGGATGCTGAGGTAAGTAAAGTCGTTTATAGCTCCTCATCTTCTATTTATGGTAATCAAGATATAATGCCGTTAATTGAAAATATGATGCCAGCTCCTGTAAGTCCTTATGCTGTACAGAAATATATAGGTGAGTTGTATTGTAAATTGTTTAGTGAGGTATATAATTTGCCTACAGTTTCTTTAAGGTATTTTAATGTATATGGTAAGCGCCAAGCGTTGGAGGGAGCATATTGTTTGGTAATGGGTATTTTTGTTGATCAAAGGCTTAATAATAAACCAATGACTATTACTGGTGATGGTAATCAAAGGCGGGATTTCACTTCCGTCATTGATGTAGTTAAGGCTAATATTTTAGCGGCTAGAAACGACAGTATAAAGAGTGGTGAGGCTATAAACATTGGTAACGGTAAAAATTATAGTGTTAATGAATTGGCTAAGATGGTTGGAGGCCCAACTATTAATATTCCTCCAAGAATTGAACCAAGAGAAACTTTAGCTGATAATTCTTTGGCTAAAAAATTGTTGGGTTGGGAACCAAGTATTAGTTTACAAGTGTGGGTGGAAAGTTATAAAAAGGAGATGGGATTATGACAAAGTTGGAAAAGGATATTTTTGCTGACAAGAAAATTCTTGTTGTTGGTGACATAATGTTAGATAGATATATTTGCGGGGATGTTTCTAGAATTTCTCCAGAAGCACCAGTGCCTATTGTAGATGTTGAAGATAAGACGGAAATACTTGGAGGCGCTGCTAATGTTGCACATAATTTAGTTACACTCGGCTCAAAAGCTATATTATGTGGTATAATTGGTGCGGATATTATTGGAGGGGCTATATTAAGAGAAGTCTCAAATTTAGACTTACCGATTAATACAATCATAATAGATCCTGATAGACCGACTACGATAAAAACAAGAGTTATTGGAAATAATCATCAAATAATTAGGTTTGATGAGGAAAGTAGAGAAAGAATTAAAGATAAATTTATTGAAAGAATTGTAGAAATGGTAAAGAGTAATATAAAAAATGTTGATGGTATAATAGTGTCTGATTATAATAAGGGCGTTGTTTCTCCTCAGTTAATGTCAAAATTAATGGAAGTAGTTAATCTTTCAACGTTTATTATATCAGATCCACATAAAGACAATTTTGGATCACATAAATATGTTAATATAATAGTTCCTAATAAAGAAGCGGTGTCTGTTTTTTGCGGCTTTGAAATAAAAGACGACGAAGATTTGAGATATGCAGCAAAAAAATTGTTCCATGGTTTGGTTTGTGGATCTATACTTATTACTAGGGGAAAGGAGGGCATGACACTTTTTGAAAGTAAAGACAGAATAATGAGTATTCAAACAGACGCTAAAGAAGTATTTGATGTATCTGGAGCAGGTGATACCGTTGTAGTAGCACTTTCTTTAGGACTTGCATCTGGTATGGATATAAAATCAGCGGTAAGATTA
>CAYTTK010000218.1:0-3541 GCA_964440735.1 uncultured Pirellulales bacterium
TGGCCGATATTGAATTCACAAATTCCTTTAATGCTTGCCACAGGACCGATATTACGATATGTCAAGCCGTGTCCAGCATGAACAATCAGCTTATTTTCCACAGCTAAGTCTCTGCCAGCTTTTAGTCCCGCTAATCTTCTTTTGATGGCTTTTTGAGTTCTGGCGTTTGCGTACATACCAGTATGCAATTCGACAGCATCACAGCCGGTCTGAGCTGAGGCAAGGATTTGCTCTCTATCAGGCGCAATAAAGGTGCTAACCAAAATACCTTTTTTGTGCATCCTTTTGACTACTTCTGCCAGGCGTTTTTTATTCTGAACGCAGTCTAAGCCGCCTTCGGTCGTCAATTCTTCCCGTTTCTCCGGCACCAATGTCACCTGGTCCGGCTTAATATTTTCAGCGATTTTGGCGATCGGCTCAGCCATGCACATTTCGAGATTTAGTTTGCAGGCGACCGTTTCCTTTAGCAACTGGACATCACGGTCGTTTATATGCCGTCTATCCTGGCGCAGGTGGATAGTGATTCCATTTGCACCTGCCAGTTCACACTCGACCGCAGCCCAGACGGGGTCCGGCTCATCGGTCAGCCGGGCCTGCCTTACCGTTGCAATGTGGTCAATATTAACATTCAATACTGCCATTTTTTGCCCTTCGCGATAATATCTGAATTATACAATGGCTCTTTCTTTTATCAAGCAATAATCTATTGCTAAATTTGGCCCAATGATTTAATATGCTGGATTGTGGAATTGCAGGGAAATACTGCTATTATTACCGGTTAGGCAGCTGATATATTTAGCAGTTGATTCTTCCCTTCGCTAAGAATAACAGAGGATGTTGTTGTGAAGCTGAATTGGGTCAATCGGTTTACGATTCTAAGGATACTGCTGATAGTACCGTTTGTTAGCTGCATGCTTAAGATAAATGACCCTGAGCTTGGCACTACAATGCGACATATTGCAACTGTCATATATTTATTTATGGCAATCAGTGACGGTGTTGACGGTTATTTAGCCCGCGCAAAAAAATTGACTACCAAGCTCGGTGCATTTCTTGACCCGGTTGCTGACAAATTGCTTATCACCTCTGCGTGTCTGTTACTAACATCCCAGCGAAGCCATATTGAAGGTTTTCTTCTTCCGCCAACGGTAGTGGTTTTAATAATCGGCAAAGACCTGTTTATACTAATTGGTTTTCTTGTAGTTTATTTTATCACTTCGCAGGTCTATATTGCCCCTGCGTTAATCGGCAAGGTTGCCAATGCCCTGCAGTTATCAATGGTGGCAGCAATACTGATTGCCCCTGAGGTTTCAAGGATTTTGCCGGGATGGATATGGTTTTTACGAACGCTCTGGTGGTCTGCAGCCGGAACCGCTATTATCGCTACACTTATTTACATCCGGCTGGGAAGTCAATATGTTGAAAAGTTCGAACAGGATTCGGCAAATAGTAGTAGTAGATAGGTATTCAGCAAAGCAGAATGTAAGATATAAGAGATGGCAGCTCGATTTAGTAAAATTCCGGAAGTTTTGACAGAGCTTCGTAAGGGCAAATTGATTGTCCTCGTGGATGACGAAGACCGTGAGAACGAAGGTGACCTGATTTGCGCTGCCGAGAAGGTCACGCCGGAAATCATTAACTTTATGGCCAAAGACGGTCGTGGCCTTATTTGTTTGCCGCTTACTGCCGAGAAATGCGATTCGCTCGGTTTGTATCTACAGACAATAGATAATACCGCCCGCTTCGGGACGGCTTTTACGGTAAGTATCGATGCTGTTGAGGGCATAACCACAGGCATCAGCGCTGCTGACAGAGCAAGGACGATTCAAACTGCTATCAACGACGATGCAAAACCCGGCAACCTTGCACGACCGGGTCATATATTTCCACTACGAGCTCGCAAAGGGGGCGTATTGGTTCGGGCCGGCCAGACCGAAGGAGCTGTTGATTTAATGCGTCTGGCGGGGCTAAAGCCGGCCGGCGTTATCTGTGAGATTATGAATGAAGATGGCTCGATGGCACGGGTGCCGCAGCTTCTTGAATTCTGCAAAAAAAACAATCTTAAAATCACCTCAATCGCCAAGCTGATAGAATATCGTCTTCAGCATGAGAGCCAGATAAAACGCCTTGAGTGCGTCAATTTACCTACCGACTACGGTGAGTTCAAACTAATCGGCTACGAGAGCATAACTTCCTCCGAGCCGCATCTGGCACTGTGCAAAGGTAATGTCGGCGAGCTTGACGATAACGGCAAACCAATCGAACACTCTGAGCCGGTTCTGGTAAGGGTTCATTCGGAATGTATGACAGGCGATTTATTTCATTCGCAAAGGTGTGAATGTGGCTATCAATTGATAACCGCAATGAAAATGATTGAACAGGTCGGCAAAGGCGCATTGATTTATCTGCGGCAGGAGGGGAGAGGCATCGGCCTGACCAACAAACTGCGGGCTTATAAACTCCAGGAGCAGGGTCTCGATACCGTCCAGGCCAATATCAAGCTCGGGTTTATGGCTGACAAGCGGGATTATGGAATCGGTGCCCAAATATGTCGCGATTTAGGCCTTACAAAAATACGGATACTGACCAATAATCCAAAGAAGATAAGCCGGCTTGAGGTTTATGGTATAACGATAGATGAGCAGATACCACTAAGGGCTGAGCCGACCAAGCACAATGTTGACTATTTGCGGGCGAAAAAATATCATCTCGGCCATATGCTTGATGAGGATTTATAAACTTATGAAATCAGAAACAATTCTATCTTGTATATTTTCGTTCTTACTTCTTTTGGCCCAGGCAGGTTGCGAGCCACCGCAGCCAGTTATAGAGCCGACGCAAAGAGCAATTTATGCCCCGGCGAAAGTCCATATCCTGCCGCTGACCGAATTCGTTAACGTTGGCGATGCTGAAAGGCAGTCACAGGTAAAACTTTATGTTAGCTTGCTTGATTCCTTTGGCTCTCAAATAAAGGCACCGGGTGTATTTCGTTTTGAGCTGTATGAATATGTTCAGCGTTCGGCTGAGCCGATGGGAAGGAGAGTTGCTATCTGGCCTGATATCGATTTGACCAATGCGGTTGAAAATAACAAATACTGGCGGGACTTTTTAAGGGCTTACGAATTCTATTTACCTTTCGACGCAGATAGTGACAAAACCTATATCCTGCAAGCTACCTGCCTGTGTCCTGATGGCAGACGTCTTTCCGCTGAGTTTAACCTAAAGCACACAAAATGATTTTCTACTTAATATTTTCCACACTATTGTCGAATTTCATCCAGTAATCTTTATCATAGAAGGAGGAAAAATCTTTGACCAAAAGGTGTAAATCTGCGATGATATTGTAAGATTGAGTTGGCTTTTTGTTAATTTTTTATCGGAACTATTTGGGATTAAATCAGTCAAAACAGGAGAAAAACGTGCTGCCAGAGACAGCAAATATCAGTATTGACGATACTATATTGGTTCAGCAGTTCCGGCAGGGCAATTCTGCGGCGATGGAGCGGCTGATACTCAAGTATCAGAATCGCATATACAACGT
>CAYTTK010000219.1:0-3513 GCA_964440735.1 uncultured Pirellulales bacterium
TGCGGCGCTGTTTCTGTTTGCGAATCTTCTCGGCCTTTAATGCCGCAGGACTCTTGGAGCCCAATTTCTCCTGTTCGACCAGCTCACACAATCGCTTTCGTGCATAATACCGATTCAGCCCCTGCGACCGTTCCCGCTGCATCTTGACTTCCAGCCCGCTCTGGATGTGCTTCAGATAAACGCAGCTGGCGGTTTTATTTACCTTTTGTCCGCCAGGCCCTGATGAACGAATATATTTTTCTTCTATGTCCGCTTCACGCACCCCCAGGGCTGCCATTCTTGCCTCAAGTTCATCCTGCTTCTTCTGTGTTACCCCAAAATTCATTCTTTATTATACCTTAGTTTGAAAGACCGCGATTCGGAACGGTCAAAGGTTTCTGCGCACTGTCCCCATCCATTAATAAATTTCCGTCCCTATTATTCAAAACTTAATCTATCCTTCTAAACATTGAAAGGTCAAAATTATTAATTGAAGAAGACCGAAGTTCATGGCCGCTATCATTAAAAATAAGTTCTACAATATGATTGTCTGATAAAAAACTACCTTCAATATTGCTAATTCTGCCATTCCTTATTCTTCTTGATAACTCTCTCGCAATATATTGAGAAAATGAATTATGCTGCCCTGTGTCTATACCACCTATTGGCATACCTATAGCATCAAAGTCGGCTTGATATTGTTCCCGAAAACTTATAGCTATTTGGTATGGGGTTAAAAATGGTCTTCCAAAATGATGCTCCGGATCATGTGAATAACGGACATTTAAAATATTCAAAATCCTTTCTTCTAAATTATATTGTTCCCAAATAGTCATTAAAAAACTCCTTTTTTTTATTGTTTTAGTTTTCTAACTATTTTTTATACGGTTTCCGCATAACATCAAGCTCACCAGCCGTGTTCCACGCCGTCCGACTCAAGCGAATGGTTAGACAATTATTTTTTCCCAATTCGAATAAGTATAACGTTTTCTGGCAAATTTTCTTCTTTTCCTATTTTTGCGGTAAAGCCAAACTCCTGCAAGATTAAGCTCAGAGATTTTAACACTTCGGTGGTCACATTTCTTGCATATAAATTTATCCCCGCTGGAAAAGACGGGTTAAGTACGGCAGTATCGTTTTCAGGAAAAATCCAACCACCTGATCGTAGTGCTG
This sequence comes from uncultured Pirellulales bacterium, assembly GCA_964440735.1. Classification (GTDB taxonomy): domain Bacteria; phylum Planctomycetota; class Phycisphaerae; order Sedimentisphaerales; family Anaerobacaceae; genus CAZBWE01. The sequence goes on from CAYTTK010000219.1 coordinate 1,153, forward strand.
CTTTTAACTGCTCCGCAAAAGATTTGACTTCAGAATCCGATATAACGTACTCAAGGCGAGCGATAATATTTTTGTGTCTTTTGATTTGTTCAGCCAATTTTAGCATCTGTCCTTGTGATAGCGATCGAGGAGCCAACCGTTCTTCTATTTTATCTGCCTTATTTTTTAACTCTGATAGTTCTTTCGCAAGTTTTTGAAGTGCTTCTTGTTCTGACCCATTATATTTCTCTAGGGCAATCGTTTTGAAAGGAACAAGGAGTGTTTCTAACCTTTGAATTTCCGATGCTTTTTTTCCGTTTTCACCCTCTAAATTAGCAACTTTTTCTTTGATGGAAGGAATTCGAAACAATTCGTTATATGAAATCCAAACGAGTCCAACAAACAAAAGAACAACAATAATTTTTATTTTGAATTTTGCAGACCAAAAGTCTTCCCATTCTTCTGTGACCCGTTTTGTAAAAGTTTTATTTTCATTCATTTTTATTATTTTTGCTTTAACTATTGTTTATATGGTTCCTGCATAACGTCAACCTCACCGGCCGTCATTAGGCGGTCCGAGTCAAGCAAAATGTTAGGAAACCGAACCTAATTTATACTATCTATTCTCTGCAAGGTACTTCTTGCCTTGCTCAGTGAGTGAATATTTCATGTCGCCATCGGGGCTTCCTGATGACGGATCAATCATTTTCGCCTTCTTCAGTTCATCAATTCCAGATGCGATTTGAATCTTGCCAAAATGCAGGGCTGGAATGATCTCAGATTCCTTCCATAGACCAGTTGTATCACGCTGGCGATAGAGATCTAGTATAGCAAGTGCCACCTCTGATAGCCCTGAAAAAACACCATCACGGTCGAGCTGGGATACTTTTTGACTAAGTTCGGCCACACTCTGTCTGAGTGACTTATTCTCCTCTTCCAGGTGGTTCACTTTCTTCTGCAGAAGCTGATGGTTCTCTTTGATGGCTTCGTTGTTGCTCTTCAACTGTTCCATGTTCTCGTTTTGGAGAGCATACGCATGTTTTAGGAGTTCGTAGTTCTTGGCATCAAGAACCTTGTTCTTAACCCCGTTTAAGATAGATATCACATCCATAATTTTTCATCCTAATAAGTACAGTTTAGCGATGCTGCGTCCAATTGCAACCGCTGGTTCGGTTCATTTACCTTTATCTTGATCAACTTCACGTATCCGTACGATTACATACTCATTGAATTGTTCAAGTGGCTTGACTATGTCGACCGGTTCGTTGTCTATTCGAAAAGTCTTCTTCAAGAAATGTGAAGATGATTGTTGCAAAGAAACTTGCCGATCATCTTCGTATGCAATCCCAGTCAGCGCATCCATTATGCATTTAGCGACATTGTCCATATCCATACGTCGTTCCTTGGGGTGAAAATAGTTGATTCGCATTTCAACCTTTTTATGTGGAATTGCTTTTGTGAATACATTAGAGGCTATCTTTCTTACTTTTTCCTTATACCCTCTGGCAGAAGCCATACGAAATGACTCTGCTTTGCCAGGAACAACGACGCGGTACTCCCTATTATGGAATATGTTAGTCATAAACAGTAATTTTTGCTATATCTTTACGAGGTATTACCGTAATATTTGCCTCTGGGAGAATGTGGTGTTCACGAACTGGCTTTAAAGGCCCAAGATCTGCGCCTTCTTGCAAAGTATTAAGCAGAACGACAATTCGTTCGTTGTCTATATAAAGGTAACCAAGACGCAGACTGTCATGCGTGCGAATCTCACATATCGGAGGATTTGCATAAACGGTCATCTTACATATACGCCTAACTTACTTGGCTTAGCGGCTCCCAAATGTGACCGCTGGTTCGGTAATAATTTTCAATCATTAACATCTCACCTTTATATCATATCACCGCTAGCCCAATTTTTCAACAGAAATTCTCCCCAAGCTCGCAATTATGGTCAAAACAAAATCCGCGTAAATCTGTGAAATCCGCGATTAATAATACCCAAAACCGTAGCGTAGCGGAGTCCTGAGTCTAATCGAAGGATCTTAATCCGTCAATCCAAAACTCCGTATCCTGAGCTTGTCGAAGGGCTTCACAAAATACAAACCATTCAAGCCAGCCGCATAATCTTATGAGGTCATCAAAGATGGCCTGTTGGCTGAGGACGAAGCTTTAGCAAAAACTCGTTTCGATAAGAGCTTCGGACGAAGACGACCGGCTGTGTTCTCCTTGTCCTGCGTAGCTTATAAGGAGCGAAGCACGGATGTGCTCTCTCCGTAAGGAGTCACAAGGACTGTGGCTAAAAATAAACAGTGCCAATCCGTGTCTGAGGTGCTCTACGAATGACGGACACTCGACGCGAGGTTATAATGCCCCGCAAGG
>CAYTTK010000220.1:0-3468 GCA_964440735.1 uncultured Pirellulales bacterium
GAACCATATTTTAAGCCCTTAGCAAATAAATATTCGGCCAACCCCATTACTCCCAATCCTATACGCCTAGAATTATGGGCTTTTATATCAATCTCTCTTAGTGTATATTTATTAATATCAATTACATTATCTAAAAATCTTACCGCTAACTTAGTTACTTCTCCAAGCTTCTTCCAATTAGTATTAACCGTACCAGTAATAAACTTAGGCAAAACTAGCGAGCCTAAATCACAAACGTCATAAGGCGCTAAAACTGCCTCTCCACAAGGATTTGTTCCAGTTACAGGATCATAATAATATGAATTGTTTTTGATTACATTAGTCCAATTTAATAAACCAGGCTCAGCACAATTAACCATATTTTCTATTATTTTATTCCATATAGACCTGGCTTTAGTTTTACCGTATGTCTTGTGAGAAAATTTAAATTCCCAATCGTCGTTAGATTCTACTGCTTCTAAAAAATCATCAGTCACCGCAACAGAGATATTGTATTGCTTTAATATACCATCGACCAATTTAGCATCAATAAATTTTATTATGTCAGGATGCGACACTATCATACCTGCTAAAGCAGCCGCTCTTCTAGAACCCCCACTTTTCACAGTATCAGCTATTGCATCAGATGCTATTAAAAAGCTAACAGGGCCAGAAGACTCGCCACCAACCCCTTTTATTGGGTCGCCATCTGGTCGCAAGGAGCTCATATTCACACCTATGCCGCCACCCTCTCCCCATAAAATAAAGGAGTCTCTATAAAATTGTCCTATTTCTATCCTTGAATCACCTATTGGTAAATGATAACAATTAAACAAAGATCCACTCTGTCTTCCAGCATTTCTTAATATCCTGCCACCAGGCAAAAATTCCATATTATATATTATTTCACCAAATTTTTCAGCATAAAGAGGCGCTTTACTATTTTCAGCGCTGCTTATTACAGTGCCTACCCTTCTACAACATTTTTCCCAATCCTCGCCGCCCATAAAATATCTGTCTATTGCAATATTTAAAGCGTTATCAGATAAATTTACTACATTCATTTTTTTTGTTTTCTCCCTATTATTTACCAGTGGAACCAAACCCACCGTTATTTCGCCCAGTTTTGGTTAAGTCACTTACCTCTTCAAATTCCACATTATAAACTTTTTTTAAACACGCTTGAGCAAACCTGTCAGCCTTTTTAAGTAAAACCGTTTTATTACCAATATTTTTTATACAGGTTAAAACCTCTCCCCGATAATCACAGTCTATCGTGACAGGCTGATTAAGTATTATTAACTCTTGCTTACATGCTAAACCGCTGCGTGATCTTATTTGCATTTCCCAACCATCTGGTATTTCAAAAGCTAAACCAGATCTTATAATTTTAACCTGCCCTACATAAATAATATAATCTTCTACAGTAAACAAATCAAAACAAGCGGAGCCAGACGTAGCATAAATCGGTATTTTAGCATCTTTACATAATTTTTTTATTTTTATTTCCATAATCTTATCCTTTCAACCAACAATCTCCTACAAGAGTATCTGCTTCCATTTTTACCGTATGAAAAAATTCAGCAAAACCATCAACCAGAGATTGAGAGACTATTGGTGCAACTTCTTCCGCTTGATCTTCCTTGACCTCTACAATAATTTCATCATGAACCGTTAATAAAAGTTTCGCGTCATAATTTTTAATCCTATCAATAACATAAATCATGGCTTGCTTTATAGTGTCAGCATTTGACCCTTGGATTGGGGTATTCTTACCAGCTCTTTCTACCGACCCCCGCATTCTATGAAAATTTGGATCTGATGGATCCGGTAATTTATAAAATCTTTTTCTACCACTGATAGTTGTACTATAACGATTAATTACAGCATCTCTACCACTTCTATCAAGATATTCTTTAACCTTTCTATATTTAGCAAAATATCTATCAATAAGTGTTTGTGCAGCATCCTCAGATACTCCTATCCTCCTAGCTAAACCTACTTTTGTCAATCCATAGCATAACCCAAAATTCAAACTTTTAGTTTTATTTCTATAATCCTTTTTATTAGGATCATCATCAGGTAGTTTTTTATCCCTCTCTATTTCTTCTGGAGTTACACCAAATACATCACACGCAGTTCTTATATGTAAATCTTGTCCAGTAGCATATACCTCTAAAAATGCTGGATCTCTTGAATAATCCGCCAATATTCTTAATTCCGCTTGTGACATATCATCTGTTACGAGTTTATATCCTGGTCTAGCAACAAAACATGCCCTATATTTCTGCTCTTTTGGAATATTCTGAAGATTTGGATTAGAAGAGCTTAGTCTACCAGTTGATACCATCTGCTTAAAATCAGTATGTAATCTACCACTTTTGGAATGAATTCTATTTATCATTGGTTCGCCATAAGTGGTTACAAATTTTTCATATTTTCTATAATCCAAAAGTGCCTCAACCGCTGGATGATCTTTATACCTCACAAGATGTTTTACATCAGTACTTTCAAGAGGTATACCTAAACTGTTTAGACTTTTAACAATCTGGGCAGGGCTATCGAGATTAAGCAAGGATACACCGAATAAAGTAGTTTGCTCGATTGTCTCATTTAAGATGCCAGAAACTTTCTTATGCAGCAAATTTCTTTCACCGGTCATCTCATCAATAATTATACGCCATTTATCAACATCCAAGGTAATACCATTCAATTCCATTTCTGCAAGTGGTTTGATGAACTCAAATTCCAATTTAGCTGCTCTTAATAAACCTTCTTGCCTTAACTTAGTTAATTGCAAGTTATAAATATCTCTCAGCACACTCACATCATTGGCAGCATATCGCAGTTGGTACTCTTGAAATTCTTGATTATGATTTTTGAAAGTTGGCGCCATATCCTTAGACATATATAATTTCAAATACTTCGATACAAGATATTGCAAACCCTTTTTAGGATTTAAACCAAGATACGATAATTCTTCGGCTAACATCGTACAATACATTTTAACCATTTCAATTCCAAAATTGGCTTTTAGCATTTTATAGTCAAATATTGCATTCTGAAGTATTTTAAGATGCTTATTACTTTCCAGCACCGGCTTAAAAATTATCGGATTTACATTGCCATCCCTAACATCAAAAACAAAAGATTTGCCTATAATGCCTAACTGCAATAACACAACCTTGTCCACAAGTGGATCAAAGCCAGTGGTCTCAGTATCTACTTCTATTATTGGGTATCTCTCAATCTTTTCTATAACTCTTAAAGCATCTTCTGTTTTAGTCATATACTCATAATTCGGATGAGGTAATCTAGGTAAACCATTATTATTAATCATTCTAGATATTTTCTCCTCGCATTATTTTAGTTATTTTAAAAATAGCATTTATTAAATCATGTTCTGATTTTGCAGCACAATAAGGCTTTTCAAATAGATCTATTACCGCAGAGAATCTATTAGCATCAGATATCGTCCGCGCTCTTTTT
>CAYTTK010000221.1:0-3466 GCA_964440735.1 uncultured Pirellulales bacterium
GTAATGCTCACAGCTTCCGAAGGGGATTTGCCTGCAACCTGCATAGGAAGGGATTAAGCACTCTGGATATTATGCATCTTGGAGGCTGGGAAGATTTGAGCATGGTACTGAGATATACCAGAAGCATCACCTTTGAGGATTGTTTGCTGCACTACAAAGCTGTGCTAACCTGATAGCCTTTGTCCCCTATGGAGCCTCCGTTATGGAGTTAACTCCCAGCTTTGGCTACATGATTTCTACTCAGGAATGTTAACATCCAACTATGTGGAAGCTAGCCATACGGGTGAAGGGATTATGAGATACAGGTTTGTTTCTAACTCCGCTCTCGCAAAATTATCATGGGGATATCTGAGGTCGGTGAACTTTGAGGACAGTCTGAGGCTTTATCGAACCCTAGCTTCAAGGTAGCCGCAGCACCCCAGCAGCCATGGCCACTGGTGTCAGGGTGGCTATTGGCATCTAAGGTGGCACCCATTGCCAGACTACTGCAGAGCGTGCCTCCACACAAGAATAGGGCAGTTGTAGCTTCTTGGAGTACAATCCCTTTCCGCCTGGCGGTATAATGCTAGGTATAACCTGTACGGTGTATGTACTCATTACATTGCCTGCATCATCTATTGCCTCTACTTCAACCTCCACATTGTTAATTGACCACTGACTGTGTGTGTTGGTAATAACGCCACTAACACTTAAAGTACTTAGAAGCTCATTTTCCCAAAATGTGTTGTCATCTAAGATTACAAAGGACTCGCTGGGCGGCGTCAATTGAGGTGCAGTAGTCATCATGTTGGCAGTAGCTACACCACCTCCTACAATGCCACCAATTAGAATCACCCCACCAAAGACCCACCATAAACGCCCTCCCGCATCAGTTGCGGTCGTTACCTTCCTATAAATGCCTCGTATTATGCGAAACATACCGTAAGCCACTAAACCCCACATGAACCAATAAGTCCCGCCCGCTTCGGCAGCTGCCCATGTTCCCCATGTTATCGCAGCCGCGACAAGGGTGAGACCGACTCCCCATAGTAGGTCTTTTGTGCCAGCTTGCCTCTTGGCTTCATACCGCATAATGTCCACATATTCAACGAATTGCCGAGCTTCAAGAGGAGATAAGCCTCCCTGTGACAATCCCTTCACTATGTCGTCTTTCGGTATGTCAGCATCCAATTGCTCTGCTACAGACTGGGCTAGTTTCTCACTGGCGTCTTGTGATTCGCCATCCTTCATCTCTTATTCCCTCCAAATCCGCTGGCTGGCCTATCTCACCCTTGTTCTTCAAAACCCTTCTTTAGTGCATTATATTCAGACAACCGACTTCGGATGAAACGGCGGATGCAAGAAGCGATTTTCCTACTAATGACTTGGTATTGAGTCTTATCTGGTGCTTTCTCCACCCAAACCCAAAAATCGATGCCGATTACTTCATCAGGCATATATGGGTCGTAGTGGTGAATCACACGGTCTTTTATGTCTTTTGACAGCAACTTTGCTTCTCTGATGGCGAATAGCTCTTTTTTCAATGAGTCCCAAGCCATATTTACTTCACCAATCGATATGTACTGGTCATCACCTTGCTTGCGAGATTTACAGGGTTGTTCATCCTCTATGATACTAACCTGTACCACCGAATATTCTACGGGCTTGCCAACTTCATTTTCCTTAATATGTTCTGTTGCCATACCCATCTGAATTTTGACTGGTAGCTTCATCTCTTCTAAAGAAGACAGTTCTTTGGACGCCTTCCTAAGCTCCGCAGACCACGCACCTTCAGGGTCATTCCACTCTTCGATTTCGAGTGCCGTAAAGAATAGTCGCTCTACTCCATGCTCTCCTTCTTTGTCCCTCCATGGCGCTGTCCAAGAATAATAAAAGCGTGAACCGTATTTATTTTCAAAGATGCAATGCAAGAACTTCCTCCCAGATGGGAGTAATTCTTCCTTAAAATCAACTAACTTGATGGACTTAGGCTTCTGTTCCATGAGGATGTCCCCGTATTTAGCCCAGTTCCGATCCGAACCGCCCCTTAGGTCAATTATACCTCTGACCAGCCTAAACTAGAAGGACTATATGCCAGGTCAACATTTGCTTAACACAGAGGATTCTCAAACCGTTACTCAAAGTCAGGAATTAGCTGGCTTGGAGCTACCAGATAGGACTAGAGTCCCTCTTGACAACGCCAGGGAGCGAATGATACAAAAGGAAGCGAAGAGGGAGGAGAGACTTACGGCGGATAGAGAGTTCACTGAGGCTTTGGGTCAATACTTCCCTTATATTGCCGAGGAAAGAGGTTATGAGGTTGCCCAGCATAAAGAGCAATAAGGCAAAGCTGGTTATCCCAATATTGCTTGTAGTTGTGTTCTGTTTCGTCCCACTGGTAAATATGCGGTATGTGGTCACAGTCCAAAAGGAAGTCCTCGAAACATATACCACAATTGAGCCATATACAGTTCTGGAGGAAGTCAAGGAGCCATATACAACAGGCGGTTACGTGTGGAGTAAAGACCGTTGGGTCTACATACCAACAACCAGGTATAGGACGGTGTACAAAGACGTTACCAAATATCGGGAAGTTCTCAAGACACGCTGGGTTAGCCGCCCAGTTCTTGAAGGACGGACAAAGCGAGTTTCCGTTCTTAGGTATCTGCTCAGATAAGACCTAGGGGTGTCGAGAAACCGTCACAAATTAGGTGGGAGTTGAAGATGTTGAAGGCTGAATCCCACAGGTGGACAGGGTTAAGGTTCTGCACAGCGAAGACGCAGGTACTGTTGCTGTTCTTACTAATGGCTGCAACGGTAATGCCATCTTGCGCAACCACAGCCGACTACACGGAGGATGATGTAATATTCGCCTTCATCGATGTAGCTAGAGAGCAAACGCTTCCTGAATGTCCCGAGGACATTGTACTGTGGTGGTCATCCACTCTACCACTCGCACAAGCCAAATACATCGAAAAGACAGATACCTATGAAATTGCGCTTCCTAATTTTGGAGGCGAGGGAGTGGAAATATGGGGAATAGACACGAAAACCTCACGAATATGGCCAGTGAATGCTGGAGCTTTAATGTCAGCAATAGTTCTATTCTGCCACGACCGAAATGACCACAGGTTGGATTGCCAGCTTTGGTTTGCTCAGCTAGATGCTCTAGCACAAAGCATCGGGCAATAGGTCTCGATTTCTCATCTCAGGCCAAATCGGTATTACTGCCTTGCTGCTGCATCTGTACCGAAGGGGAAAATGCTCCGTAGCTTTGACGCGTGATGCCACCTGACAGGAGCCCCCCAACCAGCCACTGGATGGCCAGGAAGCTGCTGACCCCTTAATCAGTCTTCCTTATCCAACTTCACAGAATCAAAGGCTTCCTCAGGGGAAAGATCTGCCCAGACCAGCTTTTGGAAAGCTGGATAATACTTATCAACTTGTTCGAACAAAGATCCAAAGGTGGTCTTGATAGCGTCGTGAC
>CAYTTK010000222.1:0-3448 GCA_964440735.1 uncultured Pirellulales bacterium
CTATCGGTTATCAGCCTTCAGTCATTGGCTAGCCGCTGACTGCTGACCGCTGATTACTGACTGCTGATTACTGACTGCTGATTACTGACTGCTCTTTTACATTATTTAGTATTGCGGATTTAGTATTTTGAATTTTGCTTTTCCGGGATTGCCGCGCTTCCCCCTTCGCTACGCTCGGGGCTTCGGCTCACCGCAATGACAGTAGAAAAGGGGCGCGCAATGACAGCGAAAGGGTTGACAATGCCCCTCCTTGTCATTGCGAGAAGCGGTAGCGACGAAGCAATCTCAAGGGTTGCCTATTGACTTATGAATTTCTATATCATATATTGCTATTCTTGATGGAGGTTGATAATCTTGGTCAAATAATTAGAATGAATAATCGACAGCAAAGATGAAAAGGAGGGATTTTAGATGGACAAAAGAATAAAAGGGTGGACTGGAAGACTATTTTACGCCGTCATTGCGGTGGTAATGACTTTCGGCCTGCTTCTGACGCCAGCTAGCGCTCCGCCAGTTAGCGCCGCTGAGGTGAATGCCGAGTGGGACAAAGTGGACACCCCCAATATGGATGATTGGAATATTGCTCCAGGGGTCGACCTCTACGTACCTGCCCTGGGCGCTACTGGGCAGATCATCTATGTTATCGGGACGATGTGGGTGGATGAAAACGGCGATGGGCACATAAATCCCACCGAGGAAACGAACCGATTGTGGAAGACTGTGGATGGTGGAGCTACCTGGGATGACATAACCGAGAACGTCATGAAGGAAATTTGCGACGAAGTTTACGGCTCTGATGAGACGATTCCCTGGAACGAAATGGTTGCCTGGTTCAACTTCAATACCGCGGCCCTGGACGATTCCACATTCATCGCCATTGGCGCCTACCTGGGCGATATCACCGACCCAAATAACTGGCAGCAGGTGGTGCTCGTTACCGAGGACGGCGGTGAAAACTTCGAGCTCCTGCCTTATCCCATACAGGATAGCTCGGCAGGCACTGAGATTACCGATATTTACGGCATAAACATTGCCCCCGAGATTGATGGAGTGCGCAACATCGCCATATGCGGCGTTTATGACCCTGACCACAGCGTTAGGGACCCGGGACAGCCAAAAAGTAATGATGAGCAAGGCCGCGTCTATCGCTTTCAGACCGGCGGTCTTGTCGGTGGGTGGGAGGATGCCGTCACCGGCAAGCCTGGCTGGCTTAACTGTACCGCAGTTACCTGGGTGTATTTCTCGGGTATGTTCACCGATGACAGTACTATTGTGGCTGTTACTCATAACACTAAAGTCGATGTGGCTGGTCTCCACGTCGATTGTTTTCCTCACACTGGCAATCAATCCTATTTCCAGACTGGAACGTGGAGCGGGAGTAATATCAACTGGAACGAGGCGGCTTCGCGCGGCGAGGCAGCGCTGTTAAGCACCGACCCAGTTCCCTGGTGGACCGTCAAAGGTTCATCGGCAGGGATAGGACTGCCGCTTGACTATGATGGCCGGGACAGGAATTTGAGAATAGCCTGGGTAGCTTTAAACACCGCTGTAGGTAGCGACCAGCATACCGTAGGCACTATTTACCGCGTGGTCAATGGCAATGCTGAGCTCGTTACGCAGCAAGTCCCAGGGCGTCCCTGGCTGGGGATGGTGTTCTACTTTGGAATGATAGACGAAGGTAAGGCTGTTGCCGGGGTGCTGGGTAATGGTCATGTCACAGATATTCTTACAAGTCCATTGCAGGGCCTTTTTCTTCCAACCGGGGACTGCGAGGGTGTGCAGGTTTACCGCAACGATGGCATCGCGGATATGGATATTTGCTGCCAGGTGTGGAAGCCAGCGTGCAAGCCGCCCACCGGACACGGCGCTGCTTTGTCTATTATTGCCCCGCCCGGTGGCACCAAGGTTTATTGCATCGTCACAGCACTCACGATAGGCATGAAACCAAAGCAGCCGGGCATGCCAGGCAATATACATAAGTATGATAAGTATGATGAAGGCGCCTTTTCAGTGAGCTTCGATGAGGGCGATACCTTTAGCCAGATCGGGTTAATTGATACCGATATGGATTACCTTACCGATGTTGCCCAGTCGCCCGACTGCAACACCACCTATCTCGCCAGTGTTAACCGTGATCTACCTGGAGAGCGCAATGAGTTGGCCTGGGGTTATCCCTGGGTATGTGGTGAATGTGACAGCATTTTCTACAAGTCGAAGAATCTTGCTGAGGAGAGTATTTACGCCCGAGGCTACAGCGACACGTGGTTCCGGGTGTGGAACTGGGAGCTTACAAATAACACGGAGGTTAACGGTGACGATACTCCCCAAATTGGACTTATCAGGCTGGCTCCCGAGGAGACGGGAGAGATAGAAACCGTTTATTTCGTTGACCGCGGCAGCGACACCGTTTACTACGATGGCAACAAAGGTCTGGGCTGCTGGGAAACAGGAAGCTCGACCGTTGACGAGATATCCGACCTGGCTGTGCAGGACGAGGCTACCATCTATGCCCTGGGCTTCGATGCTAGCGTGGCAGTGTCCGATGACCACGGCTTTGCTGCTTCGTGGAGCAGCACGATGGACAGCAAGGTTGACCAAGGTCATACCATTGCCGTGCTTGGCGAGGGGAATGTCCTCGTTGGCGGTGCCGACGGTAAGGTGGCTTACTCCGACGATGACCTGGAGACCTTCCTTGATGGTGAGGCCAGCTTCACCGAGCTGGATGACATCGGCGACGGACGAGTGCATGTTGCCTTTGACAGCTACTTCGATACCAACAGCGTCATTTATGCTGGGGTGAGCTATGTCGATACTGGCTGCGGCTACGACATTCCGGTCAACAACGACGATAACGGCATTTACCGCTGGGTCATTGGCGAGAGCACTGCGTTTGAAGACCTCGGTGAATGCCTCGGTACTGCTACGCCATATGAGGCTCAGCTTGGCCTCGACGAGTGTGGTGAGGCTCAAGTTGGCTACTACGGCATAGTCCTCAGCGATGCCGAGGGCAATCCCGAGACCGATGCCACCACCGGCGGCGTTCTCTACGCCACCTTCTATGATGCGGACCGCAATGTCACCGGTGTGGCTCGCTGTCTCAATCCCGCCGAGGAGGTAGCCTGCGGCGAGGCACTGTGGGATTACCTGATTGAGGAGGTGAACGAGTATCGTGGAGCGTTCACGGTTGAGCCTTCCAGCTTGAAGATATGCGGCTGCCTTAGCCCGGATACCAACAGCAAGCTGTGGGCTATTGATGATGCCCGTTACTACAACGGCACTGTAGTTGAAGAGGATCCCCGCTACATCGCTACGCTTGGGCGCCTGTGGACCTACGAGGACTGCTATGCCAAGGCAGGTCCAGCGCTTCTTTCGCCGGCAAGCGATGCTTTGCTTGATGCCGACCCGTGCTACTGCTGGAACGATGCGTTCACCTTGAAGTGGGACAGGC
>CAYTTK010000223.1:0-3446 GCA_964440735.1 uncultured Pirellulales bacterium
ATATTCGTTATTGAATATTCCTCTTTGAGCTATTCCACCTCTGCCAATTCATCCCAATGCGTGGTGTATCTTTTGGATCGCCTGGTAAATTTTGTCCGCCAGGGCTGATTTATCCCTTCTGCCGCCCATATCAATGGTGCATTGGGTAACCTCGCATTAACAGCATCAACCGCCCGCATCAATTTGCCTGTTTTCTGCCTGTTGATTTCATCGAACATGTTACCCTGAGCTCTGCTCTGTGGCACGAGCTCGCCGAGAATGACACCTGCTTTATTGTATAAAAATCCTTTTCGATATAATCTTTCCACGCACTTCATTGCGTAGTCGATTAGCTCCGGCGTATAGCTCGTGGCGGTTGGAAAGCTCACCGTATGTGAATTGAAGTATCTTTTGCTCTTATCGACAAATCGGCTGGTCATCACATAAACCGTCATTGCCCCTGCTGCTGTCTTTTCCTCGCGGAGTTTCTCGCCCGCTCTTGCGACATAACTGGCCACCGCCTCTTTGAGCTCCTCGATTGTTTCTACCTTTCTGCCGAATATTCGCGATACGGTAATACTCTTTTTCGTGGGCGGTTCTTCCTCTAACTCATAGCAGCACACCCCTCGCAATTCATAAACAGTTCTCACGCCGACAACGCCGAAACGCTGCCTCACCCACTCTATATCTACATCCCGAAGGTCGAGTGCGGTTTTTATCCCCGCTCTTTTCAGTTTGATGCACGTCTTTATCCCTACACCCCAGATGTGCTCTACTTTAGTCTGCGCGAGCGTCTCTTCTACGTGGGCTTTATCTCTAAACTCGAAGACTCCGTTTGCCTCGGCTGACCTCTTGGCAATCCTGTTGGCTATCTTTGCCAGCGTCTTTGTCTCTGCGATACCGATTGAGACCGGTATCCCTGTCCATTTTTTCACTGTCTCTCTGATTTTTCTGCCATACTCTGTCAGCTCATCATCCAGGCCCGCAAGATTTAAAAACGCCTCATCAATTGAATAAACCTCAATATCAGGCGTAAAGTGGTAAAGCGTCTCCATCACTCTGCATGACATATCCGCATAAAGGGTGTAGTTTGATGAAAGCGCCTCTATTGCGTTTTTCCCTGTGGTGAGCTTGTCGAATCCATCGGCCTCTTCTTTAATCTTAAAAAAAGCCACCCCCATCCCAATCCCAAGCCGCTTCGCCTCTTCCGACCTTGATACCACACAGCCATCGTTGTTGGAGAGCACCACCACCGGCCTGCCTTCTAAACTCGGGTCAAATACCCGCTCACAGGAAACGTAGAAATTATTGCAATCGACAAGGGCAAATATGCTTTTCATAATGAATGTATAACGTTCGTCACCACCCCCCAGACCTCAAATTCCATCTCTTCGTGGATTTCCTGACTCTGGTAGTTTTCGTTTTCTGGCTCAAGCGCCAGCTTGTTCTTCTTTATGCGGATTCTTTTAACCGTAAGTTCACCGTTGACCGCAGCTATAACCACATTTTTATCTCTCGGCTCGATACTTCGGTCAACGACCAAGAGGTCGCCATCGTGAATCCCTGCTTTGACCATCGAATCGCCCATAACCCTTACAAAGAAAGTCGCCGCAGGATTTTTTACAAGGTGTTTGTTTAAATCGAGCTTATCTTCTTCATAGTCTGCCGCTGGCGACGGGAACCCAGCCGACACTTTCGCCGTAAATATCGGCTGTTTGCGTTTTGTTGACCTGTCTGGCCGATAAACTATCTTTACCCTGGTTTCCATAACAATACTTTACGCCTTTTATCACCCAAAATCAAGAATTCTTGCACTGTTCTTACGGCCTCTCTGGTACTTCCACTATTTAATGCTTTTCTTCTCTTCAAGTGCGCTTTTGGCCTTCTCGAAAATATTTTTCTCTAACGGGCAGGCCAAATCTGCTCCGCTAACAATGCTCCGAAACCGCTTCTTATGCTTTTCGGTGAAATCTTTTCCTTTCTTCAGAACATCATAAATCTCGTATAACGCAATAATGTATATCACCGCTAATCTGACAGCCTGTTTGTAGAATTTGACGTAGTTTACATCCTTTATATACTCTCGATACATTAGCGAATCAGGCCCATCCGTATCATATTCTTCCTGTGCTTTCCTGTAGGGTCCGAGTGTCTTGCATGCTCTGAGCGTCAGCAGCAGGTTATCAACCGAATCTTCTATTTTCTCTTCCTCCGGAAATGTCCCGTATGTTTCAGCAAAGCCGCGCTGCAAAAAGTAACGAAACCAGTCTTCAGTGTTTTTGGTGGTAAATCCCGGCACGCAGTCCACCCATTTATTGAAATCCTGCTTAAAGAAGTTGTATGTGGCTTTCTGTCTTCCCCGCCGGACCTGTCTTTTATCGCGATACACCTCTTCGTAGAGAAAGTAATCCTGAAAAACCTCACACTCACGGTGTTTCTTGCGGTTCTCGCCGCTGCGATAGTAAGGCTTGGCAATCTGGTTTACAACCGGGTGGATAATCTGGTCGGCTGCGATGTGGGTCAGGTGTCCCGCAATGTAAGCTAATTTACGGATGTCGTCTGCTTCGAGCGTTAACTGCCCGTCTTCATGGATGACGTCCTTGAATAGAATCTCGCCGAGCTTAAGTGGAAATATATTAACTTGGTTCGAGTGCAGATGGTAGGCCCAGGGTGTCACGCCAATGGCCTGAACAAAACCTTCGGTTAGCATATCTTTGACCGAGCTGGCTATATTGCCATAATAATACAAGTCTGGTCCAATGCTGCCGAGGTTCATATATGCTCTGCAGTTTTTTACCTTAAAAGTATCATCGATTATTTGAGCGAAGTCTGCGACCTCACTGCCTTGTTTTGATTTTAGTTGTTCGAGCGCCTTATGCGCTACGACCATATGTGCTATATTTGCCGGCATATACAATCCCTTTCCAATCAGAACAAAATGTGTCTCAATTCGTTGGGGGGCATGATTAGAAGTGCCTCTTGGCAAAAGCACGGCCTGAATGGCTCTTGAGATATTTTTCAAAGTTAGCGGCCTTTTCTTTCGACCGAAACGCTATAGCGGTTTCAATCTGCCACGGTCTAAATTTTGATGTGTGCTCGCACTGTCCAGTATTGTGCTTCTTCAGGCGTTCCTCAATATTTTCGGTCGAGCCCACATAGTGTCGCTTATCATGTGTAAGACTGCGGATTATATAAACATAATGGAATTTCATATTGCTGGCTTGCCAAGGCGTAGTTCGCCGCAATTATATAATATTGAGAAGTCCGGCTTCGCATATAATAATGCTCCGCCGTGACACGCTTCGTCCGCCGACGAGCGGCGAACGAAGACTGGAGACGAAGGGAATCGAACCCTCATTTCCGCGATGCGACCGCGGCGTGCTCCCGTTACACTACGTCCCCTAAATCACATTAAACAATATCTTACAAAACTGACCCCAAAAATTCAAAGTGTTATTAATCACTGC
>CAYTTK010000224.1:0-3436 GCA_964440735.1 uncultured Pirellulales bacterium
AGCGATTCTGCAGCGACCGGCGCTGATGTCCGTGCTTCAGTCCGATCGTCCGACCGCCCAGCTTCAGGGTCTCTTGATCGTTCAGCCTGCGGGTCACTTCCGGAGGGTCCATGTTCCCGGAGACAGCGGTCGTCGGCGCGATCGCCGCAAGTTCTTCGAGGACGTCAAGTGTAACGAGGTCCCCGGCGTGAAGGATCGCATCGGCACCGGCGAGCTTTTCAAGGAGCCGATCGGGAAGCCGCGGCAGGCTCGCGGGAACGTGCGTATCGGCTACGAGAGCGATCTTCATCCTAGTGTCTCACCGTAATTGAGTGTGCTATCGCAGCGATCATGATTCCTCTGGGCAAGCAGGCTACCTCAACAGCGCGCTCATTTCCAGGCGTGACAGAGGACAAACAGCCGCGTGCAGAGCTTCTCCTTCGCTACTCTTTAGAAATCACGGAGGGCCTTTTGCGGAGGAGTCATTCTCATAGATGACTCGAAGGGGTTAGATCTGCCAGGAAGTCTCTATACTAAGGCACTTGCCGTATCGGCAGATTGCCACGGTGAGTCCCGGGAGTGTGAAATGCGGTTTGTGTCCCTCTAATTCCCCATGTTTGCCTCCTTCTTGGATTAATTACACCATAAATTATAGCATTAATTGATGCCCTTGTCAAGGGGTTGACTAATGGGCGGGGTAACAGTATAATCAGAGTGGTGAACTAAATGGCTCGAAAACCGATGGATGAAGACGACCCGTTGACTTCCAAGCAGTACTCAATACCCGCCAGCATGTACAAGAAGCTCAAGAAAGCAGCGGCGGTATCCGGCAAGTCGGCGGCTCAGATAGTGCGCGAAGCGCTTGCCGTGGAACTCGAAAAGGACGACTACAAGGGCGATTCATGAAGGGCACCCCTTGACTACCAATATGTTTCCGGGTACTATGGAGATGCAATGGAGGTGGGGGCATCGAAGCCCCGGGCGATGGGTTATAACGCCGCGCCCCTAACCTAGCACCCCCGCTGTAGGTGGAGCCGCGCAGAATCGAACTCTGCGAACAGAGGGTGGCAAACCCTCTGCCTAGAGCCCATCTAGACGGCCCCACGGGGGGATGACAGCTTCTGCAGAGTGTCATCCCCTAGTTTTCTTCATGCGTCTCCTTCCATTCGACCAATCCCCACTTTGCTTTGTTCTTGTGCTTCGTCATGTAGAAGATGTCGGGCATCGTTCGAATCGACGCATTGACTTGAGAAGAAGGTGTCTTGGTACTCAATGTCCGTCCGCCAGCCTTCAGCCTTGCCACCAGCTCGCCAGTAAACATCTCGCCGTGTTCTCGGCGCAGTATCTCTTGAACAGCCTGAGCCACGGCCATGTTCACGAACTCCCCTGGAACGATGTTCCCAGACGACACGTGTTGCTTCCTGAGCGACGTATCAACCCACCTCGACGAGATCTCACTCGCATTACGATCTCCCAACAGAACTTCAACTGTCACGAGTTCGTCATGTATCTTGCGGCGCTCTTCGAGTAATTCGTCAAGTGCCACAAGCTTCTGACGCAATAATTGCGCCCGTTGCTTAGCAAGCTTTATGAACTCGCCTTCACTAGCCGCAAGGGCGGCATCTGCTTCGACAATCTCCGGCGGTAATCCTGTCATTAATATCCCTCCTCGCGCTCTACTGATGCGCGCTTGAATTATACAGGCGCGCTAACCGAAAGTCAAGGGGGTGCAGTCATCAATTAGCGCTGGCGGAAATGCGGCTGAAATCCGGCGGGAAACTGCCTAATTGTGGGGAGAGCTATCCCTTCGCTAACTTGATAATCGCGTTCAGAGATATCCCCCGATCTCGCGCAAAACGCCCCATGCCCATCGCTGCAAGCACCGCCGCCACCGTTCCGACTAGCTCAGTTACAACCTCTCGTCTGCGCAACGATTGAAATCAACGGACCAGTGAGGCGCGTACGTGCGCCTTACTGGGTACAGTGGATTTCGTTGTTGGAGAACTCTATTTGGGCGATCACTTCAGGTGCTTCGTCCGGGGTGCTGGTAACGACAAGGATGCGTTTGCGCAAAGCTTCGTCGAGCTGAGACACAAGAATCTCAACGCCCTCAAGCTCGTTCTTGGAGTGTTGCTCAACAAACGGGACCGCCAGGACAAGGTCGACGGTGCCTTTGTGGAGTTCGACCACTGCGTTCGCGAGAAACGCCCGAACGGTACTCAAGGAGGCGTCTTCGCGAAAAGTGGAGATGCCAACGCGGTAGTTTTCACTGCGGAAAAGCCCATCGAAGAGATCCTCTCCCTCTGCCCTGCTACTTCCGTGTTCCGCTTTCTCGACCTTCAAATGATCTCGCTTGCACATGGCATGCAACAGCTTCTCGTGAGCGGCTTGGTATCGCTTCTCCTTTTCTTCCTCCCGTATTCTTCTACTCCTGCGGTTGGCTTCAATTTGTGATGCTTCTTCGTTCCGAAGTCTCTCAGTTCGCAAGGACTCGAGAAGTGATTCGCGAATCTGTTTTTCCAGCTCTGCGAAGCTGCGTGGCTTGCCTTTCTGTTCCTCGGTGGCGAGTTCAGCGATTTGGTGGGAGATATCACCGACCCGTCCCGAAATGATGTCTTCGATTCGTTTCTCCGTCACACCTGTCGAGGCCTCAATTCTCTGTAGTGCTTCCGTTGTGCGAGTGAAGACTTCGTTCTGAAGACGAATACTCTCATCACTTCTCCGAATTACAGCCTGCTCAGATGATCTACCCAAAGCGATCGCCGAGATGGCGAGAACAATGGATGCACCAGATAGGATTACCGTCAGGACAAAACCGATCAGCTCGGTTGTGGAGAAGGAGGTGGGCGTGGCCGAGTTTGCGTTGAACACGAGAAGCGCCACAACCACACCGAGGGCAAACGCAAAGCTGAGAACGCCGAGTTGCTTGTAGGTAACAGAGGGCTGCGTTGTCTTGGGCAATTCGTTTGTTTCCATTTCCGTCCTCCTTTATTCTCCAACAATGACTATTGTGCAATCGTGCATGATAGTACGCCGGTAACGGCGAATATCAACTCCATTCTTGTTATCACTAGGACGCTTGAACGGTCAGATATTGACACAGATGCCCATTGCATGGCAAGGCAGCGTCGAGCTTCTCGCAGTAATAGTGGACACTTCTTTGGTCTTGGTGTTCTTGCTCCTCCGTGACATGACCCCGATTCTGGCAACATGCGTCGTCCCATGAAGCTTCACTCGTTGTTCCACGAGCCGCCGAAGGGCTAGATGTGAAGCAAGGGGAACAGTAGAATGGGGCTTCGGGTCGTTAATGTAGGGGTACGAAAAGGAGCGGATATGGATTTTGAAAATCCTGATTTCTTGTTTGTGCTCGTCGACGGGCGGCTGGTGCCGCGGTTGTTTCCTTTCTTCTATCGTCGCTACGCGGACACGATAGATCTCAAAGGAGACGAAGCGGTCC
>CAYTTK010000225.1:0-3383 GCA_964440735.1 uncultured Pirellulales bacterium
AGTTTCCGACCATCTACAATTACAATTTTCACGATAAGCTTTTAATATTCTTAAAACATATCCCTTATTGGGAGTTGCATCAATATGCAAAATCAATTGTTGTGTCAATTCTGGTAATTTTGTTTTCATTGTTCCAGTTTATTTTTGAAGTGATTATAATTTTTCAGAATAAAATGAATAAAACTCTTCCCATCGTTTATCATCAGGATCAGGTAAATGGATACCTAATTCAGTAGCTGCAAGAATTACTATTTTATTAAGATATTCAGAAAATTGTAATGTATTCAGGTTTTGAGTTGTATATATTTGTTTTTCTTTACCCATTGCAGTTATAGTTGTTGGTTGAAGAAATTCTTCCATAACTATTTCATGCAAATAATTTTTGTTATCACCCGTTTCCCAAGCAATGCAAGTAAGCCAAAGCCAATAAAGATTATTTTGAGAAATACTTCTGCGGATATATTTTCGACTTATCTCAACAAAATATTTCTTTACCAGATCCAATCGTTTGATCTGAGCAATAACCATCTCCCGGTCCAGTTCCGTTTCAATCTTTCTTTTCATCAAAAAGGTAAATCACTTTCTTCAGCTTCAACATTCATATTACTTACAGGTTCGTCACTACTGGCCTCCCAGATACGTAGATTACCGAGTATAGGAAGAGCCATAAGCTCGTCCTTCGTCATCTGATCACGTATTTCTTTATTGAAAGATTGTTTAAGCAAATGAGTATCTTTTGACCCTTCTGGCGGTTTTTCAATTTCAAAACCTATTAAATCCAGATAAATACCTTTTTCACCTTTGAAAAGTTTATTGGCAGATATTGGTATGATAAGACATTCAATATCTTTTTCCTGTCCTTTCATCATCCGGAGCTGAGCTCGGAGATTCATTAAATTAATTTTTGCGCTTATTCTTGCCATGTCAGTATTTTTTAGGTTGATTCATTTGTAATTCGTTGATTATATTATTCAATTCGATATTCGTAAGTTCTGGATCATTAACTTTTTTTTCCATTATTCCTTTATAATCTTCATCACATATACAAGTACGTATAAGTTCATGTGCATATAAAGTAGCTTTATTAGTAATCATTTCTTCTGGTATTGCACCAATAAGAGTATCATAAATTATTTCATCTTTACGATTCAAATCTTTTCCAAATATTTTACCTATTTTTTCAGCAGCATCTTTAATAGCATAACTTTCAGCAGCTGGAGCAGCTTTCATAACTGCATCAGCCCTGACCTTATCCCAATCCATTGCCCCACAATCCTTTTCTGTTTGTATTGGAGCTGCACCTATCCCATCCTGCCAACTCCATTTATTATCTTCAATATTTTGGTAATAAAGCCGAATTGTTACTACAATACTATTGGCAATAGTCTGTATATTCTTAATATCTACTCGCCATTTAAGAAATAGCCTGGTAAGTAAATATTCAATTCTTTGAATAGGAATATATTTAACTCCTTTTGCAAATGGATGTTCTTTGATCCAATCTGATTTAGGATGCTGATTTAAAAGAATATTAAGTTCATTTTGATCTTTTTTTAAATCAAGATCACCATCGTAGAGTTCTGCCAAAACAGGTAATTTATTTTTTTCTGCCATTATCTTAAATTTTTATCTGTTCAGAAATCTTTACAATATTTTCAGTTGTCATAATTTATTTGTGTTATCTCGTATGTAATTAGCAGCCTGTACAAGCATTGTATTGGCATTGGTCATTATCGATGCAGCTTCAATAGATTTAATTTCAGGTCTTGGCAAATCATTTATTGCCTGCATGAAATTTAGAAGTTTTGTTTTATCGGGTGCGAGCTTTGCTTTTTTTTCAGCTTCAGCTTTAACCTTTTTTTCATCCTCGATAGCTTTTAATCTTGTAGCTTCTTTTTCTTTTTCAGCAATAAGCTGTTTTTCTTTTATCTTTACTTCTTTTTGTAAGCGAATATTTTCAAGCCTGATTTTTTCCTGTTTTTCTTGTTCTGCTTTAATAGCTGCCTGCCTTTCTTTTTCAGCTTTTACTTCAGATTCAATACGTGCAATATATGCTGAATTGAGCCCAAAATATAAATCATCAAATTCTTTTTCTGACATTATACCGAGAGGATAAACATCAGTATTTTCAACAAATTGAGCTATTTTTTCCGCTCTTTCATTTCTAAGAGCAATTTGTTTCTTTTTTTCAGCTATCTCACGAGCCTTTTCTATGTTATAGAATACTTCTTCTGTTACTTTACAAGATGCAGCTATGAGATTATAAGAAGCCTGTTCAAGATTACCCCGCAACAAATACATTCTTTTCCGTTCATCTTTCAATTTTTCAGCATAAGTTCTTATCTTAACAGTTTTCAATCTTAACCCTCGTGCTATTGTTTCATCAATTTCTGATGGATTGTCATAGTTAATTTTATCTGCCTGGGATTGAGTTTCTGCCAATTGCGCGACAAAAGGCAAATAGGATTTTTTGATTTCATCTGCTTCTTGGATAGAAAGCCCAGATTCTTTTACAACTTGTTCGAGTTGTGTTGGTTCAATTTTTGAAATAGCAATTGTTGTTTCCATTATTTATGATTATTTAATTGTTTAATTCGCTTGTTAAATTCGTAATCAGGAATAACATCCCTGACTTTAAAAGCAGGATAATTAGTATTAGCCCATAAAACCCGGCTCATACCCTCAGCTTCCATTTTAACTATTCTGATGCCATCTTTGATATCTTCTGCATCGTTTTCAATTTCGACTTCAAATAGAATTTTGTATTTCATCTTAATAATTTTTAAAAGAATAGTTGCTGGCAGGATTCGAACCTGCGGGCCACCGTCTACTGAGACTTATTTATTGCCCGTTTAGACTCATACGGTTTCAGATAGAAAAAACTGTTCCTGTTTTTTCACAGCAACTATTCTATTCAAAGAACTTTAAAGAACCAGCCAGCAATAAATGAATTTGAGTATGGAATTTAATTTACTAACCTGACTTATATAAGATACTGGCTGGTTCATGTTTATTTATTTTTATTAAAAGTACATCGCTTATTTTCACGCATATAACCTTTAAATTTACCACGCCTCGGATGATATTCAGGATTATATCCACCAATAGCATAATTGTAACCTTTTATTCGTGGTATTTCAGAATTATCTCCGATTGGATTTAATATTGCACTTAATAAATAAGCACCAAATAATCCCATAAATCTGCTCGTTTTCATCTTTCAAAATTTTCTATATCTGATTTGTGATTACAATCCCTGCAATAAGCTTTTTTCTTCTTATCACAAGTAAATATATCCCTGCTTCCGCATTTAGGACATTCGAGAATGACATCCCTGGAATCGTAATTCTCTGTTTGAGGCATCATTATGATTAATGTTTCAA
>CAYTTK010000226.1:0-3357 GCA_964440735.1 uncultured Pirellulales bacterium
CCTGACAGATATCGATATCGATATCAGGCATTTCGTTGCGCTGCGGGTCCATAAAACGCTCGAAGAGCAGGTCGTATCGAATGGGGTCAACGTCACATAATCCAAGGCAGTATCCGACGAGTGTGCCTACGCCGCTGCCCCTGGCGCCGATGGGGATATTGTTTTCGTGTGCGTATTTGCAGAAATCCCACACGATAAGGAAATAGCTGGCGAAACCTTTCGATTCGATTACGTTCAGTTCTCTGTCGAGCCGGTTTTTTATCTCGTCAGTAATTTCACCATATCGTTGCTTTGCCCCTTTATAACACAACTTGGTGAGAAATTCTTCGGCAGTTGTGTCGTCTGGGGGCTTAAAACGGGGCGCATGGCGGGTTTTCAAGTCAATCTCGACATTACAGCGATTGGCAATTGTTAGCGTATTGTCACAGGCCTCGGTTGCATCAGCGAAGAGCTCGCGCATCTGCCTGGGACTTTTGAGAAAAACGTCCGGCGGGTAAATCATTCTGTCGGGGTCGTCAGACCTTTTGCCGGTGCTTATTGCACAAAGACAATTGTGTGCTTCGTGGTCTTCAGCCTGCAAAAAGTGCACATCGTTGGTAACTACCAGCCCAATACCCATCTTCTTCGCAATATCAATTAACCCCTGCCGAGTGTTTGGCTCATCATCTTTGTGCTTTTGTATCTCAATAAAAAATCTGTCAGGGCCGAAAATCTTTAGATAGCTTTCAACTACTGCCGTTGCGGTCTTTTCGTTGCCGTTAGACAGGGCAACTGCAATCTCACCTTTTAAACATCCTGACGTAGCTATCAGGCCCTCATTTAGTTCAGCCAGAATTTCCTTATCGATTCTTGGGCGGTAGTAGAATCCTTCGAGGTAGCCGATACTGGCGAGCTTCAATAGATTCTGGTAGCCGATATTGTTTTCCGCCAGAAGTATCAAGTGGTAAGCGGCATCGGCGATGGTGGTTTTTGTCCTGTCGAACCTGCTGCCGGGGGCGACATACGCCTCGATGCCGATGATTGGCTTTATATGGGCTGCGATTGCCTTTGTATAAAACTCGACTGCCCCGAACATATTGCCGTGGTCGGTTACTGCTACAGTATCCATATCCAATTTTTTACACTGCTTGAGCAATTTATCGAAAGATATAGCCCCATCGAGCAGCGAATACTGGCTGTGTAGGTGTAGATGCGTAAATCCTTTATTTGCCATAACTTAAGCTAATTTCAAAAAACTCCGGTTCGTGATTGTATCATAGTTTACGGTCCTAATTGTGTCAATGAGTGTTATTAAGGAATCGCGAAAAGCTAAAAATATCAGTAAAAATACGTATTTTGATGTTTTCGGCGTCTTTTTTTCTTGACATTTTCATCTCAATCGTATACAAAGATAGAAGAGTTTTGCTCAAGGAGGAGGTGTGTGGAAGCTTTTTATTTTCATATCAAGCTTTTCCCCACAAAAGAAGTTTAGTCCAAACACGGAAGTAAAAAGGTTAGTTTGCGCATCCTGACAAAGGAAGCGTATGAAAAACAAAGGAATTTTGGTGAGAAATAACAATGAATAAGCTAAGCGTGATAGTCACAATAGGATTGATATTGATATATACCTCTACAGGTTCGGCCGCATTAGTGGGTTATTGGAGTTTTAACAATTCAGGCGATCCAGGTCACGATGACTCTGGTAATGGAAATAACGGCACCCTCTATGGACCAACATGGATAACACCTGGGAAAATTGGTGGTGCCCTGAGCCTTGATGGAACCGATGATTATGTTGAAGTCCAGAATGCACCGAATTTGAATCCCACAAGTGAAATCAGCGTAGTGGCGTGGTATAAAACTGTATCATTCAGTGGTAACGGAAACAATGCTATTGTCGATAAGGGATATTACACTCATAACCCACCTTATTACCAGTATCACTTGGGTGTGACTGGAGACCAGTATCCCCACCACACGGCGGGTTTTTGCTTTAATGTAGCTGTTGGAGGGGTTATTTATACTGCCAAGACAGGACCGGGCTTCTGGACACCAGGTAACTGGTATCACATCATCGGTACTTATGATGGTTCAAGTGTGAACCTGTACGTGGATGATGTTTTGGTCGACTCTACGCCAGCGAGTGGGACAATGACAGATTATAATAAAAATGTTCGTATGGGAGGCTTTAATAATCTGGGAAGAGGTATCGACTATTTACCAGGCATTATTGACGAAGTCCGCATCCACGACAATGCCATTCCAGAACCAGCGACACTTTTACTGCTTGGCTTTGGCGGATTGGCCCTTCGACTGCGCTCAGGACAAGCTTTGTTGAGAAAAAGCAGAACATAAGCTTTTGGAGAGACAAACAAATTTTGGTGAGAAAGAACGAGCATGTTTTCCGGAGAAATGACAATGAATAAGCTAAGTATGATAGTCATAACAGGATTGATATTGATATATACCTCTACAGGTTGGGCCGCATTAGTGGGTTATTGGAGTTTTAACAATTCAGGCGATCCAGGTCACGATGACTCTGGTAATGGAAATAACGGCACCCTCTATGGACCAACATGGATAACACCTGGGAAAATTGGTGGTGCCCTGAGCCTTGATGGGGACGACTATGTAGGGGTTGCCGACAGTCCTACGTTGAACATTACGGAAGGCACTTGGGAAGCATGGATAAAGTTTGATGCTTTACCATCAGTTGCTGGACTTATGAATCCTCTGGCTAAGGCAGAACAGTACTGGATACACGCATCTAACGACGATTCAATTCAAGTAAAAGTTGGTGTTGGAGGAACAAGATATATTGCATCAACAAGTCCCGACTTTATTGTATTAGATACGTGGTATCATGTTGTAGGGACTTATCAAGGTGAAACATTAAAACTGTACGTAAATGGAAACTTAGAAAACACCAACACAGCTCCCAGTGGAAATATCGACACAAGCAGTGCAATATTGGCGATTGGAACATGGTCAAGCCAAATTGACTATTTCCAAGGCACAATAGATGAAGTCCGCATCAACAACGTCATCCCAGAACCAGCGACGCTTTTACTGCTTGGCTTTGGCGGATTGGCGCTTCTAAGAAAACGCAGGGTATAAGGCAATTGTATTTTTATGAAAGGACAATTACTCCGGAGGAGTTTGTAAAATGAGAGCAAAAAATAGTATCGAAAGGATGAATAGAATATTATCAGGTGGTGGAGTTGTGGTAGTTATGCTCGCTGCTATTTTTGCAGTTGCAACGCCGAGAAATGTTGAGGCAACTCAGCTATTTACATATACTGGCGATGTCCTGCCCTCTTTAGATGGTTGGACAATAAAGAACTATCCGGCATACGAATCTACAGGCGCTCACATTGA
>CAYTTK010000227.1:0-3317 GCA_964440735.1 uncultured Pirellulales bacterium
CTTTTAATTAAGACTGTTATCTTATTGAAAATTTATCTATTTGGAATTGATCCAACGTGCGTTAAGTACCTTACCCCTTATACCTCCATTTCTCCGCCATTTTTTCTCTCTTGGTTTTCCGTTTATATTCCTTGTAGTGTGCTTTGCACAGATACGCCCGTCTTCCTCTACCAACTTTTAATCCAGCAGCGCTCACCTTCTCAGTAGACAGAGAGCGAATCGCCTGTTTGTCACATCCAACTACGCTGCAATTCACCCCTTTAGCAACTCGACCCAACAGTGGTACCTCAATTCTATTCTAAACGCTCAAGTCCCTTTTCATAGATTCTCGCGGCTCTCTTATAGATTTCTTTCTTTTCCCCAAACACAGCTGGTCCCACGCTTTCAACGACAAAAGATGCGACAGCTGAGCCAACGCATGAGCACCACACAGGATCTTTCTCTTGAATAAATTCAGCTAAGAAAGCTCCAATGTATGCGTCACCCGCTCCTGTAAAATCACGGATAACTCTTGGCTTGCATGCCTGAACCTCGTAGAACGTTCCTTCAAAAAGTAACGTTGAACCCTCCGTCCCCTTGGTCACCAAAACTATTCTCGCACCGTAATTTTGAATTTTTTTCATAGCCAGCTTCAAATCAACCAATCCTGTCACCATCTTGATCTCGTTTAAGGAGGATTTATACAAGTCGATCAACTCAAGAACGCGGGTATCCGTCCATCTCTTCAAGTGCACGTTTCCTTTTTGATCAAACTCGCGCACAAATCCCTGTGGATCCAGAGATAATGCGTCCGTCATTGTTCGTAGTTTGCCAATAACGTCATATGATAGTTCGTTTGTGATTGGTGCTACGTGGATGATTCTGGCTCGTAAAGAATTCGATACGTCCTTCAGAGAAATAGGTGGAGCTTGACTCTGTAACTGGAGCTGGCGCTCATCGCCCTTGTATTTCAACATGAACCTTGTCGTGAAAGCATCCTTGATCAGTGTTAACCCGGACAAATCCACACTGTTAGCGTTCAGCCACGTGAAGTATTCTTTAGGAAAGTCTTCTCCGACCTTGGATATGACCGAGACTCGTGCACCCAGTTTCTTTGCTGCCAATGAAACATAGGTTGGAGGTCCGCCTAAGGCATGTTTAGGAGCAACTAATCTTGGTGAGGATATCAAATCGATTGCGAAGTGACCTACTGTAACCAGATCGAACATGGCTTTTTTCCTCTATTAGTGAGGAACTTAGGATATATGAATCTCGTGTAAAACTATAAATCGGACAGTCAAAGATAATGGTTGAGGATACAATATGCCCGTGAAGCGCAAGAGTAGAGGGCGATCCAAGGGTAGCAAGGGAAAAAGTGGCTTTGTTCAATGTACCATGTGTGGGCAACTTGTGCCTCGCGACAAGGCTAAGAAATCGTCTCGCCGAGTGTCAATGGTAGACTCGGCGTTATTTAAAGAACTTCGACAGAAAGGCACCTACGTAGCTAGCCGGACTGAGACAACATATTACTGCGTTTCATGCGCAGTTCATCGTGGCGTAGTGAAAGTGCGTGCACGAGGTGAACGAAAAAAACCTTTTAGAAGAAAACGATTTAGAAGCTAATCACTATAACAACTATTTCTCTTTTTGTTGAGAAGCCTTGTAAAAATGAATTACACGCTGAAGCACGGTCAAGTTTGCGAGAACTGCTAGAACAATTACACCCCAACTTAAAGCTTCTAGCCAAACAACACTAAGAAAACTTGCTATCACAATTATGAGTATGCGTTCTGCACGTTCTGTGATGCCTACAGCTTCCATTTTGATCTCTTTTGCTTCTGCCCTCGCTCGAACGTAACTCACCAGCAATGAACCCGTTAGAGCAGTAAGCCCCCAAAAAGGATGACACAACCCACCAAGGATAATGCCACATAAAACAAAAGCGTCAGCATATCTGTCCAGCAGAGAATCCAGGAAACCACCAAAGGTCGTGGTTTCTCCATAAATTCTTGCGAGTGCACCATCTAGCGCATCACAGAAGCCTGAGATCAGCAGAGAAATAGGCGCCACTACCAGAAAGATTTGGTGGAACTGCCAGTTCCAATATGCAAGCGCTGAAGATATTGCGAAGAGCATTCCAACTGCGCTCACATGATTTGGGGTTAGACCTATACTGTGAGTAATTTTTGCTTCTGAGGCTATCCAGAACTGAAATCGTTGCTTGAGTTTTGTCAGCAATTCATTTCTCCACAATCATAAAGGTTTATGGTCGTAATATTTATTTAAAAACGCTTATGCGGTTGTGCGGGAGGATTTGTATGATAAACGTGACTTCGTTGAAGATAGATGATAAAGTGGCGATTGGTTCAAAAGTGGGGCTGCCGGATTCTCCAACCCTTCTTATGGTAACCGAGCAGTCAGAACTTGTGATGTGCGGTTTTCTCAACATGGACACGGCTGGAAAACTGGATGTGGCCGCGGCTATGGTGAGTGATGTGAGAAACTGTGACGATGTTCTCAGAGCTGAAATTGAAGCAGCAACATCTAAGGCGCAGATCAAGGGAATAGCAGTTGGAATGAAAGGAAAAGAAGCCGTCAAACTGCTTCTTTAGGTCCTATACATTCAACACTTTGAAAACAAAGACATATTCATTCAACGAAAGAAACTTTTATATAACTTCTCCACACCATCGTTGGATAAGTGATCATAATGGGTGACTATGTTCCACGACGCTGATTTCTTTAGCACCCATTTTATATTGCTATTTGATTTTTCAAATAATGTGTACTTGAGGAGAAGTTAAGATGTCAGAGTCTGGAATTACCGTTAAAAAATCTGAACGATTTTCTGAGTGGTATACCCAAGCTGTCCTAAGGTCAGAATTGGCTGATTACGCTCCCATCAAAGGTTGCATCATCTTTAGAGAAGATTCATATGCCATATGGGAAAAAATTCAAGATTATTTCAACAAAAAAATAGGAGAGACCGGGCATAAAAACGTGTATTTTCCACTTTTTGTACCTGAAAGTCTGTTGAAAAAGGAAGCCGAGCATTTTGAGGGATTTGTCCCAGAGTGCGCTTGGGTCACAGTTGGCGGAGATACTGAATTAGAAGAAAGACTTGCCATAAGACCCACATCGGAAACAATAATGTACATAATGTATAGGAAATGGATAAAAAGCTGGAGAGACCTCCCCCTCAAATTGAATCAATGGTGCAACATCGTAAGATGGGAAACCAAAGCGACCAAGCCATTCTTAAGAACGAGAGAGTTTCTTTGGCAAGAAGGGCACACGGCACATGCGACAAAAGAAGAAGCAGACAAAGAAGTCATGGA
>CAYTTK010000228.1:0-3316 GCA_964440735.1 uncultured Pirellulales bacterium
CCTTCGGCTTTGTACCATACGCCACACTGAGCACAGTAGCCAAGAGGAGCATATTTCGTCACATCTTTGAGGCAATGTTTACATATCATCTTCCATCTCCATTTTGGTTGTAGAGAGATTTTATTCTCAGGTGTCGGTGAAGTCAAGTTTAGAGAAATGGGGACAGGCCCCATTTACGGATCAATTTCCATTCAGCAACTCGTCTCTGAGTTTACCAATGAATGACTCCACATAGCCAATTTCTTCTGAATGCAAATTTAGAGAATAGCAGTAAAACGGGCGAAGGCTCTACAAGCTGTGAAAGAAGTTTCTTTACAAATAATTATCATCTTTTTCGGCAAAAACGTCTTACCAGAAGATAATATAAAGAGTTATGGTGATTGCTATCACCAAAGTGCCCAACCATATAACCGAAGGAACCGGCTTCATATCAAAATGCTCTCTTGTGGGCAAAACTTTCGGTTGGGGGAGTGGACTCTTTTTCGTGATGATTGCCATTGCTAAAATCAATATTCCGAATGTGATTGCTATTCTATTAAGAAATGCAATATTCCCGAAATATTTCAAAAGAAAACCGTAGATGGGAACATTAAGCAGCAAGGCGGTAACCCCGGCAGAAGCAGGAGTACGTTTGAAAATCAAACCAAAGGCGAAGGCTGCGAGTATTCCGGGTGAGATAAAGCCCTGGAACTCCTGGATATAATTGAAGATTCCTTTGAATCTTTCTGCACCAAGCTGAGGTGCCAACAAACAGCCAATGCCAACAAATAATAATGTCATAATACGTCCCATCGTTACCAGCGAATGGCTGGATGCATCCTCTTTCCAGTGACGTTTGAATAAATCCATAGTAAAGATAGTGGATGCGGAGTTTAGCATCGAGGCGAGCGAACTTATAACTGCTCCGGATATGGCTGCGAATATAAATCCTTTCAGACCGGTGGGGATGAGATTCCTGATAAGCAACGGGTAGGCGACGTCGCTGGTAGCGGCGAGCTGATCTGTGTAAAGCTGCGCCGCCATTATCCCCGGAAAGATAATGATGAACGGAATAAGGAGTTTGAGGAATGCTGCAAAAATAATACCGAGCTGACCTTGTTTGAGACTTTTAGCGGCAAGCGTTCTTTGGGCAATGAACTGATTCAATCCCCAATAATAAAAGTTAGGTATCCAAAGACCAATGACAAGAGCAGTCCAGGGTATTACAGCGTGGTCTCGGGGAAGTATCACATGGAGTTTGTCGGCATTGGCTTCAAAGAAGGTGCCGACGCCGCCCACCGCATTGAAGCCGAGAACCATGGTTATTGCTCCCCCGATAATAAGAGCCGAACCCTGAAAAAGGTCTGCCCAGGCAACAGCTTTTAATCCTCCCCACGTGGCATAAAAGGCAGCTATACCACCGATGAGCCATACGGCATGTGTCATTTTCATACCGAATATGGTATGGAGAGTCAGGGCTCCTGAATAAATAACAGCTGAGATAGTGACAAAAACGTATATAACTACCATATAAAAGGCCATAATTGCCCGCGCCGTCGCATTATAGCGATATTCAAGGTATTCCGGAATTGTGTAAATGCCGCTTTTTAAGAACTTGGGCAGAAAAAAGAGTGCAACGAATACCAAAGTGATTGCCGCCATCCATTCGTAACTAGCAACAGCCATTCCGGCAATACCGGCGCCTTGTCCGGACATTCCAACAAAGTGTTCGGTGGAAATATTGGCGGCTATGAGGGAGATGCCGATTAAGGGCCAATACAGTCCGCGGCTCGCCAAAAAGAAATCTTCACCGGTTTCTTCTCTCCAGCTTTTGTACAGACTGGTTCCAATAGTAACAGCAAAAAATGCTAAAAAAAGTCCAATGTCAAGCCAGTTCAACTCCATAATTCATTATCCTTCTTTTAAATAATAGAACAGGTCTTCGTGCTTGTCCCTTCTTTTGGGGCCTGTTTATCAAAGGACAGACCCGAAGGGCTGGCAGGAATGTATGTTTCATTTGTTTACAGACACCTAGCAGCATCAGAAATATTAATGAGCCATACTTCAGCGCTCTCACCTGCGGGGAGACTTTGTGGATGATATTTTTCTGCAATAGCTCTTTCGGCAAAATCGATAGAATCATTCCTTAAGGATGCTATGACACACCCGCCGAATCCCGCACCAGTTAGTCGTGCACCTGATACGCCATCTACTTCTGAAAGAATTTCGACCAGCATGTCAAGCTCTTTACAGGATACCTCGAAATCGTTACGAAGACTTTCGTGGGATGAATAAAGGTTTTTTCCTACAGCATCAATGTCACCCGTTTCCAGTGCTTTTACCGTTTTTAAAACGCGGTCATTCTCAGTGACAACATGTTTAACTCTTCGGAAAACATGTTCATCGCATGAGGTACCAAGAGTATGTAAATCATCAACAGTAATGTTCCTTAAACCACTAATCTCTCTTTCAGGGAGAACAGATTGTGCACATTTTACACCTTCTTCACATTCCAATCGTCTTTTATTGTATTCCGAGTCTACAAGCCCGCGCCTTTTCATTGAGTCTATAACAAGCCATGAGTAACCGGGAGTATTGATTTTAATAGCTTTAGTAGACAGGTCAGTGCAGTCGATGAGAATTGCGTGATCTTTTTTCCCCATCCTGGAGATATACTGGTCCATAATGCCGCAATTCATGCCAACAAAGTTATTCTCTGCTCTCTGGCATAGAAGTGCAGCTTCTTTATCATTTAATTGAAATCTCAGAAGGCATTCCATTGCAGTATTCACAGCCATTTCAAGAGCTGCTGAAGAAGAAAGCCCCGAGCCTATTGGAACATTGCCTCCCACAGTAAAGTTAAAACCCTCAATAGTTTTGTTTATCCGCTCTAATTCAGATAATACCCCCATAACATAGCGAAACCATCCACATGGATGTTTTGGGTCATATTCACCAATCTGACATGAAGCCTCTTCATTAAAATCAATTGAGAAGCCGGTTATTGTATTTCCCGGTACTTTCTTTGCAGCGAAAACGATTTCTCTATCTATTGCAACCGGGAGAACAAATCCTCCGGTGTAATCAGTGTGTTCGCCAATAAGATTTACTCTTCCGGGTGCAACACTGATGACATCAGGGGCTGATGACCACGTTTTTCTGAATGTTTCTATCACGTTGGTAGTCAGTCTGTTCATCTTCTCACTCATTGTAATCATCATGAGTTCTTTGTATGTTGAATCATTGAAACTTCCGTCACTGAGTATTGCCTATGCTACTTCACAGAAAACGTGTAGATCGTGGTTGTTGTATACTTTTCACCCGGCTTGAGAACGGT
>CAYTTK010000229.1:0-3307 GCA_964440735.1 uncultured Pirellulales bacterium
CGTCTGCCGGCTTCAGGCACGTCGCGATCGCCCGCCCTGGGTCCACCGTGATCTCGTGCCCCACGCCCTGTGCTTGCAGCGGGCGCCCCTTTGCCGTCAACAAGGGCGAAGCCACGCTGCGGCTCCACGCAAAAGCTTCAGCGCCGTCATAGCCCTCGCTGTGCCCGCGCACGGAGTATCGGAAGCGGAAGTCGGTGACCCCATGCTGATCCCATGTCACCTCGCGGTAGTCTTGGTCGTTCCCTAACGCCTCGAATGTGATCGGGTCCAGGTCCAAGCGCAATGCGAAGGCATCGAGCGGCGCGATGGTCACTCCCGGGCCTTTGGGGAGCGAGGCGTCCACAAAGCCCTGCACGGCGAACCGCCGCGTGTCGGCTCCTGGGAGCAGGTCGCCCTCTGGGTGAGGGCACGGACGTATCACCGCCCCAGTGGTCTCGATTCGTAGCACCGCTCCATCGGCCAAGACCGGGAATACCTGGCAGAGGCGCTCCTCCTGGGTTGTGACTGGCTTCTTGATGCGCAGATCAAAATCCACCCGGTCGAGCTCGGCGTACACCGTGACGAAGTTGCTTACACTAATGCCGGACGTTGTCCCCGTGATCCTCAGGCGCGCCAGCACTGGCCCATTGGCTTCTACCTCCGACTGGACATCTGTCAGTATGTGCTCTTGCCCGTCGAAGTACACTGTCTGGCAGAGAGTGCGGCCATTGTCGCCCGCCACGAGATCTGTGCCACTGGCCTTGTGAATGAGACTGGCAATGCCGCCACTCTCAAGGTCCACCCTCAGACGGTAGTAGGGGCTCTCTATCTCTGTTGCCGTTGCGTGTAGCCCACCGGTCATGGAAGCGTCGTTGGTGGCTGGCTTCAACCGTAGGTAGCTGAATCCAAAGCCAGCTACCTCTGCCGACACAAAGTACAGCATGCGCCTGCCATCCTCCTCGACAATCTGCGAGTTGAGATTGCCCCCACCGGCAGCGACGGCTCCCGTGCTCTCCGTCGCTTCGACACCCACCAGATCTGCACGCGGGACGCTCAGGCTGTTGAAGATGGTGAGGTCGCGGTCGTTCGATGCAAGCCCGATCCCGTCCCAGGCCTGCCTGAGCAGGTCCTGACTCAACCGATTAAGCTCTTCACACCATCTCTGGCGCAGCTCCGCATTCTGCCCCTTGTTCTCGTCCCCCCTGCCAACCCAGGCGTGATCGGCCAGCATAGCCCAGTACCACTCGGCCTGCTCGCGATCGGCACGCGTGGCCTCGTGCAGCTCAGGCTTGTCGCGGATGCCGATAGACAGGAGCGCCTCCGCCGCTAGGAGGGCTCGCCCTCCCACCCGCATCCCGGCGGCGTACTTGGCAAGGGATACCGGCCAGAGGTCCCACGAGTGCCCCAGACATCCTCGAAGAGTCCGGAGGAAGGGCGCCTTGTCTTGAGCGTCGTCCACCGCGTTGCAGAAATCGGGCAGAATGGCGTTAACCAGCTTGGCGTGTCGGTCCGAGCGGGCGTTGTACTCGATGATGCCCTCGGCGAATTCCGGGGTCTGCTCGACACTCTTCGCAAACAGATCGTTGTGGGTGCCGCTGGCCAGGATGGCGCGAAGCGGGTAGCTCTCGCCAAGCTCCTCGTAGCGGGGGAGCAGTTCAGTCGCAATCAAGTCCGGCTCGCGAATCAGCCGAGCTCCCTGGCTATAGTTCCATCGCACCGAGGCCCAGGGGTCCATGGCCACCCGCACGTGGCTGCCGTCGGGTCCCTCCAGAATGAAGAGGGGCGGGCTCTCGAGGCTCTCAAAGGTCGAATCGTACTTGAGAAACGCAACGCACAACCACCGCACGCCGCAAGCTGCCAGGATCGGCGCGACGCCCCACGGCATTGAGGGCAACTCGATGTGATTGGCAACATCGATGGGGATGCCCCATTCGCGCTCGAGCCGGCGCGCGGGATAGAACGTGCGGATCGCGCTTTCGACGCTCTGAAATGCCCACAGGGAATTGCACAGGTAGGGACTAACACACACCCGTCCTTCCCTGATACGACGGATCAGCTCCTCTTTCCGCTCGGGGTAGCGCTCCACGAAGCACAAGGCCTCCTGAGTCACCGCCATATTGTAACGGTCGCGGTTCTCAGGGCTTTCGTTGTCGGTGCGCTTCATCTCATCCAGGTGAGATCGGACGATGTCGGCGAAGTTCTGGCGCGTTTGCTCTTCGTCGTTTCCCCAGGTGTAATCGGGACAGTTGTCGTTGGTGATGTAGATGGTCCACATGGATTTCTCCTCTCGGCACATCCATCGAGACATGCTGGTTGTGGAGCTCGCTCACGTCTGCAATCTATTCACCCATTTCATTGGCTGGCATACTCAGGGCCTCAAAGAACCGCCTTGGATTATCAACCAGGTACCTGTTGATTCTCTGCAGCGACACACCGGCGCTCATCAGCATTGGAACAGCATGGGTGATCGCATAGGCGTATGTCCTTTTGCCCGTCTCAGGGTGTTGCTTTTGCTGTTCGTGCCAGATCCTGCCCTCCTCATCGACTTTCCAGTTGGCATCGATGCTGATGAAGATCCGGTCGCCGTATCCGTTGTCCTCCAAGTAGTTGATCAGCAACAGCATGTCCTCGAAGGGCGTGTCAAACTCGAAATCGAAGTTGTTGAACTGGAGATATCCCCCGGCCCGGGCGACCTCTTCTAGGTATCGGGACTGCTCCTCGACCGAGCGGCCGTCCCAGCCGGACTTCGCTTCCACGTGCGAGTAGAAACTCGCGTTGATATCGGCACCGGTCTCGCGCAGCAACTCCATCTGTTCCCTTGCTCCAGCACACGCATGTGTCGCGATGGGAACGCCGGCCATCTGTTGCACCCGGGCTGCTGCCCGGAAGTTCTTCTTCTCCCATTCGTCCAGCTCACTGCGCCTGCCCGCCACCTTGATGATGCCCGCTCTGATGCTAGTGTCTTCGAACCCGTCGTAGCCTTCAGTCACTTCCTTGATCATGTGCTCGACCATGCCCTCTTCACTGAGTTGCCGGATGCCTTCCGGCGTGCAGTGATCGAGGTGGGCGCCAGTGCAAAGGATGAGGTTGATCTCCGGGACCTTGTCGTTGAGTCGGATGATGTCTTCGACACTGGGATTCGGGGTCAGATCCACAAGCGTGTTGATGCCTACCTCCACGGCTCTCCCCGTCAACTCAACTTGGTAGTCCATTGCCCGCGACCTGAAGGCCTCCGGCACCGGGAACAATGCACTGCCCAGCGAGCGGGGCACGCTGACAGGAGTGCAGAGATGCTCATGAACCAGCGTGACGCCCAGCTCGGACGAGT
>CAYTTK010000230.1:0-3257 GCA_964440735.1 uncultured Pirellulales bacterium
CAAGAGATTGCTGACATTCTGAAGGTAGATTATATGACGGTCTATCGTTGGATAAGAGCCGGTAAGCTGGAAGCATACCAGGTGCAAAGACAATACCGGATAAGAGAAGTCGATTTCGAGAAGTTTATGGAAGCTAGTAAGACAAATAATAAGGTTGGCCAATAGGTCAAAGGGAGAGTTATTATGGCTACCCTAAGTTTTAAAGGCAAGTCCTTTGTCCAAAATTATCACTTAGCTGTCAAATACCACGAGCTTATTCCTGTGAAGAAAAATAGCTTGACCGCCAAGGTTAGCCTTAAGGATAATCTAATTATTCACGGAGATAACCTAAAGGCTCTGAAGGCTCTGCTGCCTACTTATGCCGGTAAAGTGAAGTGCATTTACATAGACCCGCCTTACAATACTGGCAATGAAAATTGGGTGTATAACGATAATGTAAACTCACCCATGATGCAGGAATGGCTGGGTAAGGTTGTGGACAAAGAGGATTTAACCAGGCATGACAAATGGCTTTGCATGATGATGCCACGCTTGAAGCTCTTGCGTGAATTACTTGCCGAAGACGGTATAATATCCATAAGCATAGATGATACTGAATTAGCGAAGCTAATATCAATATTGGACGACATCTTTGGCGAGCACAGTAAAGAAGAAGTTATTTGCTGGCGTAGGAGACATAACCAACCTAATGATAAGAGCAAAGCAATAGCAAAAGTTGCAGAATTTATAGTAGTTTATGCGAAAAATATGGATACCCTGAAGAGTAGACATACTTTTTATGGATTACCATTAACTGGCGATTTTTCTAATCCTGATAATGACCCTAATGGGGATTGGGCATCAAAACCCTGGAAATCAGGTACTAACCAGACTGGAAGTAGGTATGTAATTGTCACACCTACTGGGAGAGTATTTGACGAAGAATGGCTAGGCGAAGAAAAAACCTACAAGGCTTATCTTGCCGAAGGGAGAATGTATTTCCCTAAAGGTGGCGATGGTCTTCCCAGGAAAAAATATTACAAATTTGAGCGTGAAGAAGAGGGGCAAGTAGCGCATAATTTTTGGGGACATGAGGAGTTCGGCTCCAACCAAGAAGCCTCAGATGAAATAAAAGAGATTGGTATAGAGTTTGACAATCCTAAACCTACTAGGCTTATTAAGGGACTCTTAACTGTATTCACAAGTAAGGATTCTATCATTCTAGACTCTTTTGCTGGCTCTGGTACAACTGCCCACGCTGTTCTAGGCCTTAACAAAGAAGATGGCGGTAATCGTAAGGTTATTCTGGTCGAATGTGAAAACTACGCAAATGGAATCACTGCGGAGCGGGTGAGAAGGGTTATCAAAGGTGTACCTAGTGCTAAGGATACCAAACTCAAAGAAGGCTTGGGTGGCTCATTTAGCTATTTTGAGCTTGGCAAGCCTATTGAAATGGAGAATATCCTGGAAGGCAGCAGGCTCCCCAGCTATCTGGCCTTGGCACGTTACGTTTTCTATACGGCTACCGGCGAAGAATTTCTACCGGAGCAAGTAGACGAAGATAGGCACTTCATCGGCGAATCCAGAGAATATGAAGTATACCTGTTTTACAAGCCAGACATAGACTATTTGAAATCTACTGCTCTAACGCTGGACATTGCAAAGACGCTGGGCAAATACACAGGAAAAAAGAAACTGGTTTTTGCTCCTACCAAGTATCTCGACCTTAATGACAGCGAACTTCTAGCCAAGCACGGCTTAAAGGGAATCGAATACTGCCAGTTACCGTTCGAGATTTATAAGCTCAGAGAGTAACTATGGAACTCAAAGGATACCAGCAGAAGACTCTAACCCAAGTTAAGGTTTACCTGGAATGGCTTTCCAAAGCCAAAGAAGAAGCTGCCAGAAGACAAACCCTGTCTTCTGAGTTTTCCGATGTTGAATCTTTTGACTTCCCCAAAGCTGCGTGGGCGAAGGTATCATCAAGACCTTACTACTCCAAGGAAAATGGCCTGGGGGAAGGGCTGCCCGATTTTTATGTCAAGATTCCAACCGGTGGGGGTAAGACATTACTGGCTTGCCACATTATTGACCTAATTAACCGCATCTACCTCAAGAAGCAGACCGGCATAGTCCTATGGATTGTGCCCACAACTCAAATCTACAGGCAAACGCTAGAAGCTCTCAGAAATAGAGACCATCCATACCGTCAAGTCCTGGATATGGCAAGTGCTGGACGGACTATCATATCTGAGAAGATGCAGAGGTTCTCGAAGCTTGATGTTGAAGAAAACCTGGTTGTCATGCTTTTGATGCTGCCATCAGCCAATCGAAGAATCAAAGAGGTTTTGCGGATATTCCACGACAACGGCGGTTTTACCGATTTCTTTCCCCCCGAAGATGATTTGAAAGGAAACGAAGAACTACTAGGGAAGTTCCCTAATCTGGATTGCTTTGGCGAAGATGGAGGATTCTTCGGCAAGGTTGCCATGACTTCACTTGGGAATACGCTCAAGACACTCAAACCCATCATCATTATAGACGAGGGGCATAAAGCCTATAGTCAGGGGGCACGGAAGACCATTAGGGACTTCAATCCGCCAATCGTAGTTGAGTTATCGGCTACACCGCCTGAACAAAGCAATATCTTGGTCGAAATAAGCGGACAGGAACTTAACCGCGAAGAGATGATTAAACTCGATTTGCACGTATTCAACAAGTCCAGCCTGAAATGGCAAGACGTTTTGAGAGAGGCTGTAAAAAGACGAGACAACCTTGAAAGTAAGGCGCTTGAATATGAAGCTAATACCGGAATCTATATTAGACCGATATGCCTGATACAAGCCGAGCGGACTGGCAAAGAACAGAGAGGTACTAGATATATCCACGCCGAAGCTGTGAAAGATTACCTCATAAAACAAAGTGGCATGGCTCCGGAGCAGGTAGCGATAAAGAGTAGCGAAGCGGATGATATCGAGGGCATAGATTTGCTTAGCCGTAGCTGTGCGATTCGTTTTGTTATTACCAAACAAGCTTTGCAGGAAGGCTGGGATTGTCCTTTTGCCTATATCCTGACTGTGCTTACCAACCCAAACTCACAATTGAGTATGACTCAGTTGGTAGGTCGTATCTTACGACAACCTTATGCCAAGAAAACAAAAACCATTGAACTGGATGAAAGCTACGTATTCTGCTTCAAACCACGGGCGTCTGACCTTCTTGCAAGCATTAGGAGAGGGTTTGAGAATGAGGGACTTGGTGATATAGCCGGTAGAGTA
>CAYTTK010000231.1:0-3237 GCA_964440735.1 uncultured Pirellulales bacterium
TGAATCAAACTGTTACTTAATACTATTATAGCAAATGAACTGGTAAAATTTGCAGAAATTATCCATCACGTCGATGCCCCCTCGTTGAAATGCAAGGCAGTCTCACCATTAAGTAAATCCGAGAAGTGCTGATTCTTATACAAGGAAGCCTTGCCTAAGGTTTTATACTCGGGGTCTCGGGTCTTAAGTCTTTGTGAAAAAATCTATCAAAGCCTCACATAAGTCCCTTTTTGCCCCCTCTTTACTTATCTTCTTTAACTCTTCCGAGAGCTTTTTCTTCTCCTCCTTACACCACTCTAATACAGCCTCAATATCATAACTAGTCTCACTCCGGTCTATACTGTTCAAGTACTCCATGTAACTATTCCAAAATTGTTCTTTCCGCCTACAAATCCCCACTTCTTCATCCAATTCCTCCAGTTTTTTCTCATATATCCAGTATTCTTCTAGTATTTCTGTTACCCATTCTCGCATTCCCTCCTCTGCCATGAACAATTGCCTTCCTTTTCAACAACGTTCATTTCCTATTCTATGAACTCTCTATTCTTCCTTTCTAGATGCAATCACTTGGGTGATACTTTGCTCGTGAGTTTAGGTACTATTTTCTCCATTGATATTCTTATAAACTCTTAATTTAGTCTGATTTTGTCTATCTCGAGGCTCTATCTTTGCCTTTTTCCTCGCCATAGTTATCTCTCCCCGCCAATACACGTTTATATCTCATCTCCTCTTTTCTAAGAATTTTGATTAACTGCATAACCACCTCCAGGTGTTCGGGGTCTAGTCCCTGAGTCATCTTTAGTAAATCCTGCCTTTTTCTATCCTTGAGTAGATCCTTTACTTCACCAGATAGAAGATGCAAAGACTTTGAAAAACCATCGTCCCCAAAGAAATAACTAAGGGGAACAGAAAAAGCCTTCTCTATTCTTTCCAGCATCTTCAGAGAGGGATACTGATTTCCTCTTTCAATCTTTCCGATATAGGTAGGGCCAACCTTGCCAGGAATGTGCTCAGCGAATTCTCTTTGGGTCAGGCTCAGCCTTTTTCTCAGCTCTTTGATTCTTTGACCCAGTTTCATCTTTTCTTACTCCTTCTTAACTTAGTCCCTTATAAATTAGTGCCTTTAGAGGCAAAGGAAGATCAAAAGAAAAAGTCAACACCTATCAACGATAAACTCTTCACTCCAAACTTATACAAGAGAGTCTCTCATTTAATAAAAAAACCGACCTTTGTAATTAGCATCTAGCTAACTATCCCGGTCGGTTGCATCACTGGGTCATTTTATCTTTTGGACGCCCAAAATGTTAAGATAAGATTCCTCCCCCCCGAGTAAAAATCCATATGTCAATAATTTTTCTGATAAAGCCATCCTTTGAGAAAGAACACTAATTTAGAAGCTTTAGGAAAGCTAAGCTATTACAATTTTAGTACCCCCGCCCAACAACGAGCTCACCACTCAACGCTAGGAGCTTTTTTAAGTTGGATATTCTTCCTTTCTCTTTTCCTCTTCCCTTTTGTCCATCTCCTTTTGTATCCGCTGAAGATCCTCGGTAGTGAGATTCCGATAGTCTACAGTTTTTTTTCTCAAATTCCTCAGGTTCCTTGATATTGATCACGATATCCATAGTCGTCCCTAGCTCCTGCAACACTCCCCGCAATTGGGACCTTTCAACATTTACCACCACCTTCGTTTACCCTTATTTTATACTGTAATTTCTAAAAATGCGAATGCTTCCTTCTTTCCCGTTTCAGAGTAGTGCCCCTTCTTGAGCATCCTTACAGCGAGAAACTGATCGGGATAATGCGTCAGTTGGGCTTCGAGAAAAATCAGCAATGGATATCTTGCTCTTTTCATACATTCCTTTTAGAAACTTGCGGCAGCTGGGACACTTTTCAACATGATGTTTTATCATTCCCTCGTATTCCCAGGCTGTCAGCTTATCCCCCTTAACCTCAGCTACCTTTTTCTCTATGAGTAGGTTCAGAACTTTTAGGCATCTTCTCATTTTTGCCATCCATAAAAAAGTCTTGAAGAAGCATTGTTCTTAATTTCCTTACCTCGGGGTTATCTAGTAGCGCATCAAAGATGTTTTGCCATATATGATTCGCTATGACGTGTAGGAGGCGATATCTAGTCCACGTATTTAGTATTTGCCAGATAGAAGGTTTCTCTGAGATAACTTTTTTAAGTTCGACATCGATCCTCCCTCCCATTAAGAAAGGATTCAATATTCCCTTGGTTAAAACAAGATTCTCAGTGCAATCTTTTTCAATTTCTGTTAACTCTTGTTTACTCAGGTATTTGAGGCAAAAATCGGGAGCATTCCCGTTTTGGCTGACCATCTTCCCCACTATTTCGGGCAATTTAGCCAGGGGGCAAAAAAGATCCTCCTTTAGACAGACTCTTTCTAAAGGATTTGTTATATTATTGCAGTAAGCCTCTACCATCCTTTTTGCCCTTTCCTCCCATCTCATCTCCATTTCCCCTAATATTAAATAGCGCCAGTTTCAGGGAAGAAAAAAACCTCTAATGCATTAATGATGCAAATAAAAAAACCGACTACTTGTGAGCAGCCGGTTTTCCCGTTGGCTTTCGCAACCCTTTAGGGAACCAATCTCATAAGGTTACGAACTCGCCTCTCTCACAACTGAAGAGAAATCCTGATTTTTAATCTACTGAAACTCTTTTTCTCACTCCCTTCTTAGCCTAGTCCGTCAAAACTACCTTGATAATTTGCACTACGTGTAGTTTGGTGTTTTGAATAGTGGAATGTTCTGTTGGAGAGCTCCTTTGACTATAGCCTGAGGGAATTAAGGTCCACGCAACAAGGTGCTAGCTATAGGTTTGGTGTGGTTGATACAGGGGTTTACTTATTTATCTTGAATTGAAGCCTCCTATTCTCTTATTAATTTGAGAGAAGCATTAATAAATAACAATTCAGGTCAAGACTTGAAGACGAGTTTTTTTGAGCTTTACTCTATTCTTATTATAGTCTTATTATAGCAAAATATTTTTAAAATTTGCAGTTCCATGCATAAGCTTTTTAGCAAACTCTGTATAGAAGATAAACACAAGTGTTTCCCTGACACAAGCTTTAAGAGGAAGGAGGTTTTTCTTGGGTAGGTTCTAACTTGGAACGAAGATAACTTACCAGGGCATTGTAGAACTCCCTGTCTATTGCTATTTCACCTTTACGCTCTCTCCTTTCCCCTTGCAGGTGCGCGAGAGTTTTCATC
>CAYTTK010000232.1:0-3228 GCA_964440735.1 uncultured Pirellulales bacterium
CATTATCCCTTTATCAAGATTGGAGTAGAGAATCATGGGCAGGTGGGTGAAAGTAGTAATCTTTCAATCAGGAACCAATAAAATACTCGGGCGCATGCTCATCCCTGCCTGGTTGGTCGCTTTCGCTCTCCTGGCAGCAGCCTGTATGCCTTCGACCGTATCTTCACCTAAAACTGAAGCTACCCCTGAAAAACTCCCAGAGGTTGAAACGACTTCCCTGCTCCCAGTGGAGATACCGCTGAAACAAGACCTTTGGTTCAGCCATTTAACCACCAAAGATGGGCTTTCGGAGAACCGTGTCTGGGACATCATTCAAGATGAAAAAGGCTTCATATGGCTCACGACCTGGGAAGGTTTAAATCGCTATGACGGCTATGAGTTTAAAATCTTCCGGCAGGAGCTTGACAATCCCAACAGTCCTGGCGGTACAGCTTTCTTTGAAGTTCTTGAGGATAGTCAAGGTAATATCTGGACTGGATCACAGACTGGAGGTGGATTAAGCCGCTTTGATCCAACCACAGAACAGTGGACCCGCTTTCAACACGATATAGTTGACCCTCACAGCTTAAGCAGCAATAATGTATACGCTATATTAGAAGACAGCAATGGTGTACTGTGGATCGGGACAGAGGGAGGTGGTCTTAACCGCTTCGATGGTGAAACAGATGCCGGAAAA
Organism: uncultured Pirellulales bacterium; assembly: GCA_964440735.1. Classification (GTDB taxonomy): domain Bacteria; phylum Planctomycetota; class Phycisphaerae; order Sedimentisphaerales; family Anaerobacaceae; genus CAZBWE01. The sequence goes on from CAYTTK010000232.1 coordinate 677, forward strand.
GGTATCTTTACCAGCTTCCAGCATGACCCTGATGATCCAAACAGCATAGGTTCAGATTTTGCCACCTCGATTTACGAGGATAGTTCGGGGACTTTGTGGATCGGTACATTTGGTGGTGGGTTGAACCGATTTGATCCACATACGGAAACATTTAAAAGTTATCTTTTTAGTGATGAAGATCCTTCAAGTTTGAGTCACAACTTTGTACTTCCGATTTATGAAGATCAAGCAGGAGTGTTGTGGGTGGGTACCTATGGCGGCGGGCTCAATCGCTTAGACCGCCAGTCAGAGACGTTTACACGCTATCAACATAACCCCGAAGTCGATAATTCCCTCAGCGGGAACACAGTGGTTGATATCCTTGAAGACCTGTCCGGTACGCTGTGGATCGCTACTTTCGATGGTGGACTCAACCGATATCATCCCGAGCAAGATAACTTTACCTCCTACCAGTATGATAATTTTGATCCACACAGTATAAGCAGCAACTCGCTAGCTTCGTTGTTTGTCGATCGTTCTGGAATTTTGTGGATTGGCACTGCTGGGAGTGGGATTAGCAAGCTTGATCCAAGGCGGCAGGGGTTTACGTTGTACAAACATGATCCAGCTGACGAAAACAGTTTGAGTAATAACGATGTTCGGGCGATTTTTGAGGACCGGTCTGGTGAACTATGGATCGGCACCTGGGGTGGGCTCAATCGGTTGAACCCGCAGACAAACCGCTTCACACGCTATCTCCACAACTCTTCCGATCCTTCCAGCTTGAGCGATGATCATGTCTTTTCAATCACAGAAGACAAAACCGGCGCGCTCTGGATCGGTGTTGATACTCATGGGCTCAACCGTTTTGACAAGGATTCAAGTGCTTTCACCCATTTTAAGCCTGAGGCTGCAGACCCGAATAGTTTGAGTGATGGAATCATCATCTCGCTATATACAGGCGCGAATGGAGAATTGTGGATAGGCACCTATGCAGGAGGTTTGAACGCCCTTGATCCGCTGTTCGAAGATGAGCAAGCTCAATTTGTTAGATTCCAACACGATTCGGAAAATCCAAATAGCCTCGGAGAAGGAATTGTCAATGATATTGTTGAGGATCACTCGGGCAATCTTTGGGTCGGCACATCGGGAGGTGGGCTTTGCAAGAATAGCCGGGATTCGGAGTTGTTTAAATGCTACAAACATGATCAGGAAGCCCCGAACAGCATAAGTGACAACACTATCTATGCAATACATGAAGACCAAGAGGGTTTACTGTGGATTGGCACAAGTGGTGGTCTCAATCTCCTGGATCCACATACGGGTGAGTTTCTCTGGTACACAACGGAAGACGGTCTTCCGCACAACACCGTCTATGGAATTCTAGAGGACGAGCACGGGCGCATCTGGATGAGTACTTCGCGAGGTCTGTCACTTTTTGATCCCGATGATGGTACTTTCCACAACTATGATGCAAACGATGGTCTGCAGGGAGATGCTTTCAACTCGCGTTCATTCTTCAAAACTAGTACAGGTCAGTTGCTTTTCGGTGGACCAAATGGCCTGACTGCCTTCTATCCGGACGATATCCTTGAAAACCCCCACCTACCACCTGTTTATGTCACCGACGTCCTACTGGCGAACGAGCCGGTCGGCATAGGTGGTGATTCGCCCCTAAAAAAATCAGTCCTGGAAACCGAGGAATTGGTCTTTTCGCACGATGATCGAATCATCTCCTTCGAGTTTGCGGCCTTGAGCTTCAACTCCCCAAACAAAAATCTATATCGCTACAAGCTGGAAGGTTTTGAAGAGGCTTGGAACGAAGTGGATAGCACCCGGCGTTTTGCCACCTACACCAACCTGGACTCGGGAGATTATATCTTTCGCGTCATCGCTTCCAATAACGATGGGATCTGGAATGAAGAAGGGGCATCAATTAACATCACCGTTACCCCGCCCTGGTGGGAAACGACCTGGTTCCGGATCGGTATGGTGGTATTGGTTATTGGTTTGCTGGCTGTTGGCTACCGCCGGCGGACAAAATCCTTTGAAGCCAGAACCCGCGAGCTGGAGACTCAGGTGGAGGCAAGAACGCAGGAACTGAAGACTGCCAAAGAATTCGCGGATGAAGCCCGAGTGGCGGCTGAAGTGGCCAACCGGGCTAAAAGCACCTTCCTGGCCAACATGAGCCACGAACTGCGAACCCCGCTCAACGCCATCCTGGGCTTTTCCAGAATGCTGGCGCGTGATCCGGGGACATCCGCGCATCAAAACGAAATGCTGGATGTTATCAACCGCAGCGGTGAGCACCTGCTGGGTATGGTAGACGATGTACTCAGCCTTGCCAGGATCGAGGCTGGTCGTGTTGAACTGGACCAGGAAACTTTTGTCTTAACTCAAATGTTGGCGGACATTGGACAGATTTTTAAGTCGCGCGCCGAGGGTAAGGGGTTGCGATTCAACCTCGATCTGGATGAACAGCTGCCTCCCTATCTGCAGGGAGACAGCGGAAAACTGCGCCAGGTTCTAACCAACCTGTTAGAAAATGCGGTCAAATATACACAGGAGGGTGA
>CAYTTK010000233.1:0-3190 GCA_964440735.1 uncultured Pirellulales bacterium
GCGTGCTCCTCGATCACCTGCACTGCTCGCTTCGGGCCGCAGCCGTCCGCGCCTTTGATTGAGTCAGACGGGTCCCCGACGAGCGCGCGGTACAGGACGTAGTGCTCCGGCCCGATCCCGACGTACTCCTCGAAGTTCTCCGCGTCCACCCAATGCTTACCGTTGAGAAACCAGACACGAGCGCCCATTCGGACCGTCTGCCACATGTCCCGGTCGCCCGACACAACGATGGGCGTGTCGCCACGGCGGGCAAAAAGCCGGACTGCGGCGGCAATACAGTCGTCGGCTTCGCGATCCTGATACGCAAGGCAGACCACACCGAGGAGTTCCAACATTTTCCTCGCCGTGTGAAGCTGTGCGAACGCTCTCTCCTTATCCTCGTCGGTGAGGAGCTTGCGCTTCTCCTTGCGTTCAGCCTTGTACTCGGGAATATGGTCCAGACGGTCCGAAGGGACCCCGTGATCGAAGAAGGCGTAGACACCGGCTGCATTCACGAGGGGAAGGGACAAGAACGACTTGAGCGAGCCGAGCGTCCCGTACACGCCACCGGTCCACAGGCCCCCGGCCTTGAGATCGTCGAGCGCCGAAGCCATGATGGCTCGGGTGATAAGGTTGTTAGCATCGACTAGAACAGGATTCAACAATTTGTTGGTCCTTAGTCTGCCCCGGCCGCTTCACGGGCGGCCTTCTCTTCGGGAAGCGTCCGAGCGTCCACGTCACGATCCACGAGCCGCATGATCGACTGCGAGACGGGAACGGCGATGAGACCGCGCGCGGAGTTGACAGTCGAGATTTCTATCTCGCCCTTCTTGTCCTTGATCTCATACTGATAACCGCCGACCTCCACCCGGAGGCCGTCCACCGGGAGATCGAAGGTGGTGTAGCGCGAGTCCCTGATGTGCGACAGAATCTTCATCGTGCCCTCCGAGGTTGGGGGCGGGTGTTAGATGAACCCGCCCCCCGTTGACGAGACGCCCCCTGCCTCGCGGCCTGCGTCCCGCCCTAGTCGTCGTCCGGCTTGTACTTCGCAGCAGCAGCCTTCACGAGGCACTCAAACCTCGCGTTGGTCCGGCACTTCGACTCGACGTCGGGGAGCATCCATGTGGTAAGGTCGCCCCTCGCACGCAGCGCGTATCCAAGCGCGCCCCGAAGTTCGTGATAGTCAACGGTGCCGACAGAATCCTCCTCTGCGTTGACGTAGTAATACGCCATCTCAGCAAGCAGGGCGTTCTGCTCACGGAGCCCAAGCCGTACTCTGAGATTGGCGTCACGCTCCTTGCCTTTACGGCGCTTGGAATCCGAGAGGTCCGAGACCCTGCCCGCGCTCGCCATCACTTCTCTCGCAAGTTTGTTGATCTCCTTGGCAGTGATGCCGGGATGGAGGTCCTTCCTGATCTTCCTCTGCGTGTCGGCGTCGATCTTAGCAAGAGTGATCCCGGCATGGACGGAGAGGGACCCCTCGATCACACGAGCCCTGATATCTGCCGGAGCCCCGGCGAGAATGAGTGCCCGGCGAACGCGCATGGGCTCAACTGCCATCTTCGTAGAAATCGACTGGATTCCCCACCCGTCCTTTCGAGCACGCTTGGCAACGTCCCCGATCTCGATCATGTTCAGGTTGACCCGTCCGTCCTGTGAGTTCTCGGCGACCGCGAGGGCTTGTGCCTCCAACGCCGTTCGGATGTCCTCTCGGACGGTGACAGGAACCGTCTCCATGTTGAGGAGGCGCGCGACGCGGAGCCGTCTCTCACCAGCAATGAGGTCGAAGTGACCTCGCCGCCCACGCGTCGGTCTGACAAGGAGAGGTTGAAGGATTCCTTCCTTCTTGATGCTGGCCCGCAGCGTACTCAGGTCACCGGTGACTTGGCGAGGGTTATGCCCCTTGACGATCCGGACCCTGCGCGTCTCGACACGCGTGAGCGCACCGTCCTTTTCGCGGGGACCTTTGATCCCCGGCACGAGTGTAGCTCCCATTACCGCCGCTCCTCTCTGCCCGGCCGTCCCGTAGAGAACGCCCGAATGACCGACGCTCTAGTCCTCGTCGGGCTCGAACTTGACGGCGGCGGCCTTCACTCTGCTCTCGAACTTCGCGTTGATCGCAGCCGCAGCCTTCACGTTCTCCTCGACCTTCGGGTCGATATCGGGGAGTATCCACGAGGCAAGGTCACCCCGCGCCCACAGCATGAGCCCGAGCGCACCACGAAGCTCGTGGTAATCCGTGGTCCCGACCGCATCCTTGTCTGCGTTGACGTAGTAGTAAGCCGCCTCGGCCATCGCGGCGTTCTGCTCCCGCAGCCCGCGCCGGACCACGAGACTGGCGTTGCGCTCCTCCCCCTTGAGGCGCGTCGAGCCGGACGCGGACGCGCTGGCCCCGCCCTTCTCGGCTTGCTTCTTGGCGAGATCGTTGATCTCCTTGGCCGTGATGCCGGAGTGCAGCGACTTCTTGATCTTCTCGCGCGCCTTGGCGTCGAGCTTGCCGATGGCGATCCCCGCATGAACGGAGAGCGTGCCCTTCATGACCTGATTCTGGATGTTCTCGGGCGTCTTCATGAGTGTGAGGTACCGCCGGATACGCTCCGCGTACGTCCCCATCTCAGTAGCGATCCTGCTGACACCCCACCCGGCCTTGGACGCCTCCATCACGACGCGGCCAACCTCAATCGCGTTGAGATTGTAACGGCCGTCCTCCGAGTTCTCCGCGACAGCCGTCGCCCGAGCCTGCAGGGCGGTGGTGATATCCTCGCGGATGATGACGGGTACCGTGGAGAACTTGAGAGCGCGAGCGACGCGGAGCCGCCGCTCACCGGAGATCAGGTCGTAGTAACCCGGCTTCCCCTTGGTGGGTTTGACGAGGAGGCTCTGCACGATCCCGTTGGCCTTGATGTTAGCCGCCAGCGCGTCGAGATCGCCCGTCACCTGACGCGGGTTGTGTCCCTTGACGATGAGGACCTTACTCGTCAAGATGCGCGTTGAGGTGCCTTCCTTCTTTCCGGAGCCCTTGACCCCCTCGATGGGCGTAGAGGACCCCTTGCTCGGAGTCTTCTTCGGAGGCGGGCTCTTCTTCGCCCCCGACTTCTTCTTCGCCCCCTTCTTGCTTGGAGACTTCTTCTTGCCCTTGCTCGGTCCCTTCTTCTGCTTCTTCTTCGCCGCCATTTTGCCACTCCCTTCTGCCCGAGCCCGTTTTGGGCTC
>CAYTTK010000234.1:0-3181 GCA_964440735.1 uncultured Pirellulales bacterium
CACATCTCCTCCGGCGGCTCGTCGCCCAGGCCCTGCTCGGCGCACCACGCGGCCAGGTCATCGTACTTCTTCGAGGGGATCACCATCGTCGCCATCAGCGAGTAGCACAGCCCGAGGTACTCGGGCCGGATCTCGTTCGGCTGCGGCCTGAAGCTCGCGTCGTAGCGCTCGGCCAGCAGCTCGTAGTCCGAGCCGCCGAAGTTGACGAAGTACCGCATGTGCGGGCGCAGGCTCGGCAGCGGCTCGAACTTCGTGGTGAAGCGCTGCACCTCGCTCCACGCGCCTGCCTCATCGTCCTCGCCCCACAGGCGCACCTTCCAGAAGTACTGCGTCTCGTTCGCCAGCGCCTCGCCGGCGTACTCGATGATGGGCAGCCGGCTCTCCACCTTCTCGCTGTCCCAGGCGTCGGCAGGGCCGGGCGCCAGCTTGCCCTGTGAGGTCGCCACCAGCACCTGGCAGGCGCGCTGGCCCTCGGCCTCCCAGTAGAACTCAGGACAGATGTCCCCGACCGCCTCGTTGTTCACCCGCCACTCACAGCGCAGGTCGGAGGCGGTCGGCGCACCTATGCACGGCACCGCCATCGCCACGGCAAGCAGCAGAAACGTAAATCCTGACACTTCGCTCCCAAACCCGTTACCTGCCATTCCTATCCCTCCTGGAGAAGTGAGTTGATGAGGTACTTGCACATACGCCTACGGGAATCCTGCCTGCCCCGGCGACCGCTACCGTCGTCGCCGTCGTAGGAGTGGGGTAATGGCCCGCGCGCCGTTGTCCGTCAAGGACATCCGGTGAGCGTTGGGGAAGCTACGCGCACCGCCAGACGAGGTCGCAGTGATGACCTTATGAATACATCGCCCGCTGCCGAACAGCAGGGCCGCCAGCCAGCCCCTTCCCCGCCCTCGTCCTGGCGGGCGCTCTTGTGGGGCGCGCCGCTGCTGGTGATCGTCTGCCTCTGGGTCAAGCAGGCGGAGGTGGTCACCCGCTCCTGCCTGGTGACCGAGTCGGTGCCTGCGATCCCCGCGCTCGGGCTGCTCGTGCTGATGGCCCCGCTGGCGGCCCTGCTGTGGCGGTGGCTCCGCCCGCTGGCGCTGCGCCGTGGCGAGCTGCTGCTGGTCTACACCGCGCTGGCCGTGGCCGCCTCCATCTCCGGGGGCATCATCCTCAGGATGTTCCTGCCCTCCATCACCGCGCCCTTCTACTTCGACACCCCGCAGAACGAGTTCGCCAACCTGCGCCAGTTCTTCCCCGCCTGGATGGTGCCCCAAGACCCGGAGATCATCCGCCAGATGTACGAGCCGGCCACGGACCTGCCGGGCGTTCCCTGGCGGCCCTGGGCGCTTCCCATCGCCCACTGGACGCTCTTCTTCCTGGCCATCTGGCTGGTGATGCTGGGGATGACCGCCCTCATCGGGCGGCAGTGGACCGTCCACGAGCGGCTCACCTTCCCGCTGGTGTATCTGCCGATGGAGATCGCTAGCTCGGACGCGCGCGGGCGGCCCACGCTCGAGTTCTTCAGGAACCCGCTGATGTGGGTCGGCTTCGGGATGGCCGCGCTCTTCAACGTGGGCAATATGCTCAACGCCTGGAACCCGGGCATCCCCTGTCTGGGCAGGGCCTACGACCTGGGCGCTCTGTTCACCGAGCGGCCCTGGTCGGCGCTGCGGCCCCTGAGCTTCGCATATCGGCCGGAACTCGTGGGGCTGGGCTACCTGGTCTCCCTGGAGGTGAGCGGCTCGGCCTGGATCTTTCATCTGTTCATCAGGTCCCAGGCAGTCGCGGGGGCGATGCTGGGCTACCAGCGGGCCGGCTTCCCCTACGGCCAGGAGCAAGGCCTGGGAGCCTACCTGCTCCTGGCGGGCTTCTTCGTGTGGGTGGGTCGCGATCATCTGCGCTCCTGCCTGCGCCAGGCCCTCGGCGGCAACATCGCGGGACAAGCGACCCCTGTCCCCGGCAGCCCGAAGGGGGAAGGGGGATCGCCTGGGCACGACGACGAGCTGATGTCCCCTCGCACTGCTCTGTGGCTGATGGTGGGCGGCGTTGCGGGGCTCTACGTCTGGGCGACCTTCTCCGGCCTGGCGCCGTGGCTGGGCGGGCTGTATCTGGTGATCGTGTTGGCGGTGGCGCTGGTGTACTCGCGCATACGCGCCGAGACGGGAGTTCCCCTGGTCTGGATGTTCCCGTACTATCAGCAGAAGCGCTTCATCATCAATGCTCTGGGCTCGGCGCCGATTATGCGCTACGGCGGCCTGCGCTCGGCGACGATGTTCGCGAATCTCGCCTTCCTCTCGCGCAGCTTCTTCAGCTCGCTCATCGGCTACCAGATAGAGGGCTTCAAGATCGCCGAGGCAACTGCCGTGCGCGGCCGGCAGATGAGCTGGGCGCTGGTGCTGGGGCTGGTGGGGGGAGTGCTGGGCGGTTGGTGGGTGTTGCTGACGGCCTTCTACGACTTCGGCGCTCACGCGCTCGCGGGCTGGCAGGGGATCGCCATCGGCGAGTACACGGACGTCATCTCCTACCAGCGGGCGCCGGTGCTGCCGGACGTGTCGCGCACGGTCGCCAGCGTCTTGGGCTTCGCGCTGACCGGCCTGCTGGGAGGTCTGCGCCAGGCCTATCTGCGCTTCCCGCTGCATCCGTTGGGGTACGCGATGGCCGCGTCCTACGGGAGCCTCATCTGGGGGCCGATGTTCGCCGTGTGGCTGGTCAAGGCGCTGGTTATGCGGTTCGGCGGGATGGGCAGCTACCGCCGGCTGATTCCACTGTTCCTGGGCCTGGCGCTGGGGCACTTCTTCATCGCGGGGGCTGTCTGGGGCGCACTGGGCACCGCCGGCAGCGACATCTTCCGCCGCTACCGCGTGATCTTCGGATGAGGGGTGCCCCGTGCGCGACGAGCTATTAGCTAACAGCTAATAGCTATCAGCTATCTGACGCTGCTTGAGGCGCAGGTGCTGGTGGCGCGGCGGCGAAGGCACTACAACACACTCAGGCCGCACAGTCCACTTGGCTATCAACCACCGGCGCCGGAGGCGATCCAGGAAGGGGACAGTCACCTGAGGTGACTGTCCCCGGTCCCCGCTCGGACCTCCGCCCAGGGCTGCATACACAGGCCGCAAGTACCACACTGCAACCGGCACCACAAGCGAGGGCAGGTCATGAGCGACTACGTGCACCGCCGCGAAAACGG
>CAYTTK010000235.1:0-3179 GCA_964440735.1 uncultured Pirellulales bacterium
GCCGGGTATTGAGGGACGCCTTCGCGCCGATGGCGAGGCACGTGTACCGATTCGACTTGTAGCCACGGGCCGGCGGCCGTGGACTGGTCGGTTTGTGGCGGCGCTGGAGCGGATGCTGGGGCGGATCCTGAGGCCTCAGAAACCGGGGCCCAAGCCGGCAGCGGACCGAAAGTAGGTATGGTGTCCACCGAATTCACAGGCACCACAGTTGACGGGAGGGAGTCTCATGAGCCGTCTGGCTAGCCTGTATTGGATCGTCGCACTCGTGATCGTGACAGCGATGCTCTGGGGTTGTGGGGGGGGAGGCGGTACACCGGCAGACAACGGCGGAGATGGAGGAGGCGGAGGCGCGGGAGGTGGTGGAGGGGCAGGCCCCCTTCATCTGGCGATCATTGAGCCGCAAAATGGAGCTCAGATCGTCCAGGGGGAAGACGTGCCCATTACCGTTGTTGGCACGCTGACGGGACCCTATGTGAACCTGGACGTGAGAGCGGCACGCGGGGGCGTTCACCACATGATGGTCTATGGCTTCAGGGGCAACGCCACAGTGATGTGGGATACCGCAGACGATACGGTTCGCGAGTATACCCTCTCGGCGGTCGCGCACGACAACAGCACGGATGAGGAGGTGGTGAGCGAGGAACGCACCGTGAGCCTGGTGATCCCTCCGGATGTGCCGGAGGTCGTGATCGAGAGCCCGGAAGATGACGGCGGAGTCCCATATGGTGAGGATCTGCACGTCACAGTCAGAGCGGAACCGCGTGCGCCCGGCGCGACGATAACCAGCATTGAGGTGACTTTCCAACCCGTCTGGCCCATCGAGGGCGTGCCCAGGAGCCAGGTCATCGAAGGCAACAGAGGAACCGTGACCTTCAACTTGAACAACCCGCCTCTTCCCTACGATGCCGAGATAGTAGCAGTAGCGACGAACAGCCTGGGTCTCACCCGGAGGACCTGCATCCGCGTCTACATTGCAGGAGCACCCCCGCCGGCGCCGCCCAGCTTCTAGCGCTGCCAGAGCAGGCAGCGGAGGAGTCCGTGGCGCCAGGAGCGCACGGGCAGGCCGTTGGGAAGGGATGGCTTCGTGGCGCGGCTTGAGCGGATGCTAGGCCGCATCCTGAGGCCTCAGAAACCGGGCCCTAAGCCCAGACCCGACTCTAGATAAGTATGGTGTCCCCAGAATTGGACGCCTGGCTCGGACCGGAGGAACTGCGGGAGGCGAAGGTGCATGGAGGGAATGGTGCCGCTGGTGGCGAACGGTAGACTCAGAGCAAGTGCTGGGGCCCACAACTGACAGAGGGAGTTCCACCACAGAGGAGGCGAATGATCGTGGAGACGCTCTTCGGCGTCCCTGGAATGCTAGCCGAGACCTTCCATGCCTTGAGCTGGATCGGCCTGACCCTTGTGATGCTCGGGGTGTTTTTCTCCATAGTGCTGGCCAAGCTCATCCTCCATCTCATCGGGGGCGCGGAGTTCCTGACGACTGAGGTGAGCATCTGCGCGGCTGTCGCCGCCGCCGTGCTCTTTGTCCCGGTGGGCCCACTCGTGCTGCTGATCATCGGGAGCTTGCTGGCCGGGTACGGCATCTACCGCAGACAGCACTCACGCTTCATCGTCACAGAAAGCTATCACTCAAGGCGCCCCCAGGACGCAGCAGTCGGCGCTTCCGACCCGCTGGTCCTATTGTACGTTGCGGTAGCCCTGCAGTTCCTGCGTACTGCGGAGCCAGTGCCCTCCACGTACGTCTGGCTGCTCGTCGGGCAGCTGCCGCTGCTGGCCGGCTTCCTGTGGGCCTACTCCGCCTACGCGCACACGGGGTCGGGCTCCGGACTCGGCTTCGCGGGTTCTGACCGCGAGCCTGACACGGAAGAGATAATCGCCTACAGGGGTCTGAAGATAGGGAATGTCCTGTTCCTGTTGGTGACTCCGGTGGGGCCACTGACAGGACTACTGCTCGCCGGGAGTCCGGATCTGCATGGTCTGAACTGGGCTGTGCTTGCGGCCATCGTCATTACTTGGGCAGGGGTCCTGCTTCCAGACGTGGCGGGACGCCTCATCGCCCGGCGGTTCCGCCAAGCAGTAGCGCACAGGGACATCAAGGCGCTCCTCAGTCTGGCGTGCGCCATCAAGACCAAGAAGGGCGCATCAGACGCACTCGCGAAGCTGGTCGAGAACGATGTGGGTCTGGCACCAGGGCTTGTAGACCTCCTGCGTCGCCCGTCGACGCCGCGCGATCAAGTGTCGGCTGCTATGCGAGCTCTGCCGCAGGAGGCACTAGACGCACATTGGGAGCCACTTGCGGCGTTCCTGCTCGACGCCTCGATCCCTGTCAGCAAGCGCGAGCGGGTGCTTGGGGAGCTCGACAAGAGGGACTGCAGGAAGCTGCTGGCCAGCGACAGGAATGACGAGATCAGGAGTCTGCTCTCTGATCTTGCTGGCCAGGGCAGCACCACATGGATCTGCTGGACAATCACTAGTATCTTCCACAGCCTAGTGAAGCGCGGGTCAGTTGACGGGAAGGATGTGCTGCTCGTCGAGAACCAGGACTTGGTCGAGGAGTTGATCCAGACCGGTGTTGACGGCTCGCAGCCAGTCAACATGCGAGCGGGGGTCACGTTCGCGCTCCTGAGACACCCGATCGTCCAGAACCTCCCCGATGCTGCCGCGATCGTGGCATCAGCGAAGGAGGACGACGAGCTTCTGGCGGAGCTGAAGAAAGCACGGATGCACTGGACCGGTGGAGGTTGGAACTTGTATATGTAGTCCAGCCCGATGGCCTCCGCCCGTGGAGTATAGACGCGGGATGAGTGTAACCGGATGAGAACGCAGGCGCGCTATACCTATGTCACTTAACCCGTGGGGTCCCAAAACTAGTCCGCCGTAATTCGGGGGACACCATACGCAATTCCTGGCTTGCGCCAGCGTGGCGGCTATGATGGGGGGAGGCCTCGCTCACGGCGTCCGGGCTCAGGGTTCGGGGGGCGCGGCGGAGGCGTACTTGAGCGTCAGGGCCACGTCCTCAGCTACCTGGTCGGGGTCGTGCTTCGTGTACACTCCCACAACGACGGCGTCGGACGGTTTGATCTTGGCGAACGCGTAAGAGAACGCCTCCTCCGGGTCATTCCGGCCCGCAGCCATTATCTTATACGCCAGGCAGGGCTTGTCTATCGCCCGTATCG
>CAYTTK010000236.1:0-3068 GCA_964440735.1 uncultured Pirellulales bacterium
CGATGTTATATCATTATAATAAAGCTGGTTTAGAACCGAAAAAGTGTATCTTTTAGCCTTTTCTAATGTCACCAGTGGCGTGGTTCCAGTCTGGTCGGTAATAACTACATTGCGATAAGAGGAGTCTCCGATTCTGGAAATAACAATAGGAATCTCCCGCACCGATGCCCCCTGAAATTTCGCCTTTACCTTCACAGAAGGCGGCTCAGGTACAGCTTGTGTAGTAATTTGACCAACTTTGCCAACGGCAAATTTGGGGTTTTTGGGCCAACCGGTGTCCTCATCGTATTTCCAGGACCTCAGACTATAGTAGTAGATTGTGCCTGGCTCTAAATCTACCACCCTGATGGTATGTGCTGTTTCAAGTTTTCTTTGCCCTCCCTGGGTAACCCATCCCTGAGTCACAGTGCCATCTTCTTTCTTTACGCAGCCAAGATAGTTAGCTGACAAATCAGGTGAAGGTGAAATGAGCACTTCGGTAGAGCCGAGCGAATTTGTAGTCCAGGAAAAGTCAATGTAATTCGTACCTGCCTGAGCGTGGGGGTTTGTGAGGTAAAACTCATCATATTCATTCGTTGCAGCGACGTTAGAGCGTTCAATACGAAGCTCACATGTATCTTCTGTAGTGGCTGAGAGTTCCTGCACAGGGGTCATCTGGCCGTCACTACAGAGGCATTGCAATTCAAATCTATACGTTTTGCTCTTGGTAAGCCCGGTTACTATTACATTATGCACGTTTTTGAAGCGGCTCTCTGTAACGGTTTTAACAAGTCTATTGCCATCGTAGGCCTTTACCGTTCCTTTAACGGGCATAGTCGGGCTGGCCCAATTTACACTTGCAGAGACGCAGCCGGGATGGACGCGCAAACTCTGAATAAGGTCATCCGATGGAGTCAGAGGTATTTCGAGCTTAAAGTCACTTTCGGTGAAATCTTTTCCCGCTTGAACGTAAGAGACAACCTTTTCAACGTTCTCCAGGTCAACTGTAGCTAATGATAATCCTGCCTGAGCAGTCAATCCCTGCCTTAATTTGAATTCATAGGTTATTTTGTCCACAATTAACGTAAGTTTGTCGCCTTCTTGAACAAAAGGAGTTATATCTCTGAAATTGATGGTCTTTTCCTGTCCTGGGCGGTCAAAATAAAGCACCCAATTGCCGCTGCCTTTGCCACCCGGGATAAAACATCTTGCATTAACGCGCAATTTTATTCCTTCTACGGAAAAATATGGGTCTCCCATTAAGGCAATGCTCGCAAGCTCTGCTAATTTGTCAACCGCATCTCCACAAAGGTCGGTAAGGAACTCGACCGCGCCTGCTTCATTCAAACCCTTAGCAATCTGAATTGTTGTTAAGAGACTACCCATCCTGCTCGACCCCAGCGTATTACTCAATCTGTTATACACATCCACGGCAAGGTCGCTTTTGTTTGCTTTGACTAAACTTTTAAGGTCCACCGAAATCAATGTGCGTTGGTCATGATATGACTTTGTAGTACCCAGAGGAAGCGCATCGGTTGAGGATGTATTAACGCCAATATTGTTTTTCGCACTGGCCAATAGAGCAGGTATGTTCAGACCACCTGCCTCGGGGATAGGGAGGGAACCAAGGATGTCCCAAAAATCCCACGGAAGGTCCCACCAGGGTAGAATATCTGGCACTCCGGTTATTCCGAAGAAGCCAATCTGCAATTTATTGGGCAGACTTATTCCAAAGGCACTTTCAAACGTATTGTAACTTGCCGAAAGGAGCTCTGCTTTAACTTTGATAGGCAAGTCATGTCCAGATTCAGCGTTAGCGGTGTCATACTTAAAAGTAAGTTTAACCGGACACTTCGCGCCGATAGTGCCGCTTGAAAATCGAAAACCAAAGGATAAACGCGAAATTTCCTGGGTTCCTAATGGCAGCCAGGGTGACCAATGTGTTTCAGGAATGGGCTTGCCCTGAAAGCTCCATTCGATAGGCGAAAATTCATGAGTGACCGTTCTTTGTGCGGAAAAAACAGCGCTTTCACTTACTATTACAAAGATTGATGTAACGAATGCGAGATAAAATATTTTCTTAAACATCTTGAGTTTCCTTCTTTTAAAAAGTGTTATTTTTCTATTTATTCCCGTCTGTTAGATTACAAATGATGTAATATAACCGGCTAAAGTTAGCAACTCCAATTTTTTTTCGGTCCCTGAGACCGGCTGCGGGGATGCGAATAAGCTGGAGCTTAAAAGGAGCAGTTTGTGATATAGTCTCAATCATATCGGCCATCGCCGACCCTGTAGGAAATCCGCCTGCAGGCGCCAAGGCCAGAATACATCTCTTATCTACCAATTCATAATCAGTCATCTTTTTTCTTTGGATGCCTCTTTTCCAAGGATGTCTTTAAGCGTGCTTTTAAGTAAGTTTTTCTTCTGGGGTGCGTTTTCGGGACGAGCGTTCTCCTTGAGCTCCTCGAGCTTGGCATCCTTTTCGGAATCACTGAGCGTATCCCAGACGAGTGAACAAGCAGATGAAGAGAAGCCAATTTTCCTGCCTTTGTGCATACGGGTCTGGTCTTCCGGGGCATTCGGGTCAACGGGCTTGCCAGTTATAGGGCAGTAGGCATTGTCAACCGGTGTCTTGATCATATATTTTTCCATAGACTGCTTTACCGCTGTTAAAAGCGTTTTTGCTTTTTCCAGCTCAGCTTTAGCGGTTATAGTGTCACCTGAATCAATAGCTCCGGACGCAGTGTCCAAAGACACCATCGCTGCATTCACATACTGCATATTGGCCTGGCATATCTGATAACAAATATCATTGCCTTGCGGTGTTTCATTCACAACCTTTTTGTCTATCGATTCAACTATTTGTTGCTTAACAGAGTCCTTCACCGTTTCCGTTTGCAGGGCATCTATGCTTTGTTGAATGATTGACGGTTTTTCCTCAGCATAAATTACGGTTGTTGCCATAATGTTGATTGCAGCGATGACGCCCAAACCAGTCGCAAGCCAACTTAATATTTTTCTGTTTTTGCTCATTTTGTCGCTCCTTAAAACATGAACCGTTAGATTTGTCCAATACCTGCCAGTTATTA
>CAYTTK010000237.1:0-3019 GCA_964440735.1 uncultured Pirellulales bacterium
GGGCACTTCCATCTACGCCCTCACGGACGTAGTATTACGAAGGAAGAATAAATTGAAAAATTTTTGCAAAAATTTTATGTGTAATTGTGGATTAACCTAATAACTTAATAATGAGGCACTTATAAAAAAAGGCCGCTTTGAAGAGCGGCCTTTATGTTTGCGTAGGTTTCCTTATTTATTCATTAACTTCTAAAATTCTCCGTTATCGTCCTCGCTATCCGGCTTGATAAATGAATCTTGTCCTGTATGTGGTGTTGTTCTTGGATGGGAGTTATCGTAAACCTCTTTGAGTTTCTTTGTAGTAAGATGTGTGTAAATCTGCGTTGTTGATAGCGACTGATGTCCGAGTAATTCCTGAACGCTGCGTAAATCCGCACCGTTATTTAGCATATGTGTTGCAAAGCTGTGACGCAGCGTGTGTGGACTAATTGATGGGTCCAGGCCGGCCATTTTAAGATATTTGTCCATCTTGCGACGGACGCTGCGGGTGCTGAGACGCCGGCCGTGCTTATTAACGAATAGAACCTTCGAGTCAAAATTGCTGTTGCTCTGTGCACGTTTATTTCTGAACTCGATGTAATGCTGGATTACCTGCAGAGCGGATGAACTAATAGGTGCGATTCTTTCTTTTTTACCTTTGCCTCTGATATGAACGACCTCACCGAGAAAGTCTATATCGTCCATGTTTAGTGCTACTATTTCGCTCACCCTCATGCCGGTGCTATACAGTGTTTCCAGAATGGCTCTATCTCGTGCGCCAAGCCAGTTATCTATCGGTGGTGTCTCAAGAAGTTTTTTTACTTGGTCGTATTCGAGAAAACGCGGCAGTTTTTTGTCCTGCTTTGGTGTTCTAATCCCTGTAACAGGATTGGAGGCAAGGTGGTTTCTCTTAACAAGGAACTTATAAAAGCTCCGTAGCGTCGCCAGTTTTCGAGCTGTTGTTGCCTTAGAATAATGCTTCTCATTTAGAAAAGCCAGATATGCCCTGACAGTATCTATTTCTGCCGAGAGGAGTAACTGGTCGACTTTGAGGTCGGTTTCTGTTGCCAAAGCTGTAGCAGCGCCGCCTTGCTGCTGAGCCAGTGGAGTTGACTCAGCGGTTTGTGTGGAACTGCTTAGGAACTCGCCGAATTGGCTCAGGTCAGCTCCGTAACATTTGGCGGTATGTTCGGAAAACCTTTTTTCAAATTTTAAATAGTTTAAAAATTCTTTTACGGTTGAACTGTCTTCCATAATTTACCTACCTGTTTTAATCTTGTGGGCTCATTTGCCACTGTCTTATCAAAATATCATAGCCCTGTGTTGAAGATAAGTTTCTAATACTACAATTACATTTATTGACTTTTACTATCCCTGCTTGTTGCCGGCAGGAACTGGACATCTGTGTTTTCATGTAAGAGTTTATCTGCCTGGCTAATAAGGGACTGTGCTAATTTGAAACTCAGCACTGCTGCATCGAACCAATCGAAATCCGTTCGCTTATCCTTTGCCTGGTCGATTAAAGCATCCAGTAGTTTGTCTTCCTGGCCGCTTTCGTAACGGAATATAAACTTCTCTGTTCCCTTGTTCAGGACCAGTTGTCGCTTTGTTTTTTTCATTTGTTGTTATAGCCAGTTTTACATTTAGGGGTTTTTATCAATATCTATATTTTTTATCGGCCTAAATGCGTATCACTAAAATCTAAACTTATAATTATTTGGCACAAGCGATAAAATCTTCGCTTTGAAAAATGCCACAACGCTTTTATCGGCCAATAAGACGTCTGTCTTTACAAATTGAGTCCCAATTTGCAATAAATTATAAAATAGGTATTGGGATAGGAAATTTGGAAAATTGAGCACAAAATCAGGCAAATATACTTTGGGGTTGTTATTTTGGGGTGCGTTGCTCAGGATGTAGCTTTGAAGAACGTTATTCCATTTTGTTGTTCCGAAACAATAGCTTTCTGATGCTGTAATTGGCTGATATATTTTAGTGCTTCATTGCGAGAGATACCAAGGGCTGCGCATATATCATTTAGCGAGCAAGGCCTGCGTTTCAGCATTGATAATACGTCTTCGACCTTTCTTTCGATGTGCTTATTGTGGTGGTGTAGTGGGAAATCAGCCACAACCTCACACTTTTGACCCAGTTGAATGGCTATGGCTTGCAGCTTCTCGGCACTTGGTCTCTTGATACCGGCTTCGGCAGTAGGCCGTACAGCCGTGTTAAGCTGTATCTTGTCAGGACAAATGCGGTCTATAGCGGTCTTGATTTTGGTGATTTGTTCGGTATCAGTATTCAAATCTTCGACTAAAAACACTTCAAGCCATATCTGTCCGGCAAATTCTTTCCTGAAAGCGCACAATCCGTTGATTAGTTTTTTAATACTAATATCGTTGTGCGGCCGGTTTATTTTCTGAAATGACTGCTCATCACCGGCATCTAAGGAAGGCAGTACCACGTTGGCCTTTGCACAGTCGGCTCGCACATCGGGCCTGTATAATAGTGTCCCATTGGTCAGTATGGCTACAGGGATATCAGTAATTTTCTTTATGCCATCTATGATTTTGCCGAGCTGGGCATTGAGTGTCGGCTCGCCGGCGCCACTTATCGAGATATAATCAGCTTCTATACCCTCTGCCAATGCCTTTTTCAGTTCAGCCAAAACCGCTTCCACAGGGACATAATTCTTTCGTTCTATGGCTTTTTCAGTTGTTCTGCCAAGCTGACAGTAAACGCAATCCAGCGTGCAGACCTTAAAAGGCACGATATCAATACCAAGACTTCGCCCTAATCTTCGCGAAGGCACCGGGCCATACAAATATTTTTTCTCCTCTGGCATTTTTTTGTCTATTCAGGTCAAAGGAATTTTCCTTATTACCAATTTTAAAATTCATTTTATTATATCCTGTTGAATATACGCATTAGATGATGTGTTGTCTGTAGGTGTATCCGCTCATCAGCTATCCTATCGCTCTGATGATTCTTGTTCTTATCCCTGCCGGTTTGGCTCCTTCGGGCACAACACAATTGACTG
>CAYTTK010000238.1:0-3008 GCA_964440735.1 uncultured Pirellulales bacterium
CCACATGGCCATTAAGCTTAGGTGAGCGTGGTGGTAAGACGAACAGTTTTATACCCCTCTTCTGGCACCACCTCCACCAATTCCGTTGAATAGGTAGGCTGCCTTACATGATGTGGCCGGTGGGAACGGTCCTCAAGGCTATCTAGATGCTCAGGGCTATAGCGTCTCTTCCAACAATAGAAGGTCTGAGGTCTGATGTAGGCAGTACCATCTAAAGGTTCAAAATCGGCACCGGCTCGACTGGCTCAGCTAACTTGAAGTTGAATATCTTTGAGTAGAAGTACAGCTCGGCATCAAGGGCACGCTTGATGTTTTTGGCACGGCGGAAGCCGTGCTGTTCGCCCTCAAAGGGGATATAGGCAACAGGCAGCCCCTTGGTGCGCAGTGCCTCAACCATCATCTCCGCCTGGTTGGGTGGGACTACCTTGTCATCAAGTCCCTGGAAGATAATTACCGGACAGGAAAAGCACTCGACAAAGTTGATTGGCGAGCGTTCCCAGTAGAGGTCATGGCGTTCAGGGTAGGGACCAACCAGCCGATGCGGGTAACGTGACTCAAATTTGTGGGTCTCCTTTACTAAAGCTTCTAGGTCGCTGACGCCATAGTAGCTTGCCCCGGCCTTGAAGAAGTCACGGAAAGTGAGTGCACAAAGGGTCGTGTACCCACCGGCACTCCCCCCCCTGATAGCAACTCGCTCACCATCAGCCTCACTACCTTCAACAAGGTAACGGGCGCTGTTTACACAGTCATCCACATCCACGATGCCCCATTGTCCTTCCAGTCGCTGACGATATGCCCGGCCGTAGCCAGTGCTTCCACCATAGTTGACATCAACAACAGCAACCCCCCGGCTGGTCCAATACTGTATCATTAGATTTAGTGTGCTGGCAGTTGACCCTGTTGGACCACCATGGTTAAAGACAAGGAGGGGTGGTCGCTCATCAGGTGGAGCTATAGAGTCACCATTCTTTGGTTTGTAAAAGAAGGCGTGGGCTGTTAGTCCATGTTCTGTTGGGAACTCAATTGCCTGTGGTATTGATAAATACTCAGAGTCAATGGTGAGCTCACTGGTACGGCGCAGCACCTCCAGCTTGCCTGTGGCAAGGTCAAGCTGGACAATGGATGGGAGTTCGGTTGGTGAGCCAGCAAGAAACACAGCACGTCCCGGTGCTACCTTGAGAAATCCCATTGACGTATAGGGAGTCTCAATTGTCTTGAGCTCACTGCTTACTGTATCAAGGCTTGCCAGGTGCCAGGTTCCCTGCTGGGTATAGGTGCAAATAATGCGTTCTGCTGATTCGAAGGCATAGGTGGATACTCCGAAGACCCACTGCGGTCCTCCAAACTCGGCCTCCATCTGGCACAGTGGCTCGATCTGCCTCTTGTGCCAGCGGTAGAGATTCCACCAGCCAGTTTGGTCTGAGATAAAATACAGGGTGCCGTCAGGTGAGTATCTTGGTTGGGTAACAGATTCATCAGTGCCACCGGCTATTTGCTCAGTATGACCAAGCGAGCCATCTTCCTTTATCTCACCAACCCATAGCTCAGCGGAATCCCACGGCATATATGGATGGTTCCAGGTGAGCCATGCCAGCTGAGACCTATCAGGGCTGAGCTGTGGTGATGAGTAGAAGTCATTCCCGGAGACCAGTATCTGCCCACCATCACTATCATCAAGATTGAGGCTTACTAAAGTGTTGACCGCTTCGCTTTCGGCATTGGTATGGTCTTCACGTACGCAGATTATACGTCTCCGGCGGTGGTCAATGACACCATCAGCATAGCGCAGGTCTACCTCAGGAGTGATTGGCCGTGGCTCAGCTCCGAGAGCCTGACAATAGAGGCGCTGGTCAGTGAAGTTTGAGAAGTAGACCGTACCGTCCACAGCAATGAAGGCACTACCACCATACTCGTGCACCCGCGTTCGAGCACTGAAGGAGGGTGGTATGACATCAGTCATTTGCCCGTCTGGTGACCGTCGCATAATAGCATACCGGCCATCCTCTGTCGGGTGCATCTCGGTCCAGTAGATATCTTCGCCATCAAGAACGATCTGTGTGGCTCTCTCAAGCCCGATTGTTTCAGAAACAATTAGCTCTGATGTGATTGGTGATTTCCAGGAGCCGTAAGGGGCTACCTTAGGTTTTGTCATCCTGTTCCTCCTTATTTACCTACTGTTCTGCAGAATGATAGTGTGCGCATTAACATAGTAGGTGGATGTTCAAATACTACTTTCTGTCTGAATCGGCATTGCTTCTAAGAACCATACGAACAAACTCAGAGTTTGCCTCATCAGCTGCACTCAGGCAAAGACTAGCATATGCTTCAGTTAGTGTCAACGGTATCAGGTTGTGAGATCTCCCCAATCCATTCAGATTATGTAGATTGCAGATGTATAATGGTGGCTGATATATCATTATCATAAACTACGAAAGGAAGGTAACCCAAGACTGAGGGAGTTTGACAAAAACAGCCCAGCTACTTAAAATGTCTATTGCCGGGTTGTGCCAATATTACTGATGAGTGCATATACCCTGAGGTACCCTCGGCGCTGTTGCATTGGTTTGTTACTAACCAAGTACAGCTCCAGTTTTTCATCTAGCCAAGGAGGTCTGGTTTGTGGAGGGGTAGTGTAATGTTTTCTGTAGCTACCAAGAGAAGATGGAGGAAAAGCTTTGAACACTGAGAAACTCGTGAAATGGTGGGGAGATGAAAAAGGCAGGTTAGCCCGCTTGAGACGCCTGAAGATAATTAAGGTAACTACCATCAGCTTTATTTTCCTGCTAATTGTGTTCCTCAGTTTCTATTATTGCACTGATATGATAGTGAAGCCACTTGAGGGGCTAAACTCTAACCCCGCCTCTGGAGAATGGGCTATGTTTCGCCGTGACCTGAGTCACTCCGGTAGTGCCAACTTGGAAGGTATCTCGCCTCAGGGCACAGTGAAGTGGGCCTTCTCTACAGGTGGTTCAATTCACTCATCACCAGCAGTAGCCAATGGCATCGTT
>CAYTTK010000239.1:0-2981 GCA_964440735.1 uncultured Pirellulales bacterium
CAAAGGAGCAAAACAATATGCCAACAGTAAAAGATGTCATTGTCCGAAAGCCGAGGGAAAAAGAGGTCGAAACCTGTAAGAATTGGCCAATCTGGAAGTGCCAGCCCAGCACTTTTGACTGGGCATACACCGAGAAGGAAACCTGTCTTATTTTAGAAGGCAAAGTAACGGTGACAGACGGCAAGGAATCGGTGAGTTTTGGCCCGGGAGACCTTGTGATTTTCCCGGAAGACCTCGAGTGCGCCTGGAATGTCACCGAAGCTGTAACAAAGCACTACAACTTCGGATAAAGAAGTTTTTCACTTGTAGCCGGAGCATCAAGTAAGCAATCCTGAAGCCAACGGTCTACAAACGGTCGTATTTTGAGCCGAGTTGAAAGCTGTCGACATGGATGGATTGGCTGGTTAAATCCAACTGAATGCCCAGCGAATAGGGCCTTGTATTAACCTTTTTGAACAAAGACATTAACACTTTACTATGTCCATGTTGTGGTTTTGAGCCATATCGAGGGCTTTTCGTGAAGTGGGCCGCAAGAAGTGCCTGGTGCAGGTCATCGCCGTCTTTTTTGTCGAGCAGGCGCTGAACAACATAGGTCATACTATTTAGGACATCTTCACGTCCCACGGTGGCGTTATCTTTCCCGCTTTCGGCTACGAGCTTTGCACCACCGAACAACTTTGTAAGTATCGGCCTTATGGCACTGTCGAGGTCTGTCGCAGCCTCGGATGAAGGAGTTCGGTCAGTTACCTTAAAGAAGCGGGGATTGTCTGATATGTGCTGGATTGTGTTTGCTGCTGGTGATGCCCTTTCAGAACCCGCTCCGGTTTGCTGCTCCTCTCTTGCCGGTGTTGTAGCTGGCTTTCTCTTAGAGCATCCACCTGCAACCAGAATGGCCGAAAGATAGATAGAGCAAAATACCAACAAAGCGACTTTTCCTGTATGAATCATTTTTTATAAACCTTTCGATATCCAAGCTCTCTATTCGACCTTAACTTTTTCCGAAATACTGTTGTTCTTAGAGGTTGTTTCTGTAAAGCCCTTTGGTTTTGTAAGTTTGATTTTGAAGGTATATTTGCCGGCCTTGACGGGTGTGTATTTAAACGTCACCTTATTTGTCTGTTGCGCTTTCAATGAGACAGACTCAGTCTGGGCTTTCTTGCCCGCGACATACAAAGTAACACCTATGTCATTTACCAGGCCGTCGCTGTCATTTTTCACATTTGCTTCGACCGTCATCTCTTTTCCTACCGCCGGTCTTTTGCTTATTACCAGGTCGGAAACGACCAGGTCGCCTTTTTTGGCCTGTTTATTTTTAGCATCCAATGACGGGATGGTCTCGTCCTGAGCCGGCTTCAAAGCCGTAGTACCGGGGATTTGGGTATCGCTGCCCGGCTCGAAATCTTTTAAAATCTTGAAAGAGACCTTCTTGCTGACAGTATTATTTTTCGAATCAACCACTTTAAACTCGGCGGCGTACTCGCCTTTCCTTGAATACAGATGTTCCTGGTCTTTATCGACTTGTCCCGTGCCGGTTTCCTTCCTGCCATCTCCAAAATCAAGTGTCCATGTTTTAACGGGATAAGAGCCCTGTGTTGCAGTTATATGGAATTTCTGGCTGTTGCCGGACTTTTTAGAGGTGTCTCTTGTTAAAACAACCTGCATCGGTTCGGAGGTTACATTCAGCTTGCTCGTAACAGGTGAGGAAGTGAGGGTGACACCGCTGACTTTGCAGGAAACAGCGGCGGTAACAGTGAATGCACCTTCCTTTTGATATTGATGAGAAGCTTTGAAACTTTTGGTCTTTGAATCATAAACTATTTCTGCTTTCGGTTGCTTTTCATCGCCCCAGTCGATGTCGCAGGAGAATTGCCCCTGCACCTTTTCGGAATTTGTGACCTCGATAACAGCTTCGCAGTCCCGGCCCAGATTGCACTTTTTGGCGATACTTTCGAATTTTATTTCAGGCACTTCAACAGCCAAAACATCAAACTTTTTATCCGTAGTCGTATGACTGTTTTCATCCCATGCCTGTAAAGAGAGTACGTACCTGCCGGATTTGCTGGGCGTAAAAGTATGTGAAAGCTGTACATTTTGAGTACTATAGGTTTTCCCTACTTTGAAAACGTCCTTTTTGTCTGGGTCTTCAAGCATCAATACCACTTCTTTAATATTTGTATCCGGGTCGGTTACCTGAGCAGCAACCTGTATTTGCTGATTTAAAGCAGGTTTTGCCGGCGTAATCCCAAAATTATTTATGACAGGCGGGCTTGATTGTGTCTTGAAATTTATCGATTCAAACGTGGCCAAATACCCCGAGCCACTTGCTGGTTTAGCAAAGATTCGTGCTATGTAAGTTGTGTTGGGAGTTAGGTTTCTTACGGTATAACTGGTAGTATTGATATTGGTTATTGTTAACGAGTTTTTATTGCCTATACCTCCAGCAATTGTAGTAAGCAAGTACTTGCCAAATCCCTGACTATAAGGATACTTGTTCCAGCTCAAGACAGCCGAATTACGAGTAACAGAGTCAGCTTTCAAGTTCCAGAGACTGCCTCCAAACAAGGTGAAGTCCGTGAAATCGGTCTCTGTTTCGTTACCGAAGCTGTCTTCTGCCCTGACCTTTATTTTATATACACCGAGGTTAGTGGTATTTTCCTGAATATTGAAATAATGGTAATGAACCCCGCCGACAACAGTCGGCACACCGTCTGTGGTCTTTGTTTGACCTGCGGGCATCTTATATTCCAGAGAGCTGGTTGCTGTCTCATCGTTAAGCCTGATTGATACCTGTATGTGGCCCACGTTGATTTGGGTGAATGTGACGTCGGATATGATAGGCCCTTGTGTATCCTGCAGACAGTTTATTTCCAGATTTCGTTGCGCGCCGCCGATGATAGATACATTGGTAGTTGCCGGCAGGATATTTGTAGAAGCAGGAGGTTGAACTGCAACGGTTAGATTGTGGCGATTAGCGTTATTAT
>CAYTTK010000240.1:0-2978 GCA_964440735.1 uncultured Pirellulales bacterium
GGAGAGAGAAGAAAGGAAGGAAGAGAAGAGCTAATCTGGACGTCAAGGATAGGAATTCAGCAAGGAAAGGAGCGGCTGTGGCGAGCCTATCTTAGGGGGAGCCCTTTCATCTCAGCTAAATAAGCCCATATTCCCTATATTAAACTCAAAAAGCACTTAAAAAAATCATCCTAAGTTGTTATTATATAACAAGATAGTGAATAATCATGACAGCTAAGATGTAGGGGCTTGATTCATCAAGCCCACATTTTAACGGTGGGTTTAATGAATTAAACCCCAACAGTTTTTGTTTATAGTGGTTTTGATAAATCGAATCTCTATAAACATGAAGCCCTCCCGATAAATTTCACATCTAAAGATTCATACTGTATAATATTTTCCACATCAACCATATAGCTTTTAGTAACGTATTAATAAATGAGGGACATCTCCACCAATTGAAATTTATTTTTTTAAAGGAGGCAGAAGCTGTGATAATTCATGATATTTCTCGAATGATACTTGGCGCAATCATCGCAGTGAGTATAACGTTGGGCATCGCAGCCGGGAATTTCCTTTATGCCGATGATGCCACAAAGACTTCCAATTTTATTCAATCGAATCAAGAGAAGCCAAAGCAGAGACCCAGGGCTGCCCATTTCACTGTCACTCAAGCCACTTCAGAGATAAAAGTGGACGGAGTGCTGAATGAGAAAGCATGGGATGATGCAGTTGTCATTAAACTCCCTTATGAATGGCTCCCTGGAGATAATATCCCTCCCCCAGTTGAAACCGACTGCCTTGTCACTTTTGATAAGGATAATTTCTATGTGGCATTCCGCTGCTATGACCCTAACCCTTCGAAAATTCGAGCCCATATAATGGACCGAGATTCCATAGAGACCTTTATTCAGGATGACCATATTTACTTCCTTGTTGATACCTTTAATGATGAACGGAGGTCATTCCAATTCAGGTCCAACCCTCTTGGCGTTCAAGCGGATGCAATTTTTAGCGACTCAGTAGGCTATGAGGATTTCTCCTGGGATGCCATCTGGAATTTAGCAGCGAAAATCAATGAGTGGGGGTATGCAGTTGAGTTCGCAATTCCATTCAACCAACTGCGCTTTCCCCGTACTTCAGAAGTTCAGATGTGGGGATTCAGTGCTGGGCGTTCCTATCCCAGATTTATCCGCCACCGTATGTCGTCTCATAGGATGGACCGCGACATAAGTTGTATCATTTGCCAGAGCAATAAGATAACAGGAATCAAAGGAATCTCACCAGGGCTGAATCTGGAGTTTGACCCAACGCTGACATCAATCCGTACAGACGAGAGGGAAGACTTTCCTCAGGGTCCGATGAAATCTGGCAAGGTGGAAGCAGATCCTGGTCTGACAGCTCGCTGGGGAATCACACCCAATCTGATTCTGAATGCCACTGTCAACCCCGATTTCTCTCAAGTCGAGGCTGATGTAGCCGAGTTGGAAGTAAACACAAGGTTTGCCCTCAGGTATCCTGAAAAAAGGCCATTTTTCCTGGAAGGGGCTGACTTTTTCCTCACGCCCTTTGAAGCAATGTTTACTCGCACGGTCGCTGATCCAGCTGGAGGGCTGAAAATCACAGGAAAGCTCGGAAAAACCGCCCTGGGTATCTTTGGGGCTTATGATAAAATCAACAACCTGCTTTTTCCCTCCAATCAAGGATCAACGTCTACCTCGCTCGATCAGGATGTTTCAAGCGGTGTGTTCCGGTACCGTAGGGATATCGGTCAGAATTCTACTCTAGGAGCTCTTTATACAGGCCGGGCGGCTGAGCACTACTTCAATCATGTGGCTGGAGTTGACGGTTTTTTTCGTATTACTAGAACGAAGCAAATTCGGTTTCAATATCTTCACTCAGAAACAAAATATCCTGAGGACATTTCTCTTGCTTTCGGTCAGAGCAGGGATACTTTCGGCGGATATGCATTCATGACTGATTTCCACCATATAGGGCGAAGTTGGTTTTACGCAGCTTCCTACCGAGACCTCAGTCCTGGTTTTCGGGCTGATTATGGATATATTCCTAGAGTCGATACACGCAGAATCGTGGGTGTAATCAGAAGAACAGAATGGGGGGAGAAAGGTGACTGGTTTACCCAACTCAATTTTGGAATTAATGGGGAGGTAGTCTACGACCATGAGGGGAATCTAACCGATCAAGTAATCAGTCCCAGTGTGACTTATCAAGGTCCTTTACAGTCGGTGGTTTCGATTAGTTATGCCCGAGACAGGGAGCTTTACAGGGATAAACTCTATGATTTAGATCTGGTGGAGATTTACTCAGAGATAAAACCCGCAAGTGGCTTCCGCTTTTGGGTTTATGGGCAATTTGGCGATGGCATTGACTATCAGAATTCAAGAAAAGCCAATGCCATGAATATTGCGCCGTTTGCCGAGTTTAGCCTCGGGAGGCACGTAAACATTACTCTCCAGCATGCACTTCAGCGCTTAACACTGATGGGGAGTGAGATTTTTGAAGCTAATCTCTCTCAGGTTCGCTTGATATACAATCTAAATATCCGGACTTTCGTTCGGGCCACGGTTCAGTATCTGGATGTCTCGCGAGATCCGGCGCTTTATCTCTTCCCTGTATCGCCAAAGACCCAGACGTTCTTCACACAGCTTCTGTTTTCTTACAAGCTCAATCCTCAGACTGTCCTTTTCCTCGGATATTCAGATAACTATCTGGGTATGACGGGAATAGATATCACTCAGACGGATAGGACATTCTTTGTCAAACTTGGCTACGCCTGGACACGGTAATACAATTTAATGATTAAAGGATTATTCACAGAAAATCCGGTAAAAAGAGAAACAAAACAGCGGAAACTGCCAAACAGTCTTTTTTGATTTGACATCGCAAGATCTTTTTTACGAAATGCCGTTGAAATTTTTATGTGGTCATCAGATTAAAATAAGGATAAAATAAAATCCGATGAAAAAAATTATCGTTCT
>CAYTTK010000241.1:0-2882 GCA_964440735.1 uncultured Pirellulales bacterium
AAAAAAAATGTGTTGGGGTATTGCTCTTTTATTACGGTTAATTTTATAAAAAAAGAGTTAATTAAGTGACCAATTAAGTTAATTATTCGTTAACTTTTTAATTAACTTGTTAATCAGCTTAAATCATTTCAAATAATCCATAAAAGTAGACAATTTGAAACAAAACATTTAAATATCTTTCGGTGCAAGTTATCAATTTTGATTACCCTTACATCACAAAATTTACAGATAAGTAAGGGTAAATTTTGCTTCTGCTAATTATAAGAAGATACTCAAAACTAAGTAGGTCGTGATGAGTACCAAGACAACTGCAATGGAGATTCCAAGTGCAGCCAGGATGTAGTAAAGGTATCTCTTAGTTTTAGGTAGGGTTTCTATTTCTATTTTTCTCATCATTTTCATCTTTCAACCACTCAATCCATTCATCTTCTGTTGGTCTTTGTTCACGACAAGTAATCCTATCAACGTCACACCAGACAGGCATCTTATCAGCATTTAAAAAACAGGTTAATATCTTCTCGTATATCTTTCCATTACTATCAACACAGATAACTATCCAGTATTTTTCGTACAATAAATCAGAGAATAGTACCACTTTATCTCTTCCAATCATACAATCTTTTATTGATTTGCCTCTGCTCATGTTCTCATTTTCTCCTTTTGAGATATGTTAATATTAATCCAGTTATGAATCCAAATACGTAAACAAGATTTTTGTACTTCATATACTCTTCTCTTGGTAATTTGCTTATACAAGTTCCCTCATACACACCATATGATAGTTGAATTGTTGTATAGATTAAAAGTACATCGGATAATGGTTGAGATATGAAACTGAACAATCCAGCTAATCCTAATGTAAAGATTGCATTGTATATTCCACCTGCAAAGTAGAACTTATTATCTGTTTCTATGTCACATGAACAGCACATACTTGGAATTTTATGATTCCACCATATCTTTATTTTAGGATTTCCACCCTGCCTTTTACATTCTAGTGCGTGACAAAATTCATGGCTTATTGCCATTATTGGAATCCACAAGAGTAAAAAATATATTGCTTCTGCTAACATTTTTATCTTCTCCAATAGTAAGGTAACATTTAAATACTATGAATTATTGCTATGTATCTTCATCATCCTCAAAATCCCATTCTGGTCTTGGAAAAGGCGTATCTGGATTATCTGGTCTATATGGTCTTTTTGGGTCAGATGATGATTTGTAAACTAGAAGGAAAAACATATATAAGCTTTTTAACTTATAGTTTACATTTGCTCTAAAGCTTATACTTCATCACCTTCTTTAATTCTACAGGATAATAGTTGGTATGCTCAACGCATATGTTAATCCTTTCCCCTCTTGTTTGTTTCTCATGTATATGACCATGAATGTTTATCATTCCTTTCGGTATCTCTGCATCTGCTAGTGGCACATGTGATAGTATGTACTTTCCGATATACATAGGATTACTTCCTACTATGAAACCTGCTTCTGCTAGTTTCTTCTTTGACACATCGTGACTACCCTTAATTATGATAATAGTTCCATTTAATTGATTACGCAAAGTAGATAACATGTCACTTGATTTTCTTGTTAAAGCAAAATCTCCAAGATGTATCACTATATCACCAGGGGATACTACTTCATTCCAGTTTAGCATCATTCCAATGTTCATCACTGTAACACTAGGGAAAGGTCTATCGCAATACTTAATAATATTGGCATGAAACCAATGATGGTCACTGGTAATAAATATCTTCATTGATATTTCCTCAATTGCGTTACTTTCATTCTTGAACCGCAAAACGGACAACGCCTTATCTTATGATGACGATTATCTTTTTTGCTACCATCTTCAATGTGGGTAAGACCCAATACAAGATACCAGCTATTGGTATTTTCATCGACACCGACATTTCCTTCGTGCCATACATCTCTCATTTCTTTACAACAAAATATTATTTTCATTTTCCACCACGTTCCTTATTATCTTCCATCATCAATTCATAGACATTGCTTTTCTTGATTAATGGGAGTATTCTTTTCTTTACGTATCTTAGGATATACTCATCAGTATAGCAATTAGCTAATCCCATAGCAACTGTTCCCATCTTTATATGATGAATAGTATGTCGTTTTCTACTATCATAAACGTAGAAGTTATCAATTCGGTTGTCATTATGATGACCATTACAGTGATGAACAACCTCAGTTGGTAACAGCTTCCTACATATGACCGCTTCTACAAGTTTACGATAATCAAATAGCATTTAATCGTTTCTCCAAACGAGCTAGCTTTGCTTCCTTTTTTTGTTTAAATGTTGAAGTATTTAGTATAGAACTTTCATAGTCAAATATAATTTTCAACTGTTCAAGCATTATTTCAACATCAGCCATTTCTCCAAGCACATCATCAGTAGTTGAACCATTCCTATTCCTACCTTGTTTTGCTAAAACTGTGATGAGTTCTGAACATTCCTCAATTGCCATACGGACTTGTGCAGCTTCACCCCATTCGATTATTGCTTTAATGTATAGTTTTTTATTTATCATTTTTTTACCTTCCAGGTAGTAATTAATCGGGATATCTATCTTCTGTCACATCAGGGTCAAGAATATAATATCCATGTGACTTGTTTCTAACTATGATACACCATATCCTATCTAAAGTGTAGTGCCATTTGCATAGATAAGACCAAGAGTGTTTTGTGGTTACATATACTTCGCAGTATGGTTTTTTTCCACATCTTCTCTTTTTTCTACCTAGCCACTGGTCACATTCATAATCAACTGTTGTATCTATTGGATTATCTTTTATTGTCATTCCACTTCATCCTTTAAACGTTTAACTTCTTCAAGTCCTTCTGTAATATAAGATATTA
>CAYTTK010000242.1:0-2876 GCA_964440735.1 uncultured Pirellulales bacterium
GAGACCCTACCATGCTCATCATTAACACCAAGCCAAGACCCATTGCATACAGCAGATATGGATATGCCTTTGATTTTATCTTGCCAAAGGCAACCAGCACCACTTCAACACATATCAGCAATATAAACACATATCCTATGTATGGCATCTACCTCTCCTCACTCTAACCGTAATGATAGCCGAATGCCTACCACCTACTATCTTATCAATCTTAAACCCGTGGAATGTTAATAGCTTAATCAGCCCAAGTAATGTAAACAGCCTCATATGGGCAGGACTGTTCCAAGAATCGGAATCAATCTCATCACTTACCGAAGCTGTCTCGGGTTGTTTCCCTAAAAGTAAATAAAAGATATTATGCCAAGCAGCTATATTCGGCGTTGAGATTACGGCATATCCTTCCGGCTTCAATGCCCTGTATATTTCCTTTACAAACCTATCTGTATTGGGGAGGTGTTCAATTATCTGCGAGGCTATGACCACATCAAACTCCCTTACCCTCATAGCCGGGAACCTGTCATTTAAGTCCCCCTTATACCCGATTATGCCCAGCCTTTTTGCCTCCACTAAGTTCCCATCATTCATATCTACCCCGTACACCACTTTGGGCTTTACCCTTCCCATTATCTTCTTGGTAAAAATGCCGTCAGAGCAACCCAAGTCCAGAACCTTTGCATCCCTATCTTCTTCCAATAGGCTCAACACATCCCTTTTGTATTTCCTCTTTATTATCCTCGCAATAAATAACTTGATACCTTTGAACGGGGGTTCATGATTCATTAGCCCACCTTCCTGACCTTAATTAAGAGGCGAGTGGCATACAAGCCTCTGAGTGCCTTTCCAAAGAAGAACCTGCCATACCCCTCTCTTTCTTTGTGTTCAATCTTGAACCCATAGCGGGTAAACAATCTGGTTATTCCCTCCATAGTAAAGAGCCTTCTGTGCAAGTGACCCCAACTTTCCCTCCACCACTTCTTGTCACTGAACCTTCTCCTAACAGATAAATAATCACTGACATCAGCTTCCGTTGGTTGTCTGTCCCGAAGCAGTTCTAAAATAATCCTTCCGTTTGCCATGTTCGGCGTAGCTATCACGGCATAACCTCCAGGCTTTAGCACTCGGTAGATTTCATTCACAAACAAGTCGGTATCCTTCACATGCTCTATTACATGAGAGGCAGTGATTACGTCAAAGGTTTCACTTTTGAAGGGCAACCCATTATCTATGTCTTGCTTGATAAACTTAAAAGGAGGATTTCCGTTGTTCGCATCTATCCCGGTTGCATCATCAGTACTTATTCTACTAATCAATGCCTTAGTGAAAGAACCATCTCCGCATCCTATGTCCAAGAGTTTAGCATTTGGATTACACTCCAGTAGAGAGACAAACCTCTCTAGTCCTTCCTTGTGAGACCTGCTCTTCAAGTTATCTATCCAAAGTCTCATGAACCCGCCTCCGACCACCGATCTAGACATGCTCGGCAGTAAGCGAACTTCTCCTTGTCGAAATCCAGTTTACTTCTCCGCTCCACCAGTTCATCTTTACTGATTACCTCTCCCACGGATTCAGACGTATCTTTGATAAACTGCCTCAACTCCTTAAACATACTGCCTTCCCATATCTCCTTTATGCTTTGTCTGTACACATTGCCCATTACATAATTCTCAAGGTGGGGGTTAATTACCTCGCCCTCGTACCATTCCGTTGCCAGTTGGTTTGCCGTGTAGGAACAGGGGAACACATCGCCATTTAATGTGACAAGCGGGCAAGTAAAGGGATCGTAGCACTGGCGGAATGTAGGCAGGGGATTCAACAGCCCTTCTCTCAGTAAGCCTGCCTCCTTCACTTTGGCATCTATCTCACTCAACAGCCCCCCTAGTTGGGAAAAGTCTGGGGGGGTAAAGTACTGGTAGTCTATCATAGGTTTCAAGAACTGTACGCCCTGCGACCCGACATCTTTGGCCACCTTGATAAAGTCAAACACCTCTTCTAGTAACTCATCTGTCAGCATCGTGAAATTTAAAAACAAGGGGATTCCGTTCCGGCTTGTTCTCCTTGCCCCCTCTATAACATTATCCCACTTGGCTCCCTCCCTCCACTTCTCAAATGTCTCTTTTGTGCCACCGTTCATCGACAGGCTCATCTTTACCATCCCGCAGTCACGGCACTCCTTCACTAACTCCTCGGTTAGTAATGTCCCATTCGTGGTAAAGGCGAATTTCAGATTCTGTCTCTTTATCTCATGCAGTAAATCCCTAAAACTGGGAATAACTGTCGGCTCTCCATCGCCACCAAACCTGAAAATCATCGGGCTTGGGTACTGGTCAAGTATGAACCTCATCTGCGGTAACGACAGGTACTTCTCCCCCGCCCTTATTGCTATATTGCCATCGAATTGTCGCCTACAACCAATACATTTTAGATTGCATATTTTGGTGGCTTCTATCCTAACCTGCTTCGGCATAATCGGGAAGCGCCACACGAACTGCTTGTATAAGTTCAAGCTAAAATCCCTATTCGCAAGGTAATTTAATATTTGTCGCTTCATTTCTTAAACGCCCTTTTTAACATTACCCCCAACTCCCCGAGGTTCACCACAGCATAGAATATCAGGAACCAATACAATGTCCCGCTTATAGCGCTCACCAGCAATAGCGGGTCTCTCAAGGTTATCACAAACATTCCGGCTTTATAGAATATATTAGCCTTCGTAGATTCACCCCGTAAATTGTGCTGGTAGGTAATGGCATACCTCAGAATCCTGACAAGTGCTACGGCTAGACCTATTGCCGGATAGCCTATCCCTATACCCACACAGGCGAATAGCAGGCTAGTAATAATTAAATAACTAGCCCCATCTATTCTCCCCCCGTACT
>CAYTTK010000243.1:0-2865 GCA_964440735.1 uncultured Pirellulales bacterium
CTGTTGTTGTTTTCATCATTAGAAGACGAAGATACGAATAAAACCGCCACGCACAAAAATAGACAATCCCTCTAACTTGAAAAACACTCCTAGAAAAGCACATATTAGGAGCCTAATAACAGAAGATAACAATACTTTTTGTAAACATATCCATTTTTTAGGAGTTTAATCAATTGATTAATTTTTTTGTGTTTTGGGAGCCTCTGAGGCTAGGAGCGTGAAACCCGTTTGCCTCAAAAGCTCCCGAAACCATTAAGCCCATAACATATTTTTAAAGGTTTAACCGAGCCGTCAAAAATATAATGTAAACTTGCTTTGTGATTTAACGAAATTATAATTGTTTTTGAAAAATTTTCGAAAGAAAAAATTTGGTTTTTGAAAAGTAAATTTTTGTGATTTCAATCCAAAATTGTAAATTGCTTTATAAGCAAAGTGTTGCGGAAAAGAAAATTAAAAAATTCTAGAAAAATTTTTTGTGTCTTTTTCTAGAGCATTTTTTTGGGAAGTGCTTTTTTTTCTTGAAAAACTGAGAGGGGCGGGGAGTGTCTTTGACCTACTAGACCGCTTAAGTATAGTCTTATGTTGTATTCTTCCCATATTTTAGCGTCACTTTTGCCCGTTAGTAATATTAACCGTAAGCCTTCAATCATGGTTTTAGCTTTTGTATTGTCTATTGGTTTACATTTTTTCTATTAATGAATCGGTAAAGGCTCTGATGAATCTTAATGTTTTAAGAAGATGCACATAAGCAACCGTATCTACATCTGTTCTTGTCCATTCTTCGAAGTTGTCTATACCATAATCTAACCAATCTTTTTCATGCCCAGATATGAGGGTTGCTGGAAAGAATATGTTGAAAAATAAATCGCCATGAACAAATTTGTTTCTAGTCCTAATGTATCTTAGTGAACTGATGGCATCCAATTTTCTTAGAGTTTCAATATCTTCATCTGAATCAACCAATTTGTTTAATGGAATACCTGAATCCAGAAATTTTTTGAACATAGGCATTAAAGTGTCAGACCTAAATTCGTTATTCTTGATATGTTTTCTTTGGTCTTTAGGCTTTCTTCTCCAATTTTCCCAACATAAGCAAGTTTCAACTAATGCCGATGAAACAAGAATACAAGAAATTGGTAACTTTTGATGAAAACATTTGGTGGCTTCGTTAAGATATTGCGTATGCCAATTGTATGGTAATGGTGTTAAGTTTAATGGTTTTATCTTAGCTTTTAAGCAATCAATTTTGGAACATCTTTCAAGAAATTTCGACATATATCTAAGTCAACAAATAACATTTTAAGTCTTTGACGGTTTGTATTTTTAGATTCTTGTAAGAATGATTTTCCGCCTTTTTCACATTTTTAGACCTTTTTGCCCGCTTGCTTCAAGCGTTCTTGATAAAATCCAACCAAACCAAGAATCAAAATAATAACACCAATACCGACCATTGCGAGGTCAAGTCCTCGAGTGATAGTTCTTTGCTCAGACAAGAATACGATTTTTCCAGATTCTTGTTGCTTATTTCCGAAAAAAAGAGTATATGCGCCTTCAAATTCTGTTGTAAAAGAAAAATCTTTTCTACTTTTTACTTTATCAGCATCAAAAATTGTGGTTCCATAAGGGTCTTCGATGTGGAAATCTAATTGTTCATCTCCACCTAAAATTGTGAAATAGCCTTCCACTCTTTCGTCTTTGTCTCGGTGAGTTGTTAATGATATTCCTTTTGAAGGGTCAATTTCATAATCATTGTTATCGCTTAACTTTATTGGAGAAAAATAGAAGGATAAACCCAAAATCATAATGAATATCCCACCAAATATTAGCAACTGTGATGTTCTTTTCATGTTAACGCCTCATAATTTGGCATTTTTCATGGTCGTTTGTAATAAGTGAATTTAGCATCATTTTCAATTAAGATTTGCGGTCATATCTTATGGGTAAAATCTATGTGCAAAAAGCCTAGAAAAAACATATATTTGTAGTGAAACAAAACACCTTCAAGTGGTTCTGAAATGAGTTTATTTGTTGATTCTTCTCAAGAAGAGACTTTCAATTCTGTAATGGATTATTTTACAACAAGGCGCATGAGAATATTGACTTCAAATTCTCCTAATTACATAAGAGGCGAATTTGGTAACTGGATTTCTATGTCTTCTGGAAATGCAAAAGGGGAAGTTGAAGTTAGCGTAATGAAGAAGGATAATGGAAGTTATGTTAGTCTAAATTTCAACTTTTTCAAAGATTATATGACAGGCTTATTTTTGGGTATTTTGGGTTCAATACTTGCTTGTCTGCTCATAAACGTGATGCTTTCTAGGTATCCACAAAACTATATTGAATTTATAGAACCTTTTATTCCCTTCTTTTACATTACGGGAATATTGATAATGTTCGGGATTGTAACCGCTTTCTCTGCATATGACGTTTCAAAAACACGGGGAAGGTTCATAGAAGAATTTAATATGTTCATGCAATCAACATATAAAAAAGCCTAAGTGAAAAACAGGAAATATATTAGCAACACAAGAACTGGGACTACCCCAATAAGAATTGCGCCTATAGCATATTTCAAAACAGCTTTTTTCTTTTTTGACAAAGCACAGGTTTCCCAAAGGTGCTCATGCTTAACAGAATGAAAGGGGTGTGGAGCACACGCAATAAAAAGGCGAATTGGCGTGTGGGTGGGAACGCTAATATTCAACCTTGATAGGAGTTGCGTGTGCTCGGTTCAGATTCCGAATCTGATGAATAAAACATTTCTGAATTTTCCATACATATTTCAAGTTCTCAAAACCTAGCAAATTTTGGAGTCACACACCAAGGTTCGTTCCTGTGGACAGGCAGACAGAAACCTTCACGCGT
>CAYTTK010000244.1:0-2829 GCA_964440735.1 uncultured Pirellulales bacterium
GTACGAGATGAACAAGGAGGATGCGCCCTCCATGTTTAAGCTGATGAAAGAGAATGAAGCGGTCAAGCGCGTCTTTTTTCCCTGGCCTAAGAGTCTTCTTCTCAGATTCTTTCCAAAGAGCTTCAGCAAGGTCAAAGACATGAAGAAACTGTTGAAAGAGATTGCTAAATCAGAGGAGCGCTTGGGCAGCGGCACCTTTGAATACCTTGAAGACGCATCGAAGACCGACGAACACTACGTTAGAGTGTACGAATCCTCTGAATGCTGGGGATTCAAAGACGTCGGCGCAACAATGGCTTTCTATCTTCCCCCTTTGATAGCAGGCATGATAAAGGGATTTGGGAGCTTTCGAGGACCTGAGAGGGAGTGGAACGCCATTGAGACAAAGTGCATAGGACTGGGGGATCCTTATTGTGAAATTAAGGTGGTGCCCGGAGAAATCGATGAGCTGCAGGACTCTTTGGAGAAAGATGTCTTAGTTATCGAAAGGATACATGAACGGTTGATGCATCACCTCATGGAGTTTCTGCTCCATGGAAAGCCGCTCTTGGAGAGGCCTACGCTGGGAAGCATGGTGAGCATCCATAGGGTCGCGCACGCCATGGTCTTTCCCGCTCTAGCCGGTGAGAGGTACCGAATGGTGTTGGAGATGGGGGGCGCCAGGGCGGGAAAGCAGGTTGGGGAACGCCTGTTGGAAGCTGGGTTAAGTGAGGATGAGGCTGTGAAGCGTGTTCTAAATTTCCTAAACCAATGCAAGGTTGGAAAGGTTACGGTGGATGAGACCATAAGAATAGTGGAGAACTGCGAGAGCTCCCAGACGAAGATATTCATAACGAAAGAGAAGGGGCCCTCGTGCTACTTCACGACGGGCTTCCTGAACGGTTTCTTCTCCGCTGTCAAGAACCAGCACGTTAGAGAGACAAGGTGTATTGCGATGGGTGACCCGTACTGCGAGTGGGAGTTCAGGTAGGTGAAGCATGATGGTGTCAATAGCTCAACTGCAAGATATACCGCCTAAAAACATGATCTTGTTGGTTGGCCCCCCCGGCTCGGGGAAGTCAACCTTCTGCCATCAAGTAATTCTTCGCAATATTGAGACTAGGCCAATCATCTATGTGACAACTGAAGCCGCTCCATCCAAGGTTTTGGACTCCTTGAGGCAAAGGGGGCTGGGTGAGGTATTACCTCACTCCTTGAGCTTTGTCGACGCTTTCCACGAAACCGTGGGCCTCTCAACCTCGGCTCGGCCGGACACGGTGGACGCCTCTTCTGCAGACTTGACAAGCCTAGGCATCGCCATATCCAAGCTGCGGGAAAGGTCAGGTGAAAACGTTCTGCTGGTCTTCGACTCCCTGACCACGCCCTACCTCATGAGCGGCCCAGAGGTTATACGTTTCATGAGGATGACCCTGCTAAGGTCGGCAGCTGAGGGAAACGCGGTCTTGGCCTCCGTGGACGAGGGCTGCGGCAAAGAGGAGGACCTTACTGCTATGATGAGCACGGCCGACGGCATAATTAAGATGATTACAGAAGAAGATAGGCGGTTCTTGAATGTTGTGAAGCACCCAAATTTGAGGCCGATAAGAACTGAGGTTCCCCTGGAACCGGAACAGGTTGAACCCAAGCCTGCAATGATGGCAATATACTCATCGCCTAATTACGCTAGTGCATTTAAGAAATTCTTTGAGTCATTCGCTGGAGGAGAAGCAGCTCTAAGAAGTGAGACTGGAGACTTTGTGAACTTGTTTTGGCCAACACTTGAACACTGGAGTGGCATGCTTTGGGACCCTAAAAGGTTCCCTACGATGATGTATGACATGAACAGGGAGGAAGGTACCCTAGCACCAAAGGTGGTACTCGAGCTCGCTCCAACGCGTATTAAGCTTATGATGAAGCTCATGTTTTCATTTCAGTCTTTTGGATTATTCTTACCGAAGAGCTTCAGCAAGGTTAAAGACATGGAAAAATTATTGAAATCGAGTTTTTCCCAATCTTTATTCCCCTGTCATATGGAGCACAGCGGCATCATAGAATACAACAAAGATATCTCTAAGACTGATGAGCACTACTTTAGATTATACG
Organism: uncultured Pirellulales bacterium; assembly: GCA_964440735.1. Taxonomy (GTDB): domain Bacteria; phylum Planctomycetota; class Phycisphaerae; order Sedimentisphaerales; family Anaerobacaceae; genus CAZBWE01. Next base: position 2,083 of record CAYTTK010000244.1, read on the forward strand.
AGAGTGCTGACTGTTGGGGGTTCGAAAACGTAGGCACCACAATAGCCTCGCATCTTCCCCCTGAAATATCAGGCATGTTAAGTTTCTATGATAAGGAGAAGAGAGATTGGAATGCAATTGAGACCAAATGCATAGGGCTTGGAGACCCCTACTGCGAATTCAAATTTGTCCCCGGAGAAATTGACGAGCTGAAGGGTTCTCTAGAGAAAGATAGTGTAGTTGTTGAAAGAATACATGAAAGGTTGATGGATCGCCTTATGGGATTTCTGCTTAAAGACAAACCGCTTGTAGAGAGACCCAAGCTAGGAGCTGATGTGCATCTTCATGTAGCCTTCCATGCCATGGGTTTCCCCCATGTTGCTGGGGAGAGATACCGAATGGCTCAAAGGATGGGAGGAGCTAGGACAGGAAAGGAGGTCGGCGAACGTCTAATCAAAGCGGGGATTGCGGAGGATGATGCTGCGAAGCGTATCCTCAATCTTATGGATCACTGCAAAGTGGGAAAGGTCTCAATGGGCGAAACAATAAGAATGAAGGAGAACGTCGAGAGCATACTGGAGAGCTTTGTCTTTGCCACGGAACGCAAGGAACCTTGCTGCTATTTCACCACAGGCTTTCTAAACGGCTTCTTCTCAGCCGTCAAAAATCAGCACATCAAAGAAACCAAATGCATAGGAATGGGCGATCCTTATTGTGAGTGGGAGTTCAGATAGGTGTAGTGAAGCAAAGCCATGCAAAAACTGATTT
>CAYTTK010000245.1:0-2827 GCA_964440735.1 uncultured Pirellulales bacterium
CTTGACAGCAGGAAAACTGATGTGTGGAACGGCTATCCCTAAGAATGGTGGGACTTATTTAACCACAGTTCAACTGAAAGAAAAGTTCATTCAACTCAAAAGATTCTTGAGCATCAATGTACAGCCAAAAATTGAGACTGAAAAAAAGATAATTGAAGGCAACCTAGATTAGATTACTGTCAGTTTTTTATATGCCAGATTATGTTAAAGCGTTTCGAGTGTTCAAGAATTAAGCGGAGGCCTCTTACTTGAAGTTAAACGAAGTTTTTGACAAAAACAAGATGTTCTACGAGTCCATAGATTTATGGAGCGTAGCGGTTAGACAAAATGGAACTTGGGTCAACTTCTATACAAAAATAATGCCCACTTCTGAAGCGATTAAAAAATCTAGAACCTAAAACTACATGACATAATTCTGCAGTAATTTCAAATTTTTCACCTTCTTTAAGAAGATATAGTCTTCTTCCATTGATTCGCTACATTTAGGGCACTTCCTAACTTCTTTTATAAGGCAGGATTCAAAAACATCGGTCATATAGAACTCTTCAAGGACTTTTCAAATTTTGAATATAAGAAAAAATTAGAATTTAATCCTACACACACACTTAAAAGAGGTTCTCATAAAAAAAAAATAATTATAAATAGGTTACGCGCCTAACCTTCCTCTTTTTTATGTGCGAGTTTAATCTTTTAAAAATCCATCTTTGAATGCTTTTTCTCGCCACTTCGTTTTCCAGCTTTTCCATCCCGTCTTTACAAGTTGTTCTCTTAACCAAGGTCTTTCCGCAACCCATTTTAGAAATGTCCAGAAACGTCTTTTATCTTCCAGTATTTCTGCTGGAACTCCCATTTCCTTGCACCATCTTATATAGCTTCGTTCAACCTTTTCTTGAAGTTCACCAATGACTTCCACTTCTTCCACCTTGAATCCCCGTCTTCGTAGATGTCTACGTATGCTGGAGAGAACGTATCCTGAGCATACTTTAAAATTTGTTTCCATGTCAGGCTGCATAACATCAACGATTTCATCGACAATCTTCACTGTATCATCCAAGTACTGTTTATTTTCAAAGTTTGGCGGCTGGAAGGATGAGACTGGGATCCTGCGTTCCATGTATCGGAGGTCTGGAGGTTTGATTGCGCCGATTACTACACCTAATATAAGGTCTCCCCATCCAGCGTCATCTATTAAAATTACATTTTCAGACATATCAGATCTTCACTTCCATATATATGCGTACTTCATCTAACACTCACTTTATTGTTTTAAAAAAACTAGAAACAGCGGAATACGCCTCTCTTACGTGCGCTATCCGAAAATGCGTGCACGCGCACATGACCAACGTAGAGGCCTTTTGTTCATGCATCTATTTTTCTTTGGCAACCCATGTTTTTATGGCTTCTTCGACAGCTCTGGATAAGTCGCCTTTTTTCCCGCCGAATCTCTCGACGGTCTTGAGCCTGAGCTTCTTCTCCAATTCATCAGAAATCGTTACCATAATTCGACCCATTTCAATCACCATTCACCATCAATTTTTATTATTTTTAATTGTTTACAAGCGCTCGTACGCTAGATGTTTTTCCAATAAGCAAATTGCCTAACGCTATGTTTTACTTTTGTTTTCGTCATCATTTTTCGATTCACCTTAATTTGCTCATAATTATAAAATATATGTGTGTTTACTAGCTTATAAGGGTATCTGTTTAAGAGTTTAAGCACTAAATAAGCGATCTGTATAAATGGACATATTCTTGTACATATATCTTTATAGGCAGCGATTGTGCTAGATAAAGCCCCGAGTTGGGGAGTACGCTCTGGTGTTGCAATGGAGCATAGAGCGAATCGGTCGAAACAGCTGAAGACTGATACGCGACAAAAACTCTACTCCAATGGGCTGGACAACACTAAAAGCATAATGCGTCTAGGCATTGAGCACGCCAATCAAAAAGGCGGAAGATAAGCGCGCGACAAACACAATGTCCAAACGGGCCAAACATGCGCTGAGGGCTTAGACTCAACTCGGAAATTTTCATTTTCTGCTGCTACAAACGTTAATTTCCATATTTTTAAATATGTGCGCTTACTGAGTGATGAAGCCTAAAAAAAATCGAGCCAAAGAAACTATTTGGTCTTGACCTGCGCGCGCAATGACTAATGAGTCTATCTGGCCGATTTCACAAAATATGTATACTTCTAGGCTTAATATAAGGAGCTCTCAATATTTTCTCTAAATTTTCTAACTCAATCACTCCCATTCTAACAACACCATCTCTAAATTCAAGATAACCGTTGCTTAAGGCTTTTATTTCCTCTATATGAGTGCTGTCTTCCAAAGGGAATGTCATTCCAAAATACTTTCCTTTACCCAAGTCATATCCTATAACTAAATAAAGTAGTAGAGAATAATCTTCTGGGTTTAAATTTGGAACTCTTTTTAAAATACTCTTGTTAGGTGTATGAAGTGTTTGAAGTATAGTGTCCGTAATATTGGTCGTTTCTGTCATAGATAAGCTGGTTTCAACATCATCTTCCAAATCTTTTTATCTCCAATAAATTTGACAGCAAGTATTACTTCATATTTCTAGAAAACAATATTAAAAAGTTGTTAAAGTGTGTCTTTTTTCAATAAGTCTCCAATTTTTAATACACCATTTTTTCTGAAAAACACAAAAAGATGATGAAAAAATGATGTTTAAAAATTGAATGTGTATCTAAATTATTTAACTAAATTTTAAACCGCTCAGTTAACCTAATATAATTTAACCAATTTAAAGTTGGTTAATTCTTGTCTTCAATTCGGATTTTATCGCCCTGATATAGATTAGT
>CAYTTK010000246.1:0-2816 GCA_964440735.1 uncultured Pirellulales bacterium
TCTTCTTCATTCTGTTGGGAGTCACGCTTATTGCAACACAAGCAGGTAGATAATCATTGATTGTGATAACGGTCCCAGCCTGTAACGAATCCAAAAACCTAAGAAAATGTGTAGAAATGCTTCTGAAAGAGACTTCTCGATTAGGAGAGGACTTCCGCATTATAATAGCTGAGGATGGAAGTACGGATGGAACCGATATTATCGCTCAAGAGCTGGAACGTATGTACACACAGGTTACCCATCTTCATTCACCCCAGAAATTGGGAAAAGGATTAGCATTGAAGCGGGCATTCAGCAAAGTAGAGGGTGACATCTACGCTTTTATTGACTGTGACCTTGCAACAAGCATGAAATTTTTTCCTCAGTTAATTAATTCGATACGAGAAGGAAATGATTTGGCATTGGGATCAAGATATATAGACGGCGCTGAAGCTCATCGATCGGTTTTACGGGATCTTTCATCAAGAGTTTACAACAGGCTCATCAGGATATTGTTTAACGATCACGTGTTCGACCATCAAATCGGCTTTAAGGCGTTCTCCAATCGACTAATCAAAGACATTCTAAACGAATGCAATAGCACCGGGTGGTTTTTGGACACAGAAATCCTCATCCGAAGCATAAATAGCAATTACAGATTCGTTGAATTTCCAGTAGCGTGGGAAGAGAAAAAAAATGGAGTACCATCTTTAAAAATGATCGCCGAAATTGGAATCCAAAACGTAATCGGCATTATTAGGTTGAAGCGTTTCATGTCCAAGTGAGAAAGATTAATCATCTCAATGAAGGGAACTCCTTAAAGTTGACGCAAAAAGAAAACATAAGCTGTTCACATCACTTTTTTTATATGCTGCCTGAAGAAAAAATAATAATTACTTTGTTAAATATGGAATAAATCAAATGGACGGCTTAACACTTTGACTTCTGCTCTGTCGGGGATTATGCGGCATTTCAATAGATGGCGTTTAGTTTTAGCAATTTTTCTTCTAGTTTATGCAGCTCTTTTGTTAATCAATTTGGATTACACCGCAATTCGGTGGGATGAAACATCACACCTGCACGGTGGATTGTTATTGAGTCGTGGACAGTTTCAAGAATACATTCTAACTGAATCATATTATCCCCCCCTATTTGACATGGTAACCGGAGTCTTTTTCAAAATTCTAGGGGCAAGTATATTCTCAGCTAGGCTTGTGGCAGTTACATTTGGTGTCCTTTCGGTTTGGGCGGTTTTTGAGATTGCCTACCGACTTTATGGACCGAGAACCGCTTTAGTTGCAAGTGTCTTGTTGGCATCAATGCCAGGGTTCATCTGGCTTTGCAGAATGGCATTACTCGAAACTATGTTACTCTTCTTTTTCTCCATTTCATTGCTTCTCTTTTTCTTGTGGATGCGTACAAACAACAACAAGATGCTATTTTTGAGCGGAATAACCCTAGGCATAGGGGTCCTTGTTAAGTACCAGACATTGGTCGCCGGCATAATCATGTTAGTTAGCTTGCTGGTTATGGGCAGACAACGTATTGTAACTAAGCTCGGTAAATTCTCGTTTATAGTCATAATCGCAGCAGCCGTTATTCTGCCGTGGTTCATCTTTGCGTATCAACAATACTCTTCGGGAACGCTGGGAACTTGGCTCTACGCGCTTCAGGTGGGCAATGAAGAAAGGCTTGCATATAGTACACGCTTCCCAGCTCCAATATTTTATCTCATAGAGATGACTTGGCCTTACCCACATGTTCATCCGATTTCGCTCTTTGTCTACATCTTCACGTTACTTGGCTTAGCTTTCTGGTTAAAAAGAAGAAGGCAAGAGGACAAGTTTTTGCTCATAAGCTTCTTTGTAGTTTACTCTGTCTTCACTCTGATCACCAGCAAAGATTGGCGTTACATAACATTGGTGTTTCCAATCTTGGCTATTTCGGGTTCAGAATTCATTCTGTCCCTCTGGGACAAGGCAAAGAACATAATGAGAGCGCCTCACGTCAGCTTTCGCACAAAAAACTTCACCAAAGTTGCTGCCGCTGTTTTGGTGTTGTTGGCTAGCGCTTCAGTCATTTACAGTTCATGGGAAACATACTTGTGGCTTGAAACAGATCAGGTCTATGTTCCTATTGAAGAAGCGTGTCAATATGTGGCTGAGCGTACAACCTTAAATGAAAAAATAGCTGTTCTCTGCGCAGGAAATTACTTTAGCGCAGATATGGTAGAGTTTTATTTACTGCTATCTAATCCAAATCAAGAACCGCCAATGCAGTATCCTGAATCAGCAGTTGATGCTTACACACCCTTCTTCAATGTCACTTGGTTAATTGAAAGCTCCGAAGCTTCAAATGTTAAATATTTGTTGCTATATGAGCACGGTAATATAACGTTCTTTCAGTCAGAATTAACATCTCATGATGTGCTAGAGACTATGCGTAACACTAACAGATTTGTTGTTGAGAAAGAATTTGGAAGTTTTCCTCGTCAGATATTTATCCTGCGATTTTTGTCAAACTCCTGAGTGAACATAAAATGATGCGAAGACGTGATCACAAGCTTGCCGTAGCAATACCCGTTTCCATAGTCTCTGACATCCCTCATCTGCGAGAGAAAACCCTTAAAATCGGTTTGATTGGTAGAGCAGCAGCCATCTTCCGCGTCAACGAAATCATTGTGTTTCCAGACAATCTAGGCACCAACCAAAAACGGGACAAGAATCTGATCGTCACCCTTCTATCCTATATGGAGACCCCCCAGTACCTACGGAAACGTCTCTTCAAAATCAAACCTGAACTACGATACGCAGGTATTCTCCCGCCCCTACGCACAC
>CAYTTK010000247.1:0-2812 GCA_964440735.1 uncultured Pirellulales bacterium
CAGCTTACCAATATACGTGCGGCCAGCAAAGACGATGCAGCCAGGATTAAAGCTGTCAGGAAGATGAGTCTTGAAGCAGCGATGGAGTATATTCAGGCCGATGAGCTTGTTGAGATTTGCCCCAATTCGATTCGAATTCGCAAGCGACTCCTGAAAGAAGAGGACAGGCGCCGTGCGGCCCGCCAAAACTCCAGGTGATATACACGCCTCTGTTTAATAAAAAAATTTCTCTGTGGCTTTTAAAACTGCGAGAGAGGAGTCGAACCTCCACGTCCTATTTTTTCTTTTTGTTGACCAGCCAATCCTGCAGATTCTTGGCGAGTATTTGCACATCTGCCTTTTCCATAATATGGTTGATTATTGCAGGCGGGACATTCAGCTTCACCATCGCCTTGTGGGCCCTTTGCCAAAGGCGGTTTTTCTTAGCTGGAGTGTCGGCCAAATAGAGCTCGGTGACCAGCTCACTGAGTTTCTGGAGCATTATCGTATCAAGATTATCGTAATACCGTGAGATTACCTCCTCTTGATATTTGAAACGTTCATTCTTGGCCATAAATTAGAATTTCGTATTGCGTATGCCAAATGTCGCAACTAAATAAGTTTTTATCATACAAGGTTTATCACTGCGAGCGATAGGAGTCGAACCTACACCCCCTGTTGGGGACAAGGACCTAAACCTTGCGCGTCTGCCAGTTCCGCCACGCTCGCAAATAACCTGAAGAAAACTCTACGGTTCACACATATTTTTTACAGCGCTTGATGCATTATTGCAACAAAATTTCTAACTAAGGCTAACAGTCGTAGTTGGTCTTGTAGTCGTGGAAAATAGAGGTCAATGTAACCAGTTAGAACCTCTTGAACCAAAGCAGATTCTGTTTGAAATCCAGGACGACGGTAGTTTTCCTGAAACAATACAAACTAATTATACCCTCAGAGTCTTGTAACACTTGTAACAGAGGACTATTTTCGGGCAACACATCCACTTTCGCATTGTTCAGAACCATCCGACCAATCCGCAGCTTCGGCAATATATAGCGGCGGCACGGAAGCCAACCGTAAAGATATGTAAGGTTTCTGGCAGTCGAGCCACCGCGAGTTGCCATACAATCTTTCAGACGTCGCCATACAGCTTCTCGCAAGACCAAATCCGACTGATTGCCACCGCCTGTGTCAAATATGACATGAACGGTGCTGTCAGCCAGAGAAATGTCTATCATCATGTAACGCCGATCCCCAACCTTTTCAAGGACAAACGGATGATTTACCCATTGCGATGAATCATCAGGTTCAAAGGTGTCCTTAAGACTGAATACAACATTCTGCTTCACATTGTCGAACAGGATATATGAAAAAGCGCGCATCAGTCCCGTTCCAATTACTACGTGTCTGTTTCGATAGAGCGGCACGCCCAAAACCCTAAATTGCCACTGCCTGTGGAGATACGCACCAAGTGGGTTCGTAACCGTAACCTGGGCGAGTTTCATTGATGGGATTTCACAAAGACCCCCAAAACAACCTGTTTCAGGATTCTCGCCGCCGGGAAATACAGCTAAGTCACAGTCTTGCACGACAGCGTCGTTGACAGAGACCCAGAAAGGATCCCCACACCCGGTGTCAAGCATAGCAGGATATGTCCGCCCGCCCGGCATCGTGACTGGAACGACAACATGACCGGATAAGCGGAAGCGTAAACTGTCGTACTTGACAGAAAACGTGCGACTATCTTTCAGATTTGGATTTATCCCAATCGCCTTCCAACTGGTGCTACGCACTTTCCGCATCTGCCCTGTGTTCGGGTCAAGCTGTTCGGATTGTTCAATCACAAAAGGTGCGTTGTTGGGGTCGATGAACCTCACACCGGAATCGGCAGAAAAAGCTGGTGTATTCACAGGCCCCAAACTACATCCGCATCCAAGACAGATACATAATGCCAGAACGGACAATGAAAATCGCAGATATGAATACATACCATCTCTAAACCATAACCACTTTTCTTTACCTTCCGTTCTCAGTTGTCCGTCTTTTTTTCTTTCGATATTGTCTCAATCCGCTTCTCTGCTTTCTTTAGAATCGCTCTGCAATGTTTAATCAAAGCCATCCCTTTTTCGTATTGAGTGAGACTATCCTGCAGAGGTATTTCGCCCTGCTCTATCTTGCCAACTATTCCTGTAAGCTCTTTAATCGCCTGCTCGAAGCTCAATTTACTTACCCCGCTACGGCGAAGGCCTTCGCCGAGACGAGTATCATTTTGATTTTTGCCCTTAGCCATCTTTTTTACCTTCTATAACTGTGTAAAACCGTGCTAATCCACCTTCGCTAAAACTACGGTGGACAAGTCTGTGTCAGTTAGTGTCTAAGTCCGTGTCAATCCGTGTATAATTATATACCATTGACTTTTACTTTCTGCAATAAAGAAAATGCCCATGAATTTTAACCGCGGATTTCGCAGATTAACGCGGAGAAATGAATTTGTAGGGTGGGCTTTAGCCCACCAATCATAATAGCGAAAAAGAACAAAAAGAATTCCACCACAAATGAACACAAACCCGTCCTGAGCTATGTCGAAGGATTGTCACAAATTTATTCATTGGCCAAAAACGCACCTTCGGCTTTTCAGGCCGATTTAGCAGCGATCAAGCGCCGCGGGGGCTGTACTTTGCTGTTCGGAGCTAAAAGCTCGTCAATTATCAATAATCGATAATCAATTGAAAGGCGGCAAGTGCGGGGGGTTACAACTGCCCATACATCTGATGTTACGAATCCTTATTGTCTGTCACGAATACTAACTTATCTTCCTCATTTATTATCGCCC
>CAYTTK010000248.1:0-2797 GCA_964440735.1 uncultured Pirellulales bacterium
GAATCAAATTTGGCTCGTCTTTGTATAAAGAAAATTAAAACTGATAATAACGCTGAGACTATTAATAAAATCAGCCAAATAAGTTGTGAAGCGTGAAGCGTGAAGGGTGAAGCGAGTAGTGTGTTCTGGATTAAAATGCCGAGGATTAGACCGACAGCAGCAAATAAAAGTGGGCTGGTGCTTATGATTCGCTGATAAGAATTGAAAAAACCGCCGGTGAGCTGCTTATCAATCAGGGCTAATTTCCGCTTTATATCGTCCATAGCGAAACAGACTACAGGCCAAAGACATAGGACTCAAGGGAAATTTTTGTCGTTAAGGATAGAAAGAGAAAAAAGCAACTTGAGAATTAGATTTATCGCTGCGTTACATATTCTGCCTGAGAGTAAGAATATGAGAGTAACGTTTTTTAACCAGAAGTGTTGGAATTACGCATAACAGTGCATTTACCACCCAGATACTCGTTAGAAGTGCAATGTTCGTATGTGGTTCATCCATAATTTTAAAAAAGAAGCCGAGAGGACTATACAAATAGATGACCTTACTATCAAAAACACCAAATAAAATCAACGGTAATATTGCATAAACACCGGCAATGAAGCATAAAAGATGCCCGATTTTCCCGGATAATGGTTTATAGAGTATGTGAAGTTCCAGCAGAAGCATCAAGAATATGTAGAAAGAAAATAGAATCCATATCTGGTAGAGTCCCTGGAGTAATTCTATTTCACTCATCAGGATTGTTGCCAAAGAGCCGGCAGACCATAAAATAAATAGTCCAAATACAAGCGATATATTGGAATAAAGCAGTAACCGCAGGGTTATAATTGGCTTTGAGCCGGATTTTTCCCGAATCCGTCCGACGTATTCAAGGTACTTGTCAAAACTTCGAAGTGCTCCAAGCGGGACAGCAAAAACAGCAATCCATGAAATTGTCCAGTATAGATAGCTGACTTCTATATCTCTATTACCCAAATAATGGTAAACCAGGCCTAAAAGGATGAGCTCAAAGCCAAGCAAAAAAAGAAAAGCGCCTTTTCTCGTAAATAGAGGTTCGTCTTCTCGTGTAAACTTACGCAGTATTCCCTTAATAGCCCAGCAGCTAAAATAAAACGCGATAAGACCTATCAATATAAGCACCGGAAGCTCTATCTCAAAAAACCACGCTTTAACCACTTCTAATCCTTCTGTTTCAGATAAATTACCAAGAACACCGATAACAAATGGCGCAAAGAAGAAACCAAGAAGAACAATCGTAAAAACATTCGTCCTTTTAGATTTTTGAGCTGGATTAATAGATGACAATAGGGCGATTGAATTTACGAGAATCGTTATTGACAATAAAACTAAAAAAGTCTGTATTTGCAGATTAGCGCTTAACCCTCCCATTGAGCCAAAGAATATAAGAAATGCACAGCTTATTGCTCCGAGCAATAAAACTACGAGGTTCTTTCCGAACAGGATGCCGATGGCCTTTTGTTGCGCAGTCAATGGCAGCATTCTGAAAAAGTCATAGGTTTTTCCCGTAATTTCCTCTTTTATAGCTGAGGAGGAACTAAAAGCACCCCAAAACCATAATACTACTATCTGGAAAGCCAGGAATTGATAATAGATTCCTTTGCAAAGGTCTTGTTGTGTGCAAAACGTATCCTGATATTTGTAGATAGTGTAGTTGATAAACAGCAGCAACATAACCACTGAAATATATATGGTTATGTATATCAGTAAATGGCTCGGACGCAATACACTATAACGATATCGTTGTATAAGCGGATTATTCAACATTGGTTCTTCAGTTCAATCAAAATACTATTATTCACCGGAAGATATCTTCATAAACAGGTCTTCAAGGTCGGCCTTTTGCTCGCAAAAGCTAATAACCTTAATTCCCTTGTTAACCAAATAAGTATTTAATTCGGCTAATCCTTCCGGGCCTTTGTTTATCTCAACTGTTATTTTGTTATCCTGCACCGTAATTAATTTGGCGTCAGGGAACTGCTTAATTAGGGCAACTGCTCTTTCGCAATCCTCCAAGACGGATATATTTACTTTGGTTGCACCGGTGATTTTTTGCTGAATCTCATCAATAGCATCATGCAGCTTAATATGCCCCTTATCCATTATTGCAATGTGAGAACAAAATCCGGAAAGTTCAGTAAGTATATGAGATGATATGATAATAGTTTTTCCTTCGGTGCTTATTTTTTTCAACACATTACGCAACTGGATTCTCGCCTTTGGGTCTAATCCTGATGCGGGTTCATCCAGCAGGAGCAGTTCGGGTTCATGAATCAACAAAACTGCGACTCCCATTCGCTGCACCATTCCTCTGGAAAGATGACGGATGAACGTGTTACGCTTTTCTTCAAGGTCAACATATTGGAGTATTTCATCTATCCTTTTTGGAATCAAATCCTTCTCAACATTATATGCCTTGGCGAAGAATTCAAGACATTCGTGCAGTGTGAGGTCGTTGTAAAGATTGAAAAAATCAGGCATAAAACCGATATGCTTTCTTATCTGAAGGTAGTCTTTTGCCAAGTCATATCCCAGCAGCTGAACACTGCCATTTGTCGGCCTGAGCACAGTAGCCAGAATCCTAAGAAGGGTGGTTTTGCCCGCTCCGTTTGGCCCAATAAGACCTAAAACCTGCCCTTTCTCTACGGAAAAACTTACATTATTGACAGCTACTACTGTGCCGAATTCTTTCCTGATATTATTTATTTCAAGAACTTCCATAATGTCATGTCTCGCAAAGCTGCTTGTTAACCGGAGCTAAATTCCGCTGGGTGTCATC
>CAYTTK010000249.1:0-2779 GCA_964440735.1 uncultured Pirellulales bacterium
AAACTATCGGCGGCGACGCGGTTGTATTTGATCGGGCGACGGGTCTAATGTGGCCGCAAGATGGATCAAAGGCGGGCGCCAACCATGGAGGAAGACTCAATTGGGCCAACGCGCTGATATATTGCAACGGCCTAAACTTTGCAGGCTTTACCGATTGGCGACTACCGAACATTAAGGAGCTGCAGTCAATTCTCAATTATGGCGCAACCGACCCCTGTGTTTACGGCGCCTGGTCAAATTTTAATTACGTCGATCATACCAACTGCTGGTCGTCAACTACTGTATTCGTCAACACGACAAGAGCCTGGGTGATACACTTTGATGCCGGCGACAAATGGAAAACCGATAAGACAGCAACACACTTTTTATTGGCAGTCAGGAAGGGCAATCCAGGTTGAAAATAATCTACAAAAAAGACACAATGGTCATCGAACACCCAAGCGGCCACGTGGACAGGTACAGCAAAGCCTACCTCGAAAAGCTGAAGCGCGACGCCGAAAGGGAATTTCAGGACGCTAACGACTCAGTCATTGACATAAATAAACATATCATTAACGTCGAATTGCAGGAGTAAAAAAAATGGCAAAGCGAAGAAGGAAAAAAAAATTGGGCCGGAAAACCTACCGGCTGAAAGGCACAGCGAAACGAGCCGCCAAAGGCAGGCCGGTCTATAAGGTCAAGGGCGGCTGGAGAATCGGCAGACGCAAGAGGCGCTAAGATGGGCCGGACCTGGACAGCTAAACGACGTCGCGCCTGTGTCAGGCGGAAGGACGGCACTTTCAAAACGTGGAAGGGCGGTCGTAAAAAATCGCAGCTGAAAAAGAAGCGCAATACCTACCAGGGAATCGCGATCCACATCGGCAAGGAATACAGGCGCCAACACGGCCGGCCGGCCAGGATCGGAGCGATCGTCAGAAAGAAACGAGCCGACGGCAAGTTTCATCGCGGCGCCGATTGGTACGTAAGAACCTCTCACGGTTGGAGAGATACCGGATCGCCGGCCAGGCCGACCAGGGCCAGGATCAAGCGGATATGCGCCCGAGCCAGGCCGGGACGCTGATAAATCAGCGTTACTGCAAAGTGGTTCGAACAAGCAGGACTCCGGGGGCCCCGGGGAGCCAGCTGGCAAAAACGAGTAACGCATAAAATGTATAGAAGTAGTTTAAGACCAAAATACTGTCGTTGGTGCGGATCGTTGTATTATGCAAAGAAACCTATCGGACAAGACGGATTTTGTAAAACAGCCTGTAAACAGGCGCATTATCGAGCATACAAGAAGTACGTTACTGGAAAAAATGGACCTAAAAAGCGATCGTAATCGGCCGGCGAAATGCGGTAACGCTGAAAAGTAACGAAAAGGCCGGCGTTTTTGCGCTAACCAGAGAATCGAAGGAGTAAAAAAGATGGATTTTAGCAAAATATGGAAATGGATCGATCACAACAAATTTTTTGTAATCTGTGTAATTGCATCGGTGGTATTCTTTTTCGTGGCTGCCAGCTGCACGCCGACCACGCAATCGCCGGTCGATCCGGCAGTCATGGTGAATGCGCCCGAACTCGAGCTTGAGTTTTTGACCTGGCAAAAACAACAGGAGATAATACTTGCCAGGTTCGATCTTGCCAGGGTTGATCTTGAAGCGCAGGAAAAAGCCTGGAACGAGATCCAACAGGCAATTGTTACAATTGCATCGGGCGGCATCGCAGATCTGCTAGGTTTTTTACAGCTGCTATTTGGACTCGCAGGCGCCGGAGCGATCACAGACAACATACGAAAGCGGGGTCTTATTGCGGGACTCAAACGCAACAAATAATTGCCGCAGCTTATTCGGTAAAAACTGGAAAGTATTGTCGGTGATCGTTGCGATCGCCATACAATGGGGATCAACCAGGGCTACACTCCGCAGCCAGGGAAAGCGGCTTGACCGCATCGACAACCGAATAGAGAGCATAGAAGGACGGATTTACGATGTTATCAGCGATAGGCAACATACTAAAGCCGCTAATGTTATTTAACGGCATATCGGATCTCAGCGTTAAGTTTAACAGCGAGATCCAGGGGATCGAGATCAAATACACCAATCGGGCCGGAAATCCCATATCGGACGTTATGCCATTTGCCGATATAGAGCAGCAGATCAACGGCCAGGGGGATGAGACTCCACAAACCCACCCGGAAGGGCAGCCAGGCGGCTAACGCCGATCCTGGGCGATCCTGGGGCTTTTTTAGACCTAAATTTTTTTAACAGGTAGCTGTTGACAAAGGGAGGGTTTTGTGATAAGCTGCGTGGGCGGGAGGCGGGTAGCTCTTATTCCTACGGAATAAGGCTACCCTTGAAACGGAAACGACGCCGCCTTGGCGGCGGTGTCGTTGACTTAAGATTCCATATCCGGCTACCGCCGGAAAAAACGCCGCTAGCGCGGCACGGTTCAGTGAAAGGAAATCAAAATGAGATGGATAAATCTTTTACTCCTGATCGCACTTGCCGGCCTTATAGTAAGTTGTTCTTGTCAACCAGGAGATAATGCTTGCTATAAATTCTGGTATGGACTTGTACCAGATGAAAACAAAGCAAGCGGCTACAGAGCACTGACGCTCGGCGAATATTTCTTCGGAGAAAAAGAAATTCTGGAAAAAAATCAAAAAAAACCTTGACTTCTCAGGATTTTTTTGTATTTTTCGTAAAGTTCACCGGCCTTGTTTGCCGATGATTAACAGGGTTAAGGACGTCCTATAATATATGTTACGTGACGTAACTCCTTTTTTGACAAGCACTTGTAA
>CAYTTK010000250.1:0-2768 GCA_964440735.1 uncultured Pirellulales bacterium
GGCCATAGTTGATAGTGGAATCGACGGTTCGACGGCTGCTCAAATAGCAGTTAATATAAAGGATTATATCGATTCAGATTCAGATGTTGTCACATATTACGATGGACACTATGGTTTTGAGCGCCCCTGCATCTATATTTCGGAACTTGATTATAATGCGGTTACTATTGTCACTGGTGATCCGCCAACTTCTCAAACTTTTAAATCTTATGCAGTCGAACTTTACAAACCCTACTCCGGAGATAACGACCCTGTTGGCTGGCAGCTTGTGGTTGGTGGTTCTATAATCCCTATAGATAACTGGATTAATAGCAAGCAATATTACGTCATACACAACGTGGATCCTGCTGCAAAGCTTACATGGGACAGTTCCAATGCCGGAGATCAGGGTGCTGCTGAACTTGAATTCTACGATAATCCTTTGATAGAGTTGCAGCGTTATGTTGCTGAAGTGGATAACTATATTACGGTCGATTCAATTGAAGTGCCGATTTGGTTGGTGACAGGTGATGGGATCCGCAGTTTCCAAAGAGATATTAATGAACACAAGTGTATAAGGCGTTTGTGGGATACAGAAACAGATATTCCAACGCTTGGCCAGTTTAATACCTTTGAACATTCAGATGCGAATCAGATTCAAGCGCATCCTGAAAATATGCCTTTTACAAACATCGGCGAAATTGGAAGAATCTTCCATCTTCCCATTCCTTTTGACAAGGAAGTTAATGAGGCCGAAGTCTGTTTTGATTTGCAGAATCAAGTCTTTCAGCAGATATTTAACTATCTGACTGTTTTTGACCCGAGTAGCGATGCCATTAACAACGATGGTGACTATGACCCCAATTTGATGCCGATGGTAGATGAAGATGATGGTTCAGAATGGAAAGTACCCGGAAGAATAAATATCAATACCGCCCCCTGGTTTGTGCTCGCACAACTGCCGTGGGTTTCACAGAGGGAAGAAGGATACGATAGCTATGCACTTGCCAAGGCAATAGTTGCTTATAGAGACAAGTTAGCTATTCAACCTGTTGGGCCTGATTATAGCGACCGGGCAGGTAAACCGGGTTTTAGAAGCATAGGCGAGTTAAATAATATAGTTGAGAGCTATGCCTACTTTCGCATAGATTATTATGCTCTTGATGAAGAATACTTTCCGCCCGGGCCGCCGGTTCCATATCCACCACCAGGAGTGGAGGATGATATTGAAAACGGTTTCGAACAACGAGATTATATCTTTTCTCGAATTAGCAATCTTGTAACTGTGCGCAGCGACGTCTTTACAGCCTATATACTTGTTCGCATCGGCAAAGACGGCCCACAGAAAAGAGTCATGGCCATACTCGATAGAAGCGATGTCAATTCTTCAGGTGGTAAAGTAAGAATCATTGCACTTCACCCGGTTCCAGACCCAAGGTGATCCTGAGAAGCAAATCCCATCATTCTTTTAACAGGTTAAGGATTTCTGCGTGGACTTTTTGATTGGCGCTAATTATTTGAAATTTACCGCCTTGGTAGTTATCCAAATCGACAGGAAAGATTTTTCCTCCTTGCCAGTTTGTTACGATAGCACCGGCAGCTTCGGAAATAAATGCTCCGGCAGCAATATCCCATAGCTTTTGGTCCTGAGCAATAGTTGCAACGAGCCCTCCGTTTGCAACGTATGCTAATTGTAATGCGGTTGTGCCGAGGTTGCGAAACCTTGTTTTTTTCATAATTTCGCAGGCCCAGGCGGGGACGCCATCATCAAAATGGCTGTCCAGACCAACGCTCGAGAATGCATTTATTGTATCTTCGCTTGTTGTTATTCGTCTGCCGTTTAATTGTGCCTCGCCATTTTTAACAGCGGTAAACATCGATTCCGTAGCCGGCTCGAAAATGACGCCCACAATTGGTTTTCCCTCATACATTGCTGCGATACTGACTGTAAAAAATAACATACGGTGGGCAAAATTATTGGTTCCGTCTATAGGGTCTATGAGCCACCAGACAGGTTCGGCTCCGCGTGGCGGCTGTTTAAATAGATTGCCTTCTGTGCCTTCCTCGGCGATAAAGCCGTGGTCGGGATAGGTTTCCTTGATTCTGTCGACAATTATCTGCTGGCATCGAGCATCGGTCTGTGTTACCAATTCGGTGGCGTTTTTTACAGATGCCTTAATAAAGTTGATTTCTTCCATAGCTCGCTGGCCGGCCAGTCGTGCTGCCACGATTGCTGTTTCCAGCATACTGCTCAAATCTCTCTGATTTAATATCATTTTCATATCCCGTGAAGCATGTTCACTTATTCTTGACAAAACCTTAACACTATTCTATTTTAGTCTAATTATGCAGCCAAACCAACTAAATAATAAGCAGAATTTTTTTTGCCGTGCCACGAATCAGCAGAGGATTTTAGCCGGGATTGTTTTCCTGACGATAGCAGCGACATTTGGCCTGTTTGCATTGGCGGCAAATAAAAAAATTGATTTAGGCTGGTGGCTCGGGCCTTGCGGTTTTAAACAGAGATTTGGCCTACCGTGTCCTACCTGCGGTATGACAACCTCGATATTTGCCTTCAGTCAGGGCAGAATCGTCGAGGCGTTTTATATTCAGCCAGCCGGTGCTTTGTTGTATTGTATTTTGGTTATAGTGGCATTTTTGGCTTTATTTACAGCCGTTTTTGGTGTATACTTTAAGTTTATCAAGCGTTTTTTTGCCGAAGTTAAAATAAAATACATTATTTTGGCTTTGATTGCCATTATTGCTGCCGGCTGGGCTGTAACATTAGC
>CAYTTK010000251.1:0-2720 GCA_964440735.1 uncultured Pirellulales bacterium
GTTTGACAGCCCCTTCCAGGCAGGAAGGAATCATCTTCTCCGAGTTGTAACTCGGGATGTTTATTGATACCAGCGGCTTGTCTGCCATTTCTCACCTTCTCACACTGGTTTCCCGGGCAGATCCCCTACCGCAACCCCAATGACCCTATCGGCGGCACCATAGTATAGAACCAGCTTGTTCTGAATAACAACTGCCCCACAGGAGAACACTACATTTGGCGTACCACTTGAGGGAGAGAACGCTACATTTGAAGAACCGCTTGAGTGTTCATAATCTTCCACCGGCTCCAAGATAGGCTCATCACACCTCGCCTCCACAATCTCGGGATGGTCCTTATCCAGCAGGGCACAGCCGAGACGATATGTCCATGTTTTGGCTTCAACACCATGATAGAGTAGGAGCCACCCTTTTTCAAGTTCGATGGGAGGCCCGGCCACCCCCACCTTGGCATCATCCCAACGAAAAGAGCGTGGGGTTAGTATCTCCTTGTGGTCATACCAGTGGATGCTATCGTAGGAGTATGAGAGCCATATGTTCTGTGCCATCGTTACCGGTCGGTGCAATAGTACCAACTTGCCCTCAAGTCTTCTCGGAAAGTAAGTGGCATTTCTGTTATGAATGCTAACCATTATCGGCAGGACAAGCCTGTGTTTGCTCCACCTCCATTTATTCTCTATGAAATCGCTTACAGAAATATGAGTTTCGGCGACACGGGCCATATCTTTGTCTTTAGCTGCGTAAATCACGTGTATTCTGTCGTTAATGATTACCAGCCGTGGATCCTCCACTCCGTCGGGCTCAAACCATTCCCCTGGCGAGAACACAGGATAGGTGAGCCGCTCTTCTACCTCATCTACATTCTTCAACCTGGCATAACCCAAGCGTGCAATGCCATCCTCACCATGAGCACGGTAGAGAAGATGAATCTTGCCCCCTAGTTGTATCACCCCCGGGTTGAAGACAAGCTTATTCTCCCACCCTCTGTTGGTAGGACCTAAAATCGGGTTCTTTTTGCTCCTCGTAAGTTTGAGGTCAAGCTCCACATCGTCTCCTCAAATGGTATCTGCTACTCTACAATCACCTCAAAGCAGACCCTTCCCTCTTCAGGCTCAGGTAGTTCTTATCGCCCATAATTATGTGGTCGGTAATTATAGACACACACGCATATCCCTTACTATAACACAAATTGGCTATCGTATTAAGGGGGGTGGCCAGAAGCACAAGGAGACTCTGGGAGCGTAGCAGTCTGTCAGAGGTAACAATCAGCCACATTGTTTATCAACCTCACCCCAGTTGTCCCCCCTCCCTTGATAAGGGGAAGGTACAAAGAGAAGGGGGGGGGGAAAAACACCATTCACAAGCCTGGGAAGGGGGCTAAAAATTGATTCTAGGGCTTGCTGCAACCTGCTCCGCACCCTGGCCGGCAAACAATAGGGAGCCCTGGCGTTTAATTATTTCTTGAGCAATCTCTTTCTCAGCTTTCGTAGTCGTTGCTTAATAGCAAACAGGTCTTTAAGTGTCAAATCAGGTTCAATAGCAGCTCTCTCAAGCGTGTCTAACTCATTCTTTATCTTATCGATTTCCCTTTCCTGTTCCTCGTGCATTATTTTTCTCTCCTTGTCTGCCAAACTGTCTTGTCTGGTCTTATTAACAATCTAGCATACTCAAGACAAAAAACAAGACTGTCTTATCGCATCCACTCGATTTTAAGTATAAAACTTCAAGACGAGACAAAATCTAGCTAGCTTGTCTGCGCTGTCTTATCTGTCTTAAAGCCAGCTAAAGCCATTGCTACTTGGGTTTTCGTGCCTCCCCTATTTGGAGAGTTCCCTCGTCCCTTTCCCCTGCTTACTAATCAACTCTGGGGGACTAGCGGGGTATTGACTTTGAAAAAGAGATGGCTGACAGGACCCTCAAGTAGAGCAGAGAGAGGAATCCTCAGGCAGAGGACACGAGAGCACCTCAAGTAGAGGAAAAGGAGGAAAAAGAGGTAAGACGGAAGGTAATATGGAAGGTAAGACCTCATAGGTAACGAAGGCAACGGCTTATAGGCAACGAGGTAACAAGAGAGCTAAGGCGTTATAGCCAACACTGTGTGGTAAACGATAGGCAAGCCATAGGGTAAACGACATAACAAGGAGGAGATAAAGCCGATAACAGACATCGGTATTTAGCAAATAGAGTTAGTTAAACGCTAGACAAGGGTGATGATTTCATGGGGACAGTGGCTGGGGGACCTAGCGGGGGGTTGTCCTTTGAGACAGGGCTTCACAACATCCAGAGACAGCCTTAAAACCCTAGTGCAGGAGACGTCTTCGTCTTGTATTTTATCCCTTAAAAGAGGGGAATATTCCCTAAAATGAGGGGATTTTAGAGACGTGTCTTGCAATTTTGCCTTTTTTTGTCTTACTTATGCTATATTGAGTTAAAAGACCAGACAAGGAGGGAAAAATTCGTCGACTTGCTAACCGCGAAAACGAATAAAGACTTCGTGAAAATGGCCTTAAAGTTTAACGCTGCGCTTGGCTGCCTTGCCGAGGAGCGGTTTAGAGAGAGGAGCTCCTCAGTAAAGAAACGCCGGAACCGATTGTTGGTTAGTTAAAACCAAGAGCAAGATCATTCAAAAAGGGTTACGATGTAACCCTTTTTGAACTACACATCCCACAAGAGGTAAAAATCCTTCCTAAAAGTCCCCCCTCTTGACCTTCAAAGCCCCTTT
>CAYTTK010000252.1:0-2716 GCA_964440735.1 uncultured Pirellulales bacterium
GTATCCAAACGTGTATTATCTCTTATCATTACAATAAGTATTATCCTTTTTTCGTTACTTATAGCAAGTATCAAGCATCGAGTATCAAATATCGGGAGCTTTTCCCTTGAAACTTCCACCGCTAACGCTGAACATTTTATTGGTGATTCTTCGATTGTGCGCTAATTGTGCTTGGGCGCTGTCGGTAAGCTTTTTGTTTCTGCGAATTTTGTGCTAAGCAATTCTTCTTCGCAGAGTAGTAGAAGTGGATCTTCTTCCCTCCTCGTCAATCATCCATCGTCCTTCCGTTCTCTGTGGCTAATTCTATTTAAGCGCATCTTCGATTGCTTTTTTAACCGCAGCCACAGCCGGTGAATTCGGATTCTTTTCGTATGCAGAGTTTATTGCCTTTTGGGCATCCTGCAATCTTCCAGTCTGGTAATGGACATAGCCCAGTAAAAACTGCAGCTCTGCTGCACCGCTTCTTTGAAGCCATTCTTCAACGTCAGCTATCCTTATCTCCAGCTTGTCCTTGTTACCGAGTATGGCCAGAAAGTCAACTTTGGTCCTTGCTTGTTCGGGTGAAGTCTTTATCGCTCTGGAAAGAAACAGGGCGCTGCTCATATATTCGCCTGCTGCAAAAAATGCGTGGCTCTTGCCGATACTTGAAAGAGGGTCTTTCGGTTTATAAATAGATGCCAGCGTATAAGTATCTACGGCCCGGTAGTACCTGCCTTGTTTTAGATGAGCTTCTGCAGTCTTCATGTGCTGGTTGAACTTGTCTTCCAGGAAAGCATTGAAAGTCTTGTATTCAGTTAAAATGCTTTTGGCCCTGGCAGATAAATTGGTATCTGTGGTGCTTAAAACATCTTTTTTCGCTTCCGGCAGTCCGGAAAGGAGTTTCAAATTGTCCTGCTGTAAAATTTCCTCTCTCGAAAACCTGCGGGTTCTCTCGCGTTCACTGTCTTTGACCATAGGTTTGCGTAATGTTTCAGAATAAAGCGTCTCTTCGCTCGGCTTCTTTTGAGCAGATTGTTGCGCTAAAGCTTTTTGTAAGCTATCGAGCTGTTGTCTTAATTGCTCTTGCAGGACAAGCTGGTCATCCCCTTGCAGGGGCTTTGTTGGGTCAAAAGCTTGCGCCTGTTTTGTCCTCTCTTTTAGTTCTCGTGGTTGAATTGGTTGTAACGCCTTTTTGCCTTCGTCCTGCTTGAGTTTATCAAACGGACGCAGGGAATCATCGCGGACAACCAGACTTTGCCTCAGGTCGGAAGTCTTGAGTCTTAGCTGCTCCATGTCACGTCGCAATCGTTCTATCTGGGCAAGGTCCTCCTCGTCCACCAGTCTCTTGGCTCGTCCGGCTACGGCAACGCCGTCAGAAATCAGTCTCTCCAGTTCCGCTGGACTAATCCGCATAGGTCTTAAGTTATAATCTGATACTTTCATACCGCCAGCAGTCAAAGCCCCTCCTTGTCTTTGCAGGTACAAGTTCGCAGCATCGGCGGATTGTGGTGTGGCTCTCAGGCCGGATGTCCCTGCCGCACGACTGTCAATCTTTGTGGTTGCCGGATTGAAAGCACCAGGCCGGCCCGGCGTTGTAGTTGTTACAGTTCCTGTCGGTGAATAGTATGGTTGAGGTCTGTATCTTCCGGAATAATAGTCCGCGTCTTCTGAGTCGGCCGAATCCCTCAAAAAGGAATCCAGTGACGTTGAGCCGAGTGTGGCTCCGAAACTCGTGCTTGCATTATACGGCACAGAAGCCCGGAAGGACTTGCCTCGCCGGACATTGCCGGTAATTATCAGGTTACCGCTGGTATCAATCGGATTAGGACTGCGAATCAAACCGCTACCAGTGCTGGTCACAGGCGTAGTGCTTATGCCCGCAGGATTCCTTACAGCAGGATTCTGGATTGACCAGCTTGTTCCGGATAGAGTCGCAAAGAACACCGCCAATACTGTGATAATCAGCCATTTCCTCATAATATTAAATACCTCACTACTCCCAAATATGTTCGTAATCGGACAATTAACTCTTTTAGGCTCTCGGGTCTCTTTTATATTTCGGCTTTTCAGCCCAGCCTAGTTTAGCAGCTAATGTGTCCCAGCGGGTTCTTAGGGGATTATTTACGACCAGAAAATCACCGTTTTCTCTCTCGATTTTGATAATATCGTCGCCTGAGAGCTTAAAAGAATCCTGCCCATCTATCGAAATAGTCGTTCCTTCATCAAGTTGGACCCTCGAAATCTCAACCTTGCTGTTTGCATCGATAACGATTGGACGAAAGCTAAGCGAATGAGGGCAAATCGGCGTGATGACCATTGCCTCCATTGAACTGTCGAGAATAGGCCCACCTGCGGACAGGTTATAGGCCGTTGAGCCGGTCGGTGTGGAGATTATAAGACCATCGCCTACAAAACTGGCAACCGACTGGCCATTCACTGCCACTTTCAGCTCAATCATTCTGTGCGATGGCCCGGCTGTGATAAAAACATCATTGATTGCCACTGAGCTGAATTTCACCTGGCTTTGGTTGGAGCGGCTGAAAACCTTACAGCTCAGCATCATCCGTTTTTCGATGGATGCCTTGCCGCGGATGATATCATCAAAATATCGCTTGAGCTCATCAACGCTAAATTCCGCAAGAAAACCGAGTTTTCCGAGGTTAACACCGATAACTGGGACTTTGCTCTTCCTCAAACTCCTGCCTGCGGAGATAATGCTGCCGTCACCGCCAAAAAC
>CAYTTK010000253.1:0-2694 GCA_964440735.1 uncultured Pirellulales bacterium
GTGCGCAGGGGGATATGCCGGTGCTCGCGAATACTCCCACGAAGACGCCCTCGCACCAAGGAGGCAGAGCAATGCGCGCGGTATGTTCGTTCCTCGTTGCAGTTCTGTGTTTACCTGCGCTGGCCTGGGCGCAGGTGGACCTCAGCCGTCCGCTGGAGGCGGACCAGCACACCCTGTGTCTCTTCCACCTGGATGACGTGGCGGGTGGCGAGGTCGAGGATGCGGCGGGCGGGCCGGCCGGAGTCGTCCACGACGCCCTTCCGAGCTTCGGCAGGTTCGGCGGCGCGATGAGCTGCGACGCGGCGCGCGGCTGGGCGGATGTCGCCGAGCCGAGGAACGCCCCCGACCGCCAGGGCCTGACGGTCGAGTGTTGGGCCAAGTTCCGCACCCGCGCGGCAGGCGACATCATCTGCCGCAACTCCGAGTATATGATGCGCATCTCCGGCACGGTGCAGGCCTACCTGGGCATTGACGGGCAGTGGCGCCAGGTGCACGGCGCGAGGGCCGTGCCCGTCGGGAGCTGGACCCACCTGGCGATCACCTACGATCAGCGCAGCAAGCAGGCTCGCATCTACGTGGACGGCCGCCTGGACGTCGCGCAGGTGCCCCAGGGCATAACGGACGGCCGTCTGAACGTCGGAGACACCCGCCTGCGCATCGGCAGCAACACCTGGGAGCCCGCCCGGGCCGTGCCCGATGGCAAGCTCGACGAGGTCCGCATCTCCTCGGTGGCGCGGGAGTTCGAGCCGCTGCATCCGCTGGCCGAGCACCAGGTGCCTGAGGGCACCAACCTGGTCGCGAACCCCAGCTTTGAGTTCGGTATGCACGCCTGGCGAGCCAACCATGAGGCGAACGCCCTGCTTCAGTGGCGCCTCGAGACCGGCGACGCGCCTCACGGCCGCGCATTCTTGCGCTCCACCGAAGAGCGGGGGTACTCGATCATCACCCACCCGATGACCATCGCGCGGGGCAAGGTGCACACCGTCTCGGCCACGATGCGGGCGGACGCGCCCTGCAAGGGGAAGCTCACGCTCCGCTGCACCGGCGTAGGGCGCAAGGTGTCGCGGCCCGGCAAGTCGCACTCGTTCGATGTGGCTGAGCAGTGGCAGCCCTTCTCGGCTCAGATCGAGGTGCCCGCCGACTGGCCGACCTCCTCGGCATACCTGGGAGTCGCCAAGCCGCAGGGAGTGACGCTGGACGTAGATGCGGTCAGCCTCTCGGTCGGCGAGCGAGCCGAGTACACGCAGTCCCAGGCGCAGTCGGTCGGCATCATCGCCGACCTGCCGCCGCAGAGCACGTACCTGTTGGGCACGCAGGCCTCCCTGCCGCTTGAGGTCGTGAACCTCGGCGAGCGCGATCGGCAGTTGACGCTGGCCTGCGAGATCACCGACTGGCTGGGCCGAACAGTTGCCCAGGAGGTCTTCGAGCTGGGTCAAGTTGCAGCGCCGGCCTCGGCCGACGCGCAGATTGAGGTCCCGACCGACCGCATCGGCTGGTTTGCTGCCAGCTTCACGATCCGCCAGGGCGACGAAACGCTCAAGCAGACCACCCGCCTCTTCAACGTCATCGAGCCGATGAAGGGCGTCGGCGACCTGATGGCCTCCCCGCTGGGGATGAACACTCACATGGAGCGCGAGCCGACGCCGCACCTCGACTGCAACCTCGGAATGCTCTCGCTCTGCGGGGTGAAGTGGATCCGCGCCTGGTGGGGCTGGGGGATGGCCGAGAAGCAGCCCGGGCAGTTCGACTGGAGCGAGTACGACCGCCAGCTTGACGCGGTCCATCGCGCCGGGATGGAGATAATGCCCATCCTGCTGCGCTACTATCCTGGCTACGAGCACGATTGGGCGGGGAAGACCGAGCGCATCCAGCAGCCGCCCTATGACCTGGATCAGTGGGCGACGTTCGTCGAGACCACCGTGCGGCGCTACCGGGGGCGCGTGAAGGCCTGGGAGGTCTGGAACGAGCCCACCTTCACGATGGAGCCCGAGTACTACGCCGAGCTGCTGAAGGTGACCTACGAGCGCATCAAGGCGGCCGACCCCGAGGCTTTCGTAGTCGGCTTCGGCGGCGTGGGGCTGGACTTCATCCGTAAGGTCTTCGAGGCCGGCAGCGCGCCGTACCTGGACGTGCTGTCCCATCATACCTACTCGCGCTTGAGCAGGCCCTTCGAGCAGATGGCGGACATGGCAGCGGACACCGAGACGCTGGTGAAGGAGTTCGGGGCAACCGAGCGCGTCTGGCACTCAGAGCAGGGCACGGGCGCGGACGGGATCGGGTACATCGCGCTTGGTCAGAGCGAGGAGGGGTGCGCCGTCAACCTGGTGCAGGCGTATCTGTCCGCGCTCGCGACCGGCGTCGAGAAGTTCTTCTGGTTCAGCGCGCAGACCAGCCCCGCCTACGGCTGGGCGGTGTTCCGCGAGAACTATGTCCCGCGCCCGCGCCTGGTGGCGCTCAACGGCCTGGCCCGCCTGCTGGACGGGCGTCAGGTCACGGGCCGGATGGAGCTTGGCGACGGGCAGGTGGCCTGCATGCTACTGGACGGCGAGGCGGGCGCGGCGGCCGCGCTCTGGTGCCCGCGCGAGTTGGTGAGCGTGACGCTGCCGGGCGGCAAGGCCATCACCACCGCGGACATGCTCGCCAACCCCATGGCGCTGACCGGCGCGGCCGGCAAGCTGGCAGTTGACCTGGGCC
>CAYTTK010000254.1:0-2683 GCA_964440735.1 uncultured Pirellulales bacterium
TCAGACCCTTCCCAGAGGAAAAAAAGAAGCTGCTACAAAATGACAAGTTCCTAGTCACCGTTGACCTTGAACCTGGGCTTACACCAGAAGGATATGTACCCGCAACTGAGCAAGACATAGCGGATAAAGGCAAAAGAGACATGGCCAAACTTCTAGGGGAGTCAGCAAAGATGGCATTACATGGAGGGATGCTTGATAAAGTGCCCTGGATTGGCATGGGTGTAGCTATTGGACTAGTTGGGGCCATGGCTCTAGGCTGGATACCTGTAGGGACTGTGTAAACATGTCAGCGAAGACAATAGAAGAGGAAACCAAGTCTGATGAAATACCTGTAGAGATGTACGTAGGTCAGGAATTGGGTTCAACAGGATCTATTCAGGCCTTAGATGAAAACGACTCACGCCAAAACTCTTTACTAAATGAGGCTGAAGTATTGGCTCTATCCTATTTTCAGCAAATACCAAGACTTGAAGGAGGAGAATATGCCCTGAACTTCTGTGAATCATATCGTAGACATAAGATGAGTTTGGGGGGCTGGCGGGCAAATCAATTAATCAGGTTAGTTGCGGGGTCTAAGGGAGTATCTACAGATAAAATGGTTAAAAAGCCAGGGTTCATCGGAAGACATGTTACTAATCGAGACTGGAAAGAAAATGCTGAACGAGATGGGGCCCAGGTAATTGAGTAGACAAGGATTTAAGATTCTTGAGAACCCCCCAATCGAGGAGTCCTATGACTATGCAGAACAGGTCAGAAGGCAAATAGAACGGTGTCTTGAGGCATCAGCCATTCAAGAGAAGGAGATAAGAGAGGGAACCTATAAGGCTTGCATTCTTTCCCTTGCCAATCTTGTGCCTTTAGATGATCGAGATAAGGAATATAATGAAGCCCTAGACGCTTGCACAGTTAAAACAGAGAAATGGGTTTATAGAAAACGTGGAACCCGTAAAATTGGGACAACTGAGAATCCTATCAATGACAGCCCTAAATTGGAGGCCTATGATAAGACGGATTGGAATGAGTATTTCATGGTTGTCTTTAACAAGTATGTGGAGCTCAAGGTGACAGTTCGCAGAGGTTCATACACTGCCTAATGTGAAAGATGATGTTATTACCCCAGATATGCCTGAATGGGCTGAATGGTTAGAGATATGTGCATATACTGGTTGGAATCCAGATGGCCCCCTTCAACCAATTAAGTATCATAAACATATTATGCCCTTCAATTCAAGAACCCATGTCGGTCCTCAATGGTATAATGAACTCATGGAAATGATAAATAAGATTCATGCTCTAAGAATTGCCATAGTAGGACCGGCAGGCATGGGGAAAACCTATATGGCTATGCATATTGCAAATGTTCTTGAGAGCCGGAAATTCAAGATTAAACAGGTAGTTCTTAGCGGATCTGATTATCTTTACTTGGCAGACACACTTAAGGCGAAGAAGTGTATAGCACTTGATGAGCCCACATATTTCGCAAGTGCTAGGGGTTGGCAAGACAAATATCAGAAATTAGTTATTAGGACACTTGAGAGTAGCAGATTTCAGAATAACCCAATCCTCATTCCCATTGTGAACAGAAATCTCTTAGACAAAACGATCAGAGAATATTATCTGACACACGTTATTGTAATGCAGTCTCGAGGAATCGGAAGGGCCTACAGAACTACCAAAGACCAATGGAGCGATAAACTATATCGTAGTAGGGGACCCCTCATTACAGCATATCAACCAGGAGTAGACCTTGCAAGATGTGGCCGTGATACATGTCTTCGTTGCCCTGAACTTGCTACCTGTGATAAGTACATATGGCCCCAATATGAACGTAAACGGGAGGCAGAGGTAGCCAAATACAGGGAAGAGGACCAAGCAATCATGTCAGAGACTAAACACCGTTCAGCAGGTGAGGCATTCCAAGCCAACGTTAGGAGGGCCTTGGAAATGAAGGCTGATATACTAGATGAGAATGGCAAGCCTGACACAGCCCTCATAGCCTACCACTTAGGCACGAATCGCAATGACTCGCAGATGATTGCGAGGGTACTCAAGAAACTGGAGAGAGATGGGGCGAGGGAATAACCCGAGTGTGACCAATAGGCTTCCTTATACTATATATCTTATAGCACCCCCCTTATTTTCTCTCTCAAGGGGCAAAAAGGCTTATATTATACATTATATAACATAAAGTATAATGGTAGATTGAGATGCCACAGCCTTGGTTAATTGGTGTGAAGAAGCGTAGTGTTGAACGAGACTACAAATATTATGACAGTCCCCAGGTGATCTGGGGTAAAATACATGGGCCTCCTTGGGAGTATGGAACAAGGCAGGGGTTCTATGAGGTTCGAGATAAGGCGTTCATGGCCTTGGAATATCTGAGTACCTGTAGAACATCTGAGCTCTGTAGGGCTGATCTGAAGGTGGGCTATAAGGGCAGTGTCACAGCCAACCAGTTTTATCTTGAGGATAATTTGTTAAAGTTCCGCGATGTAATTATTCTGAAAAGAGCCGTTGATAGAGTAAGGGATTATCCTAAACGCAACGAGATACCTTTACCCTTAGAAGGTGGACTCAGTCGATTCACTTTCCTCATCACAGATTATTTAGATATGCTAGGGAAGAAGGAGGAACTATTCAAATTCAGAAGGGGAAGATCTCACCAGATTATACGTCATACCAC
>CAYTTK010000255.1:0-2673 GCA_964440735.1 uncultured Pirellulales bacterium
GCAGTTGAGAGTTTAACACCAGAAAGTAGTATGCCAGCTATACGAGAAGCTATAAGTAAGTCTATACAGACTTGCATTGACGAAGGAAAAGACCAGAGAGAATGTGCTGGTATGTCCTACGACATAGCCCGAGACAAGACTGGCAAGGAACTGGGAGAGGGAACGACGAGGTAACAAGTAAATAAGTAAAATACCATAAAGGAGGATTTGAGGATTATGGTAGATTTCAAGGTAATCACAAGGGAGAGAATATCTCCCACCACAGCAACAGGCTTCACAGCCACTTACATTCCACCTACGCAAAAGAGAACTATCTACGTAAGAATACAAGCGCTCAACGGAGACATCTGGTATAATACTGACGGCACTACCGCTACGTCAAGCGCAGGTCTCAAGCTTCCTGAAAACTCCGTAGTTGAGATTTGGACAGAGCCAGCTATGAGAAACTTCTCCTGTATTGACGATGGCGACGGCGCTGACCTTGAGTGCAAGTATATGGGGGTGTCATAATGGACAAAAACTTAGAATTATCTGATGCATCCCTAATCAAGAGAGGACAGGGCTTAGTTTACCAAGGAACAGTAACTACTTATACTGATACTACCCACTTTGCCTGCAAGAACTTAGCAGGTCTTGGTAATGACTTCTTTGCTTCAGCCAGCTATGCCGACTGGGAGATATATGCTCTCTGGGACAAGGGCGGAGCAGGAGCAGCTCCTCAAGGTCTACTAGCCAGATGCACTGACTATGTAAGCTCTACGGGGACATTTACTCACTCTGCATTTGCTTCTGGTAATCTAGCAGTTGGAGATAAAGTCCTTCTAGTCCATCCTATCCTAGCTTGGTTGGGAACTAAAGCAGATGCAGCTGCAGCTGGCGCAGTAACCACTACTGACTTCCTATCAGCCTATGTAAAACAGCTCCTCAATGAACTCTTAGGAACTGACGGTGGCTGGACTAACATTGACAATGCTGCTGTAGCCAGTCTGGATGTTGCTCTACAGGCGCTAGCTAAGGTTCTAGCTATTGATGCCGCTAATCAGTTCAGTGCTAGCATTGACGGCACAGCTAGAACTACTCTTGAAGCTGTAGCTACTGGTCTCAACTCTCTAATGGGAACTAGAGCTCAGGACGCAGCTGCTGGAGCAGTTACTACCACAGATACTCTAATGGGCTATGTAAAGCAACTGGTAACTAAGCTGATAGCAGTCCAAGGCGGCACAGAGACTCTAGAGTCCTTGGATGATGAGCTAGATGCTATGATAGATATGGCTAAGACTCCAGACACTAGAACCATATCAGTTATAAACACTGAGGAGACCATTACAGCTTTTACTACTACCAATACTAACCCAATGTATATAGCTGGCGTCTGGCTTGGTATGGAGAATATGGCAGCTGGAGATGTTGTCCGCTGGAGGGTCTTTGCTGACTGGGACGATGCTTCCATAGCAGACCAGATAACCGACGATAACGTCTGGACTTTTGGGGGAGTACAAACTCCCAAGTGGCAGTATATGCCTTTGGGTATCTGGGTTACTTACGAGATACGGGTCAAGGTTACTCAGACTGACGGCACAGCTAGGGAACTATATTCAGTCCTTGATATAGGACAGAGGGGGTCATAATGCAACTAGATAGAATAGAAAGAGCAGCTAGATTTGCTAAATGGGCGGGTGGAAGAAGCATAGTAGGTAATATCTTCCACGTTAACGGCTCAACTGGGGATGATAATAACCCAGCCTGCGACCCGCTTGCGCCTATGCAGAAGATAGATTCTGCCCTTGCCCTGTGTGCCGATAGTAACCACGACTACATCCTTGTTGAGGACTACTACAACCAAGATACATTCCCTGTTGTAGTGGACAAGACTACTGTCCACATCATAGGTCTAGGCGGTATTGGAGTTGTTAGTAACTGGTGTCTTATGACCAGTGGTGGTGCTGCTTGCTTCCAGATTGGTGCCTCAGCCTTGGGCGCTGAGATAGCTGGGTTCAGCTTCATATCAGATGCAACTCATCCGTGTATTTTAATAGAAGGTACTGCCTGCACAGTTCATATCCACCACAACGCATTTGCTCTTTGGGGAGCTGCTCAGGATGGTATCTTGGCTGAGGCTGGGGACGAACTCTCTGGCTGTCTAATTGAGCACAATATGTTTGAGAAAGGTCTTGTCAGAGATGGACTCAGGGTATACTCGCCATCTCGGTCTACTATAGCTGACAATCTGTTTAGGCAGTATGGTGGAGTAGGCATCAATCTCTACGGAGACAGTGATTCGGCTAGGGTAGGTAGCATCCTTAGGAACAAGTTCTTCAAATCTGTATCAGACCCTGCTGCTGGCTGGGCAATAACTATTGTAGCTGCCCAGAATGGTATGATAGACGAGAATCACGCTATGGAGGCAGCGGACGCTCCAACCCACAATCCTTATAAGGATACTACAACTGGAACAGAAGGCACCACAAAGAATGCTTGGGGGGTAAACTATACTGGCGCAGTAACTACCTATCCTGATGTAGCTTAGCTAGGAGGAAGGCTAATGACTGAATTTGGTAGCCAGAAGGAATTCTTTGATGATATAGGAGAAGTAGAGCATCACGCTACTGCTATCTTTCCTGACGATACCAACCTAACCTGCACTTTGGCAGCAGCGGAGGCAGCCAATACTTT
>CAYTTK010000256.1:0-2651 GCA_964440735.1 uncultured Pirellulales bacterium
GCTTTCGCAGGAAAGACGGAGCTGGCGGCTAATTTAGATTATGGATTCTCAGTTTCGGATTGTTTTTGTTGTTTTCTGCGTTGTGGCTATTTTGATTTTCACGGTTTATCTGCACAGCGTCAACAACTGCATTTTCTATGAGCTTTGTATGTGCAAGGCCGAACAAAGCCGTTTGAAGCAACAGCTCGGCATTAAACAACTACAGCTGGAAAGCTTAATAAATCCTGCTTCCATTGCCCAGCAGCTCGGCGACTCGGGTCGTCCGACTCGCGCCCCCTGAGTTGATGGCACGAGACGAAAAACAATGAGCAATAAAAGCATTCGCATTATCATTTCTTTTTTGCTTTTCTTAATAGTGATGTTTTTTGCACTGGCAGGACGGTGTTTTTATCTGCAATACTTCAGAAACGGCCACTACTGTAGTCTTTGCCTGAAACAGCAGCAAGGACGATTGTTACAAAAACCGCAGCGGGGAGCGATTCTTGACTGCAGAGGCAGGGTTCTCGCTGCGAGTAATAAAATCGAGACCATATTTGCCGAGCCACGAGCCATAAAAGAACCCAAGGATACATCCAACAAACTCGCTCCAATAGTCGATATCGGTGCACATGAGATTTGTAAACTTATAATTGAAGGCAAAAATCCGGGCTTTGTGAGAATAAAAGAAGGCCCTGATGCAACAGAATGTGATGCGGCACGCAGGATACGAGGCATCGGTGTTCAATCCGACTGGCAAAGACATTATCCAATGGGACATCTGGCAGCACATAGTGTTGGCTTTACAAGCGCTGACAATCGTGGTTTAGCGGGTATCGAGCTGCAATACGACAAGGAACTCAGTGGATTGCCGGCACAAGATATGTTCTTTGCCGATGTGCGTCGGCGGCCAATTTGTCGCTGGTCGCTCGTCGCATATCGCTCGAGCGATAGGGCACAGGCCATGAGCTACGAGGGGTGTGATGGATGCGGGATAATTTTGACTATTGATGCAACGATTCAGCAGTTTGCGAGGGAAGAGCTTATTAAACAATATGAGAGCTACGAAGCCGAGTCGGCAGTGGCAATTGTGGCAGAGCCAAAAAGCGGGGCGATTTTAGCTATGGTATCGCTGCCTGATTTTGAGCCGGGTGAAGCCCGGTCGGCTGACCCGAATAATTTTCGCAATCGGGCGGTAAGCGACGAGTTTGAGCCGGGCAGTATCATAAAGCCGATTGTGGCTGCGATTGCGCTCGACGCCAACGTTGTAAACGATAAGGAGAAGATATTCTGCGAAAATGGAAGCTATTCCGGCAAGGGCTTTGGACGCATCGGTGAGTATCGGCGGGGTTTTGGTGATTTGACTGTTCGTGAGATTCTGGTTAACTCGAGCAATATAGGAATGGCCAAAGTCGGGCAGCGGCTCGGCAAAGACAAACTTCACAAGGGAATGGAACTTTTCGGCTTCGGCAAAAAGACGGGAATAGATTTGCCCGGTGAAGCAGATGGGCTGCTAAGGCCTGCGCAGAAGTGGACGGGTTATAGCGTAACCCGAATACCTTTCGGGCAGGAAATATCCGTGACAGCAGTTCAATTACTCCGGGCTTTCTGCATACTTGCCAATGACGGCTGCACATTTCGGCCGTATCTTGTAAAAGCGATGGTTGATAATAATGGTGAGATTGTTAAGTTCAGGCAACCATTACTTAATCCGGGGCGAATCGGCTACGTTGTCAGGCCTGAAGTTGCCAGATGGATTGTTACAGAGGCTATGGTCGGTGTAGTCAATGAGGGAACAGGTCGAAGAGCCAAGTTGAAGGGCTGGCAGGTGTTCGGCAAGACCGGAACCGCTAATATCGCAAAAAGCAACGAACCAGGTTATTCAGACAGCGATTACATCGCATCTTTTGTTGCTGGTGCGCCTATTGAGGACCCTGCTGTTATTGTCCTGGTTTCGGTTCGCAAGCCAAACAAGAAACTCGGCAAGGGCTATACCGGTGGAGCAGTGGCTGCACCAGTGGCAGCAAATATAATCGAAAAGACGCTTATTTACCTGCGTGTCTCTGAAACGAGGGACGAGAGACGCTGGACGAAGGATGATGGACCTGCTGCCTCGTCTTGCGACGAGAGTCGCAGAGGCAAGCGATGGACGAGGGAATAGAAAATGGCGAGGATAATCTACGGAGTTGCGGGGGAGGGATTCGGACACAGCAGCCGTTCCCATCTGATAGGTCAGCGGCTAATAGAGGGCGGCCATAATGTGATGTTTGTGGGGTCTCAAAAGTCACTTGTCTATTTGAAACAATATTTCGGACCGCGGGTTAAAGAGATATTCGGGCTATCGTTTGCATACGAAAATGGACGGATAGATAAGTCGGAGACTCTCAAAAGAAATCTTCTTAATCTTCCTGAAGGCAACAAGCAAAACGACGAGCTTTTCAAGAAGTATTTTGAGCCGTTTAGGCCGGAACTGGTGATATCGGATTTTGAGCCGTTCAGCGCCTGGTGGGCGTGGCGAAACAGAGTGCCATTTATCAGTATCGACCACGAACATATGCTGACACTCTGTAAGCTGGAACATCCGGCAAAGAGCTGGTTTTCGCGAATAACGGCCAGCGTGGTAACCGAATGTCACTATGTCGGAGCGGTTGCTTACATTATTATAAACTTTTTTA
>CAYTTK010000257.1:0-2627 GCA_964440735.1 uncultured Pirellulales bacterium
TATCATCATCGTTGGCACTCGCCCCGAAATAGTCAAGATGGCACCCATCATCAAGCAACTGGAAAGTCAGGGCAGAGACTATTTTATTCTACACACCGGACAGCACTACTCCTATAGCCTGGACAAAGTTTTCTTTGAGCAGCTTGAGCTCCCTCAGGCTAAATATAATCTGGAGGTAGGTTCGGGGTTACCCGGTGAGCAAACCGCCAAGATATTAACCGGTGTGGAGAAAGTATTACAGACGGAAAAGGCTGATGCCGTTCTGGCTGAGGGTGATACTAATTCGGTCGTGGCCGGTGTCCTGGCGGCGGTCAAGCTCCACATAAAGGTGGGGCACGTTGAGGCGGGGCTGCGCAGCTACGATAGAAGCATGCCCGAGGAAATAAATCGCATTGTGGCTGACCACTGCGCCGACTTTCTCTTTGCCCCCACCCCGACAGCCCAGAAGATCTTAGTGGGTGAAGGTATCCCCGAAGAGAAGATATTTGTCACCGGCAATACTATTGTTGATGCCATCTACCAGAATCTAGAAATAGCCAGGGGCAGAGCCGATGTTCTTAACACCCTGGGGCTCAAGCCTCAGGGATACTTTCTGGTCACCATTCACCGGCAGGAAAACGTTGATGCCCAGGCCAGATTTATCTCCATCCTGGAGGGCCTTAACAGTGTGGGGGCTGAATTTGACCTACCGGTGGTCTACCCCATCCATCCCCACTCCCAGAAGAGAATCGCTGAGTTCAACCTGCAGCCCCAGGCCCTCAGGCTGGTCGAGCCGGTGGACTACTTCAGCTTTCTGCAGCTGGAGAGCAGTGCCCGCCTTATCCTGACCGACTCCGGTGGTGTCCAGGAGGAGGCCTGTATCTTAAGTGTCCCCTGCGTTACCCTGAGAGATAATACCGAGAGACCGGAAACGCTTGAGGTGGGCTCTAATCTGCTGGCGAGTGTTGCCC
Organism: uncultured Pirellulales bacterium; assembly: GCA_964440735.1. Classification (GTDB taxonomy): domain Bacteria; phylum Planctomycetota; class Phycisphaerae; order Sedimentisphaerales; family Anaerobacaceae; genus CAZBWE01. The sequence goes on from CAYTTK010000257.1 coordinate 951, forward strand.
CGGAGAGAATACTGGAGCAGACCAGAACTATGCTCGGTCGGCAGAACAAGTGGCCCAACCCATTCGGGGACGGCACGGCGGGCAAAAGAATCGTGAAGATAATAACGGGAGGTAAAGATGGCTAAGATTCTGGCTACGGGCGGACTGGGCTTTATCGGCTCTAATCTTATCCCCGAGCTTGAGAAGCGAGGGCATGATGTCTGGGCTTGCGACCTATACCACTCGGAGAGGGCGAAATTTAACCGCTGTGATGTTACCAGATACCGCCAGCTTGAGAAACTCTTTGCCCAGCATGACTTTGACTATGTTTATCACCTGGCGGCTGAATACGGCCGCTGGAATGGCGAGGATTACTACGAGAACCTCTGGCTGACCAATGTGGTGGGGACCAAAAACATAATCAGGCTTCAGGAGGAGAAGAAGTTCAGGCTCATCTTCTTCAGCAGTGCCGAGGTCTATGGCGACTATGATAGAGTGATGGGCGAGGCGGTAATGGACGAGCTAGCCATAAAGCAGATGAATGACTACGCCATGAGCAAGTGGGTTGGTGAGCTCCAGGTATTAAATTCAGCCGAGATGTTCGGCACCGAGACGGTAAGGGTGAGACCGGTCAATGCCTACGGACCCCATGAATACTACAGCCCCTACCGCGGGGTAATCCCCGCCTTTATCTATAAAGCCTTAAGAGACGAGCCTTACATTGTTTACCAGGGGCACAAGCGCATCTTTGACTATATTGAGGATACCTGCCGCACCCTGGCCAATATTATCGATAACTTCAAGCCGGGAGAGGTATATAACATCGGCGGCAAAGAGGAATGGGAGCATGACGTTAAATATGTTTCCGACCTCATCCTCAAAAACCTAGGTAAGAAGGACACCAAGGTCACCTATAAAAAAGCGGAGCCCTTTACCACTCGGGTCAAGCATATGGACTTCACCAAATCAAGACGGGACTTGGGCCACGACCCCAAAATCCCGCTGGAGGAAGGCATTCCCCGGACTATTGAGTGGATGAAGAAAGTCTATGGTTTCGTCTAGAGATGTTAAAGGTAGCCCTTGTCAACCCAGCCCAGGCCACTAGATATCCGCAACCACCTATGGGATTAGCCTTGATTGCCGCCCTTCTGGAGAAGGCGGGCTACCCGGTAACGGTGGTCGATGACAACGCACTCCAGCTCAAGCCCGAGGAAATCACGCAACTGGTTAAAGATGCCGATGTAGTCGGGCTCAGCGCGACCACACCGACGATAAACATTGCCACCGGTCTAGCCCGTCACCTGAGGCAGGCTAAACCAGACCTGACCATCATTCTGGGCGGGCCCCACCCTACCCTGCTCCCCGAAGCGACAATGCTGGCTGCCCCCGATATTGATGTTGTCGTCAGGGGTGAAGCTGAAGCCACCATTGTTGAGCTGCTGCGGTCACTGGAGAGCAAACAGCCGCTGGCTAAAATTGCGGGCATCAGCTACCGCCAAAATGGCAAAATAGCCAGCACCAAGGCGAGACCGATTACGCTTGATTTGGATTCCCTCCCCTTTCTGGCCTATCATCTATTGCCCTGGCAGCGATACAGACCGAGGCCACCGCGTGGCCGGCTATCTCCATTTGCCGCCCTGCTCACCAGCCGGGGCTGCCCCTACCACTGTAACTACTGCTCCAAAGCCATCTTCGGCC
>CAYTTK010000258.1:0-2563 GCA_964440735.1 uncultured Pirellulales bacterium
TAGCTGTCCTTATGGGGGGCATCGGGGAAGAGCGCGACATCAGTATTCAAAGCGGCCAATGCGTCGCCCAGGCGTTAAAAGAAGCCGGCTTGAATGTAATAACCGCTGATATTCGACCAGACAATATGAATATACTTGACCATAGCGATATTGATGTGTTTTTTATTGCATTGCACGGCAGGTTCGGTGAAGACGGTCAGCTTCAGCAAATACTCGAGGACAAAGGGCTTGTCTATACCGGCAGCGGACCAACTGCGAGCAGGTTAGCGTTCGATAAAATGGCAAGTAAAAAGGTCTTTACCGAAGCTGGCGTAGCAACACCCGCGGCAATTGAATTTAATGCCAACACCAAACAACTTGAAAGTAAACTTCGGCAGTTTGCTCGTCAGGACGTAGGCCCTGCCGTAGCCCCGGCAGACAAGTATGTGATAAAACCGATAAGGCAGGGAAGCACTATCGGCGTAACAATGGCCGATGACCCTAAGTCCGCAATAACAGCAGCACAGAAGTGTTTAAGCGAATTTGGCGACTGTATGATTGAACAATATATTTCAGGGCGGGAGATAACCGTTAGTATCCTGGAAAACCGGGCGCTACCTATTATAGAGATTCGAAGCAAAACCGGATTTTACGATTATCACGCAAAATATATCAGTGAGCAAACGGAGTTTCTCTTTGATACAATTGATGAACCGGCTTTAGTTGAGAAAATCAATCAAGCGGCGCTCACCTGCTTCAATACGCTCGGCTGTCGGGGCTTTGCAAGGGTCGATTTTATCCTGGGCGAGGATAAAATCCCTTACACCCTTGAGATTAATACTATACCGGGCTTCACAACGCATTCACTCTTGCCCAAAGCAGCCGCAAAGGCGGGACTTTCAATGAGTGATTTGTGCGTAACAATCGTCGAAGCTGCACTGGCAAATAATAGTCCGCAATCTCCTGTTAATCGGGCGATATGCAATAAAAGATAGCTGTGGCCAAAAAACGAACAAAAAATCGAACCGGAAGAATATCATTTAAGTACGTCACTTCACAAAAAAAGGTAAGTCTGCGCTCACCGAGCTTAATGGGCCTTTTGAAAGTTCTTACAATAGTTTGTGTCTTCGCAGCAGTGGGTGCAGGTCTTTATTTTGCGGAAAAATATGTAACGTCAACTAAACTTGTTGAGACCGGCCCTTTGGTGCTTGAAGATGTACCTGAATGGGTTACCCCCGAGCTAAAAACAAAAATTTTTGCTGCAGCAGGTTATAAATATCTCGACCTCAACGAAAAAGCTGCACAATTAGTGGCAGAAAACCTGGCATCAGTGGGCTGGCTTGACGCAGTTATAGTGCAAACCACGCACGATAGTATCCACATCAAGGGGCGATGGCGGAAACCTCTGGCTCTGGTCAAATCGGGTTTTAATAAATTTTACATTGATTCTGAGCATATTGTGCTCGATTTTGTGCCGATGCCGAATTTGCCGATTGTTCAGGTAAAAGGCGTTTCAGTAACGACAACGCCCGCCGTGGGAACGTTTTTTGAAAAAGAAGACCTCGCCGCTGCCATAACTATCCTGGCCGCACTTGCAAAAATGGATAAATCTGTCACGCCTGATAAACCATTGCTTTACGAAATCGACAGCATCGATGTAAGCAATTTCAATGGCCGAAAAAACAACCGCCAGTCGCACATTATTCTCTATACGAAAGATAGCACCGAGATTATCTGGGGAGCCGAATTCGGCACGTGGCAGCAACATCTGGAAGCTACTGATGAGGAGAAACTCGCCAAGCTTTACGGCTACTACAAAGAATACAGCACACTCTCAGGCGGTGCAAAATACATCAATCTGCGCGACCCGCAAAATAATGTCCCCCTGCCGATTGACAAGTATTAGCTTCGGTTAGCCCCCACCCCTGTGGTGGGGGGGCATTTTCGGTACAAACCGATAACATAGGTTACAGATTATGCTAAGCACATAGGTAACACATAATCAATGGTATAATCTGCCTCGAAAGGAGGCCGTATTATGCCATGGACAGAGACCTGTGTTATGGAACTAAGAGTAAAATTTATTATGGACTTAATCGACGGCAGTTACGCAATGGCGGAATTGTGCAGATATTACAACATCAGCCGCAAAACCGGCTACAAATGGCTCGGTCGATATCAACAATTCGGCATCAAAGCTTTATCCGATTGCAGCAGGGCGCCGCACAATCATCCCAATGCCATTTCGCCGCAAATACAGCAGGCAATACTTTCGATCAAAAAAGACTTTCCGAGATGGGGAGCGTCCAAGATACGCAATCGTCTTGAACGAACTTATCCAGACTGGAAACATTATCCAGCCATTTCTACGATAGGATTGTTTTTGCACAAACAGGGCCTAACGGTTCATCGCAAACGCCGCCGCCGGGCTACTCCAACTGTATCACCTTTAACCAAAGGCATACGAAGCAATGATGTATGGTGTGCAGACTTCAAAGGCCATTTTAGAACCGGTGACGGCAATCGCTGCAATCCATTGACAATCAGCGACCACAGCAGCCGTTATCTTTTATGCTGTCGGCAT